>JAHJSU010000318.1 GCA_018829985.1 Elusimicrobiota bacterium | reverse complement strand
TTACGGTTGATTTTTGGTTTTAACCGCAAAGAACGCAAAGCAAACGCAAAGGACATAGAGTAAAAGACGGAATAAAACGTGTCATTAACGGCGTGTAATCTTTGCGTTCTTAGCGTACACCCTTTGCCTGCCTGCCGGCAGCTGACACTTAGACACACTTGACACCGAGGTAATTATAGAATATAGTAGAGGGCATGAGAATATGCAAACAGGAAATTACCAAAGATACAATTAAACAAGTAAATTCAATAATGGAAGGCAATCCCGGGATAACACGACGGCAGTTGTCGTTAAAAACATGTGAACTGCTGGATTTGCGCGGCCCCGACGGCAGGTACAAGGAAGTAGGTTGTCGCAAAGCGCTGCTGGAGTTGCATCGTCGCGGGGCAATCAAGTTGCCGGACTGCAAGAAGGCGTATGCTTTTCAAAAGCGCAAAACGAAAAAAGCGGGGAAGTTGCCTGAGTTGACCGGTGTAAGCTGTAGTCTGGCCGGCTTGGGGGAGGTGGAGGTATTTGCCGTAACCAGCCGTTACAGCAAATACTCGGCGATATGGAACAGCCTGATGGACAAATATCATTATCTTGGCAGCGGTCCATTATGCGGAGCGCAGATACGGTATCTGGTGAGAAGCGTGGAGCGCGGCTGGTTAGGCGCCCTAAGTTTCAGCGCGGGAACGCGCAAATTACGACTACGGGATAAGTGGATAGGGTGGAGTCAGGCAGCCAGAAGCGCACATTTACATGAGGTGGCATGCAACAGTCGTTTTTTAATATTGCCGACGGTAAAAGTGCCGCATTTAGCGTCCCACATCTTGAGTAAGAGTCTTAAAAGGCTGGGCAAGGATTGGCAGGAGAGGTATGGTTATCAGCCGGTATTGGCGGAGACGTTTGTTGATCCGCGGCGATTTAAGGGAACCTGTTATCGTGCGGCAAACTGGACGCATATAGGTCAGACGGCAAGCAGGGCGACGCCGCATCAGAATGGCAAGGTGAGCGACGGGAAGAAGGACATTTATCTGTATCCGCTTACAAAGGGTTGGCGTAAGGTTCTGTGTGATGAGCCGGAAGCGGGATTGGGGAAGCTGGGCCGGGTCCAGGATGCCGCCGACTGGGCGGAGGCGGAGTTCGGGATGGTGAAGTTTTATGATGACAGATTAAAGGAAAGGCTATACACTTTAGCGCGTGATTTTTGTAAGCAGCCCGGGGAGTTGGTGCCGGCGGCGTGCGGCGGGTCGGCGGCTAAGGTGAAAGCGGCATACAGGTTTTTCAGGAATAAGGGGGTAACCATGGATAAATTATTAAGGCCGCATATAGAGTCTACGCTGGAACGCATCAGGGGGCAAAAGACGGTGTTGGCTGTGCAGGATACCACGAGTTTAAATTACACGAAGCATGGGCCGGAATACGGCCTTGGGCCGATAAACAAGAAGCAGGACAAAGCTGTCGGATTATTATTGCACGACACGCTGGCATTTAGCGAGGCGGGAACGCCGCTGGGATTATTGGATGCGCAGTGTTGGGCAAGAGAGGAAGAAGAGGCGGGAAAGAGTTCCAGACGCCATGAATTGCCGATAGAAGCGAAAGAGAGCATGAAATGGCTGAGGAGCTATCGTGTGGCGGGCGAAGCGCAGAAAGCGTGTCCGGACACGCTGTTGGTAAGCGTTGGGGACAGGGAAGCGGACCTATACGAATTATTTGCGGAGGCGCAGCAAAACGAAAGCGGCGCCAAATTGCTGGTGAGGGCCGGGAAGGCGAGGGGAAGGAAAGTGAAAGGAGGCGATGAATGGCAATCCCCTGGCGCAGCCGCAGGAAGCGGCGGGCAAGAAGCTATAGCTTTGTGGGAGAAGATGGAAAATGAGGAGATAAAGGGGGAGCTGGAAGTATCGTTACCCAGGAGAGGTTCGCGTCCTGCGGGGAAGGTAAAATTGGCGGTGCGATATGCGGAGGTAATGCTTAAGCCTCCGTTGGGCAAGAATTTGCCGTTCGTAAAGGCATGGGTTATATATGCGGTGGAGAAGGAGAAGGCGCCGGGTAAAAATGAAACTGTGGAGTGGATGTTGATAACTACTGTGGAAACAGAAACATTTGAACAAGCCTGTAAGCGGATAGAGTGGTATTCAAAGCGATGGGGCATTGAGGTGTATCATAAAACATTAAAAAGCGGTTGCCGTATTGAGGACCGTTGTTTAAACAGCGTGGAGGGATTAAGGTCATGTCTGGCGCTTGACATGGTGGTGGCATGGCGGATTTACTGGTTGACAAAGCAAAGCAGGGAAACGCCGGATGCCGGGTGTGATATGATTTTAGGAGAAGACGAGTGGAAAGCGTTGTACGTCTACGTTAAAAGAAAACCGCCGCCGGGAAGTCCACCCTCGCTGCGGGATGCGACGCGCATGGTTGCTGCATTAGGGGGTTTTTTAGGGAGAAAAGGAGATGGGGATCCGGGAAACACTACAGTGTGGCGTGGGTTGCAACGTCTAGCTGATATCACGACTGGTTTTTCCCTCCGCGCTGTATGCCCCCCAGCGCTGCTCCCGGCAACGCTTACCAACAGTCTTACGTGTGGGTAAGTGTCAGGTGGTAGGTGGTAGGTGGTAGGTGGTAGGTGGTAGGTGGTAGGTGGGGAAGGAAATGCGGATCTCATTAACCTACCTGCTATTTACCACCTACTACCTACCTTCTTTTGGCTGTCAGCGGGAACGCCAGACACATCCACACACTTGAGAATACAAAACCGGCGGCCGCGTAGGCCGCCGCGGGGATAATCGTCACGGCACTGACGGCGGAAAGGACCAGGGCGGTAAAACCTTTTGAGAACCGGTATGAGAACGCGTCCGCCACCTGTTTGGCCCGATAGCGGGTGTCGTATGAGAACGGTATATAAAGCGTCTCCTTGGAAGCCCTGAAAATGGAATAATCCATGCCCTTGAAAAGCAGGAAGGCTAAAGCCGCCACGCCCAATTGCGGATAGACCAGAAGCAGGGCGCAGGCGGCCAGGTGCACCACCGGTATCGAAACCTGGATATACCTGACGCTGATATGCCTTAACAGAAGCGGCGTCAGCAGGAACTGCATGCTGAAAGAGAATATATTGACCTTCATCCAGAACCCGCCGAGATACGCCGTGCGCAGGTCCTTATCCGGCAGGGCATCCTGCACCAGCAGGGCGAAATTGAGGTCCATGACGGTGGCCACCACCTGCGTCGCGAAGATGATCAGCGCTATATAAAACACCGTGCGATTTTCTTTTAAGATGCTCAGGTGGAGATGCCCTTTCCTCCCCCCGGCCTCGTCAGCCGCGGGCTTCGGCTCGCCGGCGCAGGCATAAGCCGCCCAGAACAGCATCATGGCGGGCAGCATGACAAGAGCGCAAAGGAGTATGAAAGGCTCCGTATGCAGGACAGCCGTGTAACGGCTTACGATGTAACCGCCTATCATGGAACCAAGCGCGCCCAGCCCCGCCACCGGCCCGTTGAAGACCTTCCCCTCTTCGTCCCTGAGCGTGCTGTTGATGAAGGACCAGTACTGCTCCGCGATTATCACCACATACGATTCCTTGAAGACATAAAGGAAGAACGCCGCCGCTTTGAGCCCGGTTTTGAGCGCGAAAAAGGACAGCACGAAGACGGCCATGCTGGCCAGTATGGACCCCGCCATCGCCCGCGCCCCGCCGACAGCGGAAAGCAGGCGCCCGTAGAGATATATCAAAAGCCCCATCATCAGCGGCACGAAACACATGGCGTAGACTTTGGCTTTGGCGCCGAATTCGGCGATGAATATGGATTCGGCGCTTGAGCGGATGAACTCATAGCCGCAGAACATGCATGTGGCCGAAAAGCCGGCCAGGAACACGGCTTTAGCCACGTACCGGCCGCGCTCCGTCTTTAAAGCCGCAGAAAGGGTGGACATATAAAATAGCGTATAGGGGCGAGGGGCTAGCGTATAGGGGCGAGGGGCTAGCGTATAGGGGCGAGGGGCTAGCGTATAGGGGCGAGGGGCTAGCGTATAGGGTTATATTTCCCCTAGCCCCTAGCCCCTAGCCCCTAACCCCTAGTCCCTAGCCCCCTAGCCCCTAGCCCCTAGTCCCTAGCCCCCTAGCCCCTAGCCCCTAAACATCCCGTTCTCGTAGATGGTGACGGTTTTCCCGTTCTTAAGCCTGGCCGTGACCCTTTTATCCTCGGTATTCACCAGGTCCCAGTGGACGGCCGAGCTGTTGTAGCCGAGCTTCTCTTTGATTTCTTTGGTCAGTCTGGAAATCTCGCCCGCGTAAGTGTCGGAGTAGGAATCGCCCACGGCTATATGGGAGTTGCCGTGTTCGCCGCCGTGGTTCTCGTCGAACAGCGTGTCGGCCATGAATCTGTCTATCTTTGAAAAACGCGCGTCGGTAAGGGAGTATTCGCCCACGCGGCAGGCACCCTTGTCGGTACCGAGGATCTTTTTAACGAAGTTCTCGCCCTTTCTGGCGGATATCCTCACGGCCCGGCCCTCTTTGAACTCAAGGCGGATGCCTTCCACGTAATTTCCGCTCCTGAAGGAAGGCAGATTGGAGTAATACACGCCTTTGGTCCCGCGCCAGTCCGGAGAGGTGAAGATCTCGAAGCTCGGAATATTGTGCCCGCTGACTCCCAGGAATCTCCTCATTTCGCCAAGTTTTATCTCAAGGTCCATGGACCGGGATTGCGTCCTGATGGTGTCTATCTTCAAACCTTTAAGCCAGTTTTTTATGGTCATGCTGTTCTTGAATATCTCGGCCCATTTTTTCGGCGGGTCCTTTTCGTTCAGGAAACAGGCCTTTACTATCTGCGCGGCGTATTCTTTCAATGAAAGTTTCGCCTGCCTGGCCGGTTCCTCCGTCGGGTAAGTACATAAAGTCCAGCCGAATTTCCCCTTTTCCTCGTTCCCGGTCATAAGGTCGCGCAGGACTTTCCTGGCCACGGCGACCTCGCCTATCTTTTTGGGGTCCACGTCCTTTAAATGGGTGAGCGAACCGGGGGCGGAGATGTATATGTTGCCGTTCAGCGCCCCGGCGAATTCCTTATCGCCGGCGGCAAGGAACTTACGCTGTTTTTCGTCGGAATAAGTGTAGAAGTCTTTTTCGAGCGCCGGGGTGGGCAGCACCCTGAACACCACGTTATATTTCCGCTGCACGAGCTTCCTGTAGACGATCTCGCCGAGCGCCATGCCTTCCAGTTCGCACCTTATTAAAACGGCGTCGTATTTTCTGAACCCGGGCCTGGCCGTTTTCAGCCCCCAGATCAGAACATCCGCGTATTTTTCCAGCTGGACCTTGGACAGTACGTTCATGTAAAACTCCTTATCCCGAAAAATGTCAGCGACCCTGCTCCTATTATATTTTATTGCCCGCAATGTTCAAAAGGTGCCAGGCACCTTTTGAGTGGCATTTTGCAGTATCATCCGACGAAAATTCAAGCTGCCGAGCACCCCGTTACGGGCCTTGTTCAAAATCTTCCATTCCTTTTCAGGGACACCTTCCGCGAGGAATTCCTGATACTGTTTTAGCCTGTTTTCCAACACATTGCTAAACATGGAAAGCACGTTCCCCGGAGATTTGACAATATTGTCTCCTCCGAACAGATACGCCCTGTGGCTGGACCAAGCGTAGCTCTCCGGATTGGTTACAAGTCCGGCCTTGACCGGATTCAGATGGATATAGCGCAATACCGCCAGGAAATACCGGTCTTTCTGAACCAGCCTGCTCTTGAACCTCGTTTCAAAAAGATGGCCGGTCCTGCCATGGCGTTTATTGAAATAGGAACTATAATCGAAGTTAAGACGGCACATAGCTTCGCTCAGGTTCGGTTGGGAGGTCTCCATAAGAAGATGCACATGATTAGTCATCAATACATAGGCATGCACCGTAAGGCAAAATTCAAGCGCCTTATCCCCAAGCAACTTAAGATACTCGCGGCGATCCGAATCATCAAGAAAAAGCTCGGACTTATTATTGCCGCGGCTTATTATGTGGCATAAAGCTCCCGCATAGCATATTCTCGCAGGTCTACACATATATACCTCCAAAAGGTGCCTGGCACCTTCTAAAAGCATACATGATGTATGCGACAGCGTCATGTCGCCTTATTTTAGAATATTTCCCGGTTTTTTACGGCCTGAGCAGAAAGATGTGTGAAAAGGTGCCTGGCACCTTTTTGGCACCTCTTCAAAATATTAAGAGTTTTTCAGCCTGACGCTTATGGATTTTGCGAGGCGGATGACATATTCGCGGTCTTTTTCCGAATTCCTGTGGAGGGATTTTATTAGCGAGAGGATATTCTTGTCCTGGGCGGGCAAAAAATAACCGGCCGGTTTTTCACGGGCCGGGTTTACGACAGATTCAGCCGATTTATCCGATATCAGCTCGGTCAACGGCTTTTTCAATCCTTCGGCTATCTTTTTAAGATTGGCAAGCGCGGGGTTTCTTTTCCCCCTCTCAATATCTCCCAGATAATTGGGATGCAATTGCGCCCGGAAAGCCAGCTCTTCAATGGTAAAACCGCATTCCAGCCGCAATCGCCGTATCTTTTTCCCGACTAAAGCCTGTAAATTGACTCGCACATTGCCTCCATGGATTAAGTTAAATTCTATTCAATGCGCTTTCACTTATCCACAATATATAAGTGTCAAATGCTTAATTTGACAACAACACTCATATGTTGTATTTTAAATATAGAATAGAATCGCTATTTGGGGGAATTTATATAGCACCGGCCACCATGAAAACCCGTTTAGCGGGACTGAGAACTATCGCTTTTCTCAGCCTTATCTCGTACATTCCGCACATCTCGAAAAGTTTTCTCTTAATTATACCCAATTTCAGTGCCGTAACATCGTCGTGGTTTGAGTCTGTGCGGCCTGGATGGAAACCGCCTGCATACGCATGAGGATTTTTTTGAGTTTACGGCGGT
>JAHJSU010000004.1 GCA_018829985.1 Elusimicrobiota bacterium | reverse complement strand
GCCTTCCCGTTAAACCCGTTCTTGCGGCTGTGGGCGTCCGGGGAAAGCGCTTCCTCGGTGAACTTTATCACCGCCGGATTTTTGGAGACGCGCAGTTCGTCCGGGGCGCCGGTAACGTCGAAATTGCCGTTGAAGAGCATGGCTATCCTGTTTGAGATCGTGAAAGCCAGCCTTATGTCGTGCGTGACGACCACGGAGGTTATCCTGAGCTTGGCCGCCATGTCGGTGATAAGCCCCTGCACCATTTCGCAGGTTATCGGGTCCAGGCCGGTGGTCGGCTCGTCGTAAAGGATATATTTGGGCTCGGTCGCGATGGCGCGGGCCAGCGCCGCGCGCTTCTTCATGCCGCCGGAAAGCTCGGCGGGCTTGAGGTTCTCGGCGTCCTTCAGGTCCACCAGCGCCAGCTTTTCGCGGGCTATCCTGGTATATTCGCTCCTGGGGATGTCGGTCAGGTGCTTCAGCCCGAACGTGACGTTCTCCATCACGGTAAGCGAGTCGAAAAGCGCGCCGCCCTGGAACAGGTAGCCGAAGTTCCTGCGCAGTTTGGCCAGCTCGAACTCGTTCTCTATGTCCGCCACGCTCTTCCCGTCCACCAGGATCTCGCCGGCCTCCGGCTTTATCAGCCTGATGATGCATTTCAGGAACGTGCTCTTGCCGCAGCCGGAGGGGCCGATGACGCTGAAAGTCTCGCCGTCCCTGATGACCGCATTGACGCCGTCGAGCACGTTCCTGCCGGAATAACTCTTGGTCAGGTTTTTAATTTCAATCATAACAGCAGTAGACAGTAGACAGCAGGTAGTATACAGTAGACAGCATAGAGTACACAGCAAAATTTAACAATTTTTCGGCCGGCTTCCTGTATTCTGTATACTGCATACTGAATTTAACGGCACGTTAAATTATGCCCACCGCCACCAGCGCGGCGCTTATAAAATAATCCAGCACCATCACCAGCACCATGCTTATCACCACCGCCTGCGTGGTCGCCTTACCCACGCCCTCGGCCCCCTCTTCGCAGGTCAGGCCCTTATAGCAGGAAACCGTGGCTATCATAAAAGCGAACACGAAGGTCTTCAGGAAGCCGTGCATAAAATTGTTCACGTCCATAAAAGTGAAAATATCGTCCCAGTACACGGAACTGGGGACATGGAGCTTGGTAATGCTGACCAAAAAACCGCCGAGAACGCCGACAAAGTCGGCGAACACGGTGAGCAGCGGGATCGTCAGCATGAACGCGATATAGCGCGGGATAAGCAGATAGCGGGTGGGATTGGTGCCTAAAGTGTAGAGGGCGTCTATCTGCTCGGTCACCCTCATGGTGCCGATCTCGGCCGTGACCGCCGCGCCCACGCGGCCCGCCACCACTATGGAGGTCAGCACGGGGCCCAGCTCTTTTATCAGCGAGAACGCCACCATCGTGCCGATATAGAGCGGTTCGTTGAACAGGTTCTTTGAGGTATAACCCATCTGCAGCGCCAGCACCATGCCCGTGAAAAAGCTGGTCAGCAGCACCACCAGGATGGAATCAACGCCTATCTTGGTGGATTGCTTTATTATTTCCTTGAATTCCGGTTTCGACCTGAACAGCCAGAAGACGACCGATTTGATCATGATGGCCGTCCCGCCCAGCGCTCCGGCCAGGGCCATCACATCTTTGCCGATCTTCTCGGAAATATAATGTTTCATGGTAACTACTCAGGTTCACGGTTCAGCGGTTTAACGGTTCAACGGTTGGAAATCCGAGGACACAAGAAGATCGTAAAAAAATAACCCTGAACCGTGAACCCTGAACCTGACAACTTAAACATAGATCCTCGGCACGCGCGAAGTGATAAGCGTGACCACCTCATAGGGTATGGTGCCGGCGGCAGCGGCCAGTTCGCCGGCCGTTATTTCCTCGTTTCCCTGGCGGCCTATCAGCGTCACTTCCGAGCCCACGGCCGCGTCGCGCGCGTCGGTCACGTCCACCATCGTCATGTCCATCGTGACATTGCCCGCGATAGGGCATCTTACGCCGCCCGCCAGCACCCGGGCGCCGGAAAACCGTCTTATGTAGCCGTCGCCGTAGCCCACGGGAATAGTGGCTATCTTCATGGGCCGGGGCGCCCTGAAAGATTTGTTATAGCTTATATAAGTCCCCTCGCGCACGGTCTTTATAAAGACTATCCTGGTCTTCCACGACAGAACAGGCTCAAAACCCTCCATAAGGCCGTAGGCGGCGAGCCCCGCCCTGACCATGTCCCGGCGGCTTTGCGGATAATTAAGCAGACCCGCGGAATTGGCGGCGTGTTTGATGATATTATCCACGCCGTAACCGGCGAGCTCGGAGACCGTTTCCTCAAAATACCCGAGCTGCCTGGCGGTGAATTCCGGGTCCGTGTCGGCGCTGGACAAATGAGTATAGAGGCCGCCTATGACGGCGCTTTTTGAGGCGCTCAACTCCGAAAATATTTTTATGACGGCGGGCTTGCGGGCGCCTATCCTGCCCATGCCGGTCTCAAGTTTTATATGGCAGACCGCTTTTTTGCCGAGCTTCCGGGAAGCCTCTATCACCTGCGCGGCGGCGTCCAGGCTTGAGATGGTCGCCAGCAGACCGTTGTTTATGGCTTCGACGAAACTTTCAAAAGGATAGAGGCTTCCCAGCACCAGGATCGGGGAGCGGACTTGTGCCGCCCGCAGGGCGAGCCCCTCCTCCACAGACGACACTCCGAAACCCCAGGCGAGTTTCTCGCGTTCGGCGAAACCGGCGGCAGCGGCGGCGCCGTGGCCGTAGGCGCCGGCCTTGACCACGAACATCAGCTTGACGCCGTGGCCGATGGTTTTTTGGATCTTCAGAAGGTTTTTTTTGAGCGCGGAGAGTTTTATCTCGGTCCACGTGGGCCTCAGGGAAATTTGCATACGCTATAAAACGGCTTCTTCCGCAATGGCCTCGGTGCCGGGCATGGCCGGGTTGTCAAATTTGGTGTATTCCGAAAAGAAATTCAGCTCCACGTCGCCGACGGGGCCGTTCCGCTGTTTGGCGATGATGATCCTGGCTTTGTTCTTAAGGGAGGGGTCTTCTCTTTTGTAATATTCTTCCCTGTGTATAAGCGCCACCACGTCGGCGTCCTGCTCAAGCGAGCCGGATTCCCTGAGGTCCGAAAGCTGGGGACGGTTGCCTTCCCGCGCCTTGTCCTCGCTGCGCCTGTTCAGCTGGGAAAGGGCCAGCACCGGCAATTTAAGCGACCGGGCCAGGTCTTTCAAAAGCCGCGAGATCTCCGAGACTTCCTGCTGGCGGTTTTCCAGCCGGCCCGTGCCCCTGATAAGCTGCAGGTAATCTATGATGATAAGACTTAAAGTCTTGTTCTGGGCCTTGAGCTGGCTGATCAGCTTCCTGGCGCGGGCGCGTATATCCAGAATATTCAGTCCGGGCGTATCGTCTATCCACAGCGGAGAGGCGGCTATATCGGATGAAAAACGGGTCAGGTCGGTCCAGATCTCCCTGGGAAACTGGCCCCGGCGCGCCTTGCCCAGGTTCGCCCGCGCGGCCGAACAGAGGAGGCGCTGGAAAATAGCGTGCTTGTCCATTTCAAGCGAGAAGAGGGCCACCGGCAATTTTTTATCCACGGCTGCGTGATAGGCGATATTGAGCGCCATGGCGGTCTTGCCCTGGCTCGGGCGGGCCGCCAGTATAATGAGATCCGACGGCTGCAGGCCGCTGGTCATCTCGTCAAATCTGTAAAAGCCGGTGGGCACGCCGGTAATGCTGGTCTGGTCCAGATGATATTTTTCTATCCGATGCAGCACTTCCGGCGCCAGGACGTCGGCGGAAACAAAGCCGTGGTCGGTGTTCGTCTGGGCCACCTGCAGGACCTGTTCCTGGGCGTAGTCCAGGATATTTTCCACGTCGTCTTCGTTGATGAAAGATTTCTCTATGACCGCCGTAGAGACCCTTATCAGTTCGCGAAGCAGCGCTTTTTCTTTGACCAGCTGGGCGTAAGCCTGGGTATGGGCGGACGTAGACACTTTATCCATCAGATCGGCGAGGTATTTCTGGCCGCCCAGTTCGTCCAGCCTGTTGCTTTTTTTGAGTTCGTCGGTCAGCGTCACGATGTCCACCGGCTGGTTGCGGTTATAAAGGTCTATTATAGCCTCGAAGATCCTGCGGTGGATGTCGCTGTAGAAGTGTTTGGCCTGGACTATCTCGGAAACCGTGTCTATCAGTTCTTTTTCTATCAGCATGGCTCCTAAAACGGCCATTTCTGCCTCAATAGAATGCGGCGGCACTTTTATATAGGTCATAATTTATATTTGTTTGCCATAAGCCATAGGCAGAAAGGCTGCCATAAGCTTTCCCGCCAAACAGTCCGGCGGGTCCGCCTCTGGCGGAAAGCCGTATGCCATATGCTTTTTTAGGAGTTTCTTTATAGCTTATAGCCTCCGGCATACGGCTTATGGCGGGCGCGGCGCCCTTACGGCATATGGCAATAATAGCGCTCGCGCTATTATTTATTCTGGGCGGTGACCGTGATCCTGACTTTGGCGGAGATATCGGCCTTCAGGGCTATTTCAACTTCAAACGAACCCACGGTCTTGATGGAAGCCGGCAGCCGTATCATGTCCTTGTGGACTTCTATATCGGCGGCGGCCAGGTTTTTTATGATGTCGCTTTTTGCCACGGAACCGAACATGGCCCCGTCTTCGGACACCGGCCTTGAGAAGGATAGGGTGATGGCGGAGATCTTTTTAGCCAGTTCCTGCAGGCCCGTGTTTTCCCGCGAAACCCGTTTGTTCCGTTTTTCCTCGCTGTTCTTCCAGGCTTTCATAGCGCCTTCGGTGGCCGGTTCCACCAGGCCCCTGGGCAGCAGGTAATTTCTGCCGTAGCCGTCGCGGATCTGTTTGACTTCGCCGCATTTTCCGAGGTTATTAACGTCTTTTTTAAGTATCACTTTCATAAAGATGTCCTTTAATCCGCCGTTTCGCCGCCCCGCTACACCGAGTACGGCATGATGGAAAGATTTCTGTTTATCTTTACCGCTCTGGCCACCTGGCGCTGATGCTTGGCGCAAACGCCGGTTATCCTTCGGGAAAGCATCTTGCCGGTATCGGTGCAGAAGCTTTTCACGATCTGCACCTGCTTATAGTCGACCTGGTCGATTTTTTCCGCGCAAAGCCTGCAGACCTTGCGTCTGGGCGCGAAATGCTTGCGGGGGCCGTAGGGGCGCCGGGAATCGTCCGGGCGGCGATGGATGTCCGGCCTGGCGGCGGGCCTGGGGGCCGGCGCGCCGGAGCTGCTGCCGGGCTGGCTTGTGTTTTCAGTATCCATAAATTATTCCTCCTAAAATGCTAAAACGGCACTTCGTCTATGCCGGCGGCGTTGGCGGCCTTGTCGGCGGTTTCCGACTCGGCGGCCTCGGCGGTTTCCACGGTTTCGGGCGCGGCATCGGTTTCAGCGGCGGACGCCACGGCCAGGAACTGCACCCTTCTGGCCACTATCCGCATTACCTTCCTTTTCTGCCCGGTCTTATCCACATACTCGGAACTGGAAAGCCGGCCTTCAATATGCACGGGGCTGCCTTTTTTGGCGCGCTCCTTGCATCTCTCGCCCATCGGGCCCCAAACGGTGATCGGCACGTATGTGGTATCGTCCTTCCATTCACCGGTGGTCTGGTCTTTATAGCGCCTGTTGACCGCAACGTCAAAACTGCAGACGCCCTGGCCTTTCTGGGTGAACCGCAGGTCCGGGTCATGGGTGAGCCGGCCGGTGATCAAAACATAATTCTGCTCAGGAATCCTGATATTCATAATTCCCCCGCTTTTAGAAGTACCCGGTAAGAGGTAACGGAGGGCTCCGGTCCCTTAACCGGTCACCGTTCACTGGTTACCCCGCGCTTTTTCCGTAAACGAGCCAAAGTGCGGGGTTTACCGGCTTTTTATTAGGCTTTTTTAACGGGCTCAACCCCCGTTTTAAGCACCATAGCTCTCAGGATCGACTCCTGAAGTTTGAGATTGTGAGCAATATTCTTGACGGTTTCAGGAGCGGCCTTGATTTTCAGGTACAGATAAAAACCGTCTCTGTGCCTTCCCAGCTGGTGGGCGAACTTCTTTCTGCCGAGCCTGTCTTCATTGAGAACTTCGGCCTTTTCGTTGGTTATTATCTTTTTGGCCTTTTCAACAATTTCAGTAGCTTCCGTATCGGAAACCTGGGGGTTAATAATGACCATCAACTCATATGTCGTCATAGCACAAGGATATCAAATTCCGGAGAGGATTTCAACGAAAAGTTTTTCGGCAGATCACTATCTGTTTCGGGCTGTCCGGGGAGAAGGGTTCGCGGCGGAAACCGCCGTATTTCCTCAAGGATGTGAAGCCGTTATAATGGAGCAGGGCGTCGAGTTCCTGCGGATAGAAACAGCGCATATTGAGCCTTTTGACGCCCAGGCGCTTTTTGCCCAGCTTATAATGCCAGGCTATGCGGGAGACCTGGGCGGCCCTGTCGTAGGAATATTGTTCGTTTACCAGCACCTCCCCGCCCGAATAGGGGTCCTGATAATAGCCTATAGGAACAAGTTCTTTATTATCCCTGACCAGGTAGCGCGGGTCCGGGTTAAAAACATCCAGTATGAACCTGCCGCCCGGCGCCAGGTGCTTTTTTACGCGGCTGAAGAAGCTTTCAAGCGAGACCCTGTCATGGAGGTGCTGCATGGAGTTGAAAGGGATAAAAATAAGCCGGAATTTCCCGTTCAGGCTGAACTTTCTGGCGTCGGCCCGGATAAACCTTATCTTTAAACCTTTTTTTCCGGCTTTTTTGCGCGCCGCGCGAAGCATCGGGGCGGAAATATCCAGTCCCGTGATATCTATGCCCGCCCCGGCCAGCGGGATGGTCAGCCGGCCCGTGCCGCAGGCCGCTTCCAGCACCGGGCCTCCGGCTTTTTTGGCCTCGGCAAGGTAAAAAGGCAGGTCCGCCGGCATTGAATTATTGTCCGCGTCGTAATGCAGCCCGTCCCAATAGACCTGGGAGCCGTCCGGGATAGTGTGCGCTTTCATAAGAATAAAAAGTATACTTGATTACCGGGCCGCGCGCCAATATTAACCCGAAGGCTGAAGGATGAGGGATGAAGGATGAGGCAAAAGACAATTTAAAAAACAAGGGGTGTTTTTTCATCCCTTCCGCCAAACAGCCGGCGGACCCGCCGGATTGTTATGCGCCAAACATCCTGGCGCATCCGCCGAGTTGTTTTCCGCCACACAGCTTCGGCGGACCCGCCGGTTGTTTGGCGGGGGCGGAGGCGGGCAGCCCTCATACCTCATCCCTCCGTCCGCCTTAGGTGGACGGATTTTTTATGGAAAGACTTCTTAAATACAAGAAACAAATCCTGATGTTTTGCCTGGTTCTGGCCGCTTTGGCGGCTTTCGGCGCGACGCTCCGGCTGGGCTTCATCTGGGATGACCACCAGTTCATAGAGGCCAACCCTTATATAAAAACCTGGACTCCGGCCAACCTTAAGCACGCTTTCCTCTCCGACCCGTTCAACCAGGCCCTTAATTATTATCGCCCTTTCCAGACCTTAAGCAACATGCTCGATTTTTCCATCTGGAGATTAAATCCTTTCGGCTATCACCTGACGAACCTGGCGTTCCACGCCGCCGGCGCGCTGCTTGTCTTCGCACTGATGGGCGAGCTGGGCCTGGGCTGCGCCGCGGCGTTTCTGGCCGCCCTGTTCTTCGCCGTCAACCCGACAGGCATAGAGCAAATGATAATAGTAGCGGGCAGGGCGGAGCTGGCTTCCTCCGCTTTCACGCTGGCTTCGGTCCTGCTGTTCTTAAGGCGGGGTTACGCTTTTTCCTTCCTTGCTTTCCTTATGGCGCTGGGCTTCAAGGAGAACGGCATTATCACGCCGCTTTTGACGGCGCTCTCGCTCTGGTTCCTCGGAAAGGAAAAGCGGGAATACCTGAAACTGCTGCCTTTCCTTTTACCCATCCCTTTCTATCTCTGGCTCCGGCATGCCGCGACAGGCGCGGGGCCTTTGGATACCGGCGCGGCGGCTTTCCTGCTCCAGGCCGCGAAAAAACTTCCGCCGGCGGGTCTTGTCTATATCAAGAACGCTATTCTGCCCCTCAATATGCACTCTCACAGGATGCAGCCGGATTTTGCGCCGTGGTTCTACGCGGCCTACGTTTTCTGGGCGCTGTTTCTGGCGGCGCTGCTCAGGTACAGGGCCCGCGCCGCACTTTTTTCAAAAGGGCCAAAGTGCGGGGCCCGCACCGCGGCCTTCGCTTTCGGCTGGTACTTTATAGCTCTCGCGCCCAAGTTCCCGCTTCTGGCCGGGGGAGACCTGATGCTTGAACATTGGACCTATCTCTCCAACCTGGGGCTTTACCTGGGGGCGGCTATGGCGGCCGCGCTCGGACTGCGCATCGGAGGTTTGAAGAGGGCGGCCGCGCTCGCCTGCGCCGGGGTCCTGGCGCTTTTCTGGCTCTCGGCCGCGAACGCGAACATCCTCCTGCGTTCCACCGACCTCAAAATATACGAACACGCCGCCCGGTATTCCGGCTCAAAGCCCATGCTCTACAACCTGGCGCGGGAATATTATCTGGCCGGCCGGTTCGATAAAAGCCGGGCACTGCTTGAGCGCGTTTCAAGCCTGGACCCGGAAAACACGCTCTACCTGAACGGTCTGGCCCTGAGTCTCTGGAAAACCGGCGCCAAAAACGAAGCAGCGGCCCTGCTGGACCGGGTCCTGGTCCGGCAGCCGGACAGCGCGGAAACCCTGATCAACAGGGCCTGCCTTTTCATGGAAGAAGACGCCTTTTCCGGGGCTGAACGCCTGTTTAAGCGCGCCATAGAAAAGTCGCCGGGCAGCGAAGCGGCCTATGACATGCTGGCCGAACTTTACCTGAAACAGAGGAAAGAAGCGCAGGCCCTTGCCGTCTACGAGGCCCTGCTGCGGCTGGACCCGTACAATCAGGAGGCGCTGAACAACGCCGGCATCATAAACGCGAAGAACGGCCGCTATGACGCGGCCGGAGCGTTATTTAAAAGAGTTCTGGAGATTGAGCCCGGTTCCAAAAGCGCGGCCATGAACCTGGAACGGCTGGAATCGCTGAAAAAACCCGCGATTGAACACCGGAGGGAAATTAATTAACGCCCTCCGGGCGTCCGCCTGAGGCGGACAGGGACTTTCCTGATTTTACCGCAGAGACGCGGAGGTCGCAGAGAAGAAAACATGAAATTAAGGATTCCTCTGCGCACTCTGCGCCTCTGCGGTGAAATTCTTGCCGTAGCCAAAAAGGAAATTCCTATTGTATCAAGTTAGATTTTTATGCCTTTTTCGGTCACATACCGCCTTAGAGCTTCCAGTTTCTCGGGAGTCCCGATATCCTGCCAGTAAAACTCGTCCGCGCGGAAACCTTTTATTTTCGAACCGGCGCCGGCCAGGCGCAGATATACGCCCGTTATGGAGAAGATTCCGGTCTCGGTCATCAGCTTGAATATTTCCGGCGAGATTACATGTACGCCGTTGAAAGCGAGCCGCAAGGGGTTCTCCACCTGGCACGCCGTCCATTCAAAGCTGTTTTCCGCGGCGTTGAACCGGCCCTGGAGGTTCAGGTCCGCGTCAAAAAGCAGCGGGCGGGAAGTCGGCCTGTCCTTTACGGCCAGCGTGGCCAGGGCTCCGGTCTCAAGGTGCGCCTTATACATGGCGCTGAGGTCCATCTCGGTGAACACATCGGAGTTATGAAGGAAGAACGGTTTGCCGTCGCCGAAGAACCAGCCCGCTTTTTTAAGCCCGCCGCCGGTCTCGAGCGGAAAGAAATTCTCCCTTGAGATTTCTATTTTCAGGCCGAAGTTCTTCTTCTCGGTCAGGAATCCGGTTATTTTCTCGCTCAGGTGATGGGAGTTTATTATCACTTCCGTCACGCCGGCGGCGGCCAGCCGCTTCAGGATAACTTCAAGCATGGCCGCGCCGCCTATGTTAATAAGCGCTTTGGGCGTGTTATTCGTGAAGGGATGCAGCCGCGTGCCGAGCCCGGCGGCCAGTATCATAGCTTTCATAAGGGACCTGCGTTCGCGCCGGCGCCCGCGTCCAGCTCCCGGTGCTGGAGCTCGACCCGGATCCTGTGTTTTTCAAGGAGACGTTTTTTGAGGCTCTCCGCGCAGTAGACGGAGCGGTGCCTGCCGCCGGTGCAGCCGAAAGAGACCATCAGGTCGGTAAAATTCCTGGAGAGGTAGTTCTCCACCGCACGGTCTATAAGCTTAAAGGCCTCTTCAAGGAACTCCCTTATCCGCGGCTCGGCGGACATGCATGAGACGATTTCCGCGTCCTTGCCGGTCAAAGGCGCGTATTTTTCCTCGCGCCCCGGGTTCGGAAGGGAGCGGCAATCAAATACAAAGCCGCCGCCGTGGCCTTTTTCATCGGACGGGAGGCCGCCGCGGTAGGAGAAGCTCTGCACCCTGACCGTCAGGCCCAGTTTCGTGGCGCCGAACTGGCGCAGGTAGGAGGAGGCCACCATCCGCCTGAATATCTGGTTTAATTCCGGCAGTTTGACCGGCACTTCCACCTTTCTGAGCAGCCATTCCAGGTTCCTTACGGCGTAGGGCACGCTTTGCAGGAAATGCGTCCTGCCTTCATAGAAGCCGCGCAGGCCGTAGGCGCCCAGCGCCTGCATTATCCTTATGAATACAAAGCCGTGGAAATACCGCATGAACCTGTTCTTATCTATTTTGTCCGCGGCGCAGGCCGTTTCCAGGTAATATTTTATAAGCGCCTGCCGCGCTTCGGGCGGGATATCGGCCTTGGCGTCGTAAAGCAGCGAGGCGACATCATACTGCAGCGCCCCTTTCCTGCCGCCCTGGTAATCTATGAAAAAAGGCTCGCCGGCCCTGAGCATGATGTTCCTGGACTGGAAATCGCGGTACAGGAAATAGTCCGCGTCGGCCTCAAGCAGGAAATCCGTGAGGGTATTGAAATCGTCCTCAAGCTTCTGTTCGTTGAAGGGGAGCTTGGAGAGCCGCAGGAAATAGTATTTGAAATAGTTCAGGTCCCACATGATGGACTGGCGGTCGAAGCCCGCGCGCGGGTGGCAGTGTTTATAGTTTAGGCCGCGGCCGGCCGGGATCTGGAAACGGGGCAGCCAGTCCAGCGCTTTTTTGTAGGCTGCCAGCGCGGTTTCGGGAAATTCCGGGCCGGTACGCGCGGCTGACAGGAAGTCGAACAGGGTCAGGTCGCCGAGGTCTTCTTCGAGGTAGATGTTTTTTGAGAGGTCCGCGGCGTATATTTCCGGGACCGGCATTTTTTCTTTCCTGAAATGTTTTGAGAACTCCACGAATGCCGTATTTTCAAGCTTATCCGGGCCGATGGCGCCGACGGCGGAGCGCTCGCCGTTTTTTATTCTGAACAGGCGGCGGGCGGAGGCGTCGCCCTTCATGGGCGTGAAGTCCGCGATCCCGCCGCCGAAAGTTTTTTTGAATAAATTTTTAAGGTTTTCTTCCGCAACCGCCGCGGCTTCAGGCGTCTGCAGTTCCGTCTTTTTCCCCGCCATAAACGCTCCCTTATTTACGCTTGTTTTCACCGCTCAATATGCTTTACATTATAACAATAAAAACCAGCTTTTTACGCGGCAGTCGGGGAAGCGGGACAGGCATGGGGTTACCCATTCCGCCGCGTAGGAAACCCTCCCGTGGTTTCCCCCCGAAGCGGGGCCCCCCATCCGCTATGCGGCTCCAGAGCAACCCCATGCCTGTCCCGCAGCAGAAAATCCTTATGTAAGATAAGTCACACTGCGAACGCCCCCGCTAAGCGAACACCTCCGTCCCCCTTCCATTGATTAAACGTCAGCAAAATCGCCGTCTATTTTTACTTTAATGTTCCCCGCCCCATTGGTACAGCTATTCCCACCCACTACGGGTTATACTCTTTAAATGCGATCATTCCGGACCGGCCTCGGGTTCAAATTTCAAGCTGTCCGGGCGGTTACGGTAATTGCGCCGAATTAATTCGATAAAAAATTTGGCTGCGACCTTGGGGGCGGGAATGGATTTATCATCGGGTTAAAGACGGGGGGGGGTATGGTATCGCAAAACGCGATACCTTCCAGAAAACATCTTGGCAGTTAGAATCCGGTTGCTCTTAAATCAACTGAATTCGAAATTCAGGGGCACTTGGCCGGATCAGGCCAGCAGAGTTTCCATCCACTCGAAAAACCTCCGGGTGATTTTCGCCAGTTCCTGCGCTTCCGATTCGGTTAATTCCCGGTCTTCGTAGGCCGCGAGATATTTATAGTCGATTATTTTCACGAGTGTTTTGGCTTTTGGCCCGGCGGCTTTATCTTTTACATGCCGTTGGAGCAGGAAGGAGATATCACGGTGCGAATCTCCGGCTGAACGGATACCAGCATTGTATACCAACAGCGCATCGGCTGAAGAGATGGCGCAGTGCACGGCATTAAGCCCGGCTGCGTTCCATTCTCTAACGCGCAAAGATGCTTCCATGGAATTTAAAAATTCCCTGGCCTTTTTGCGGTAAGTGGTGAAATGGTCTCTTGAAACATCGCGGGTCTTATGTTTTTTGGGAGTCATTGTAAGAGTTCCTTTAGGTCTTTGCCGTATATGCCCTGTCCCTCTTTTAATATCTTGAGGATTAACGGCAATTTTTGTTTATACTTGGCCTTGATTTCGGCCAGCTGTTGAATGTATGGCGAAAGAGGGATACTGAACCTCCGGTAAACCAATGTCCGCAGATCCTGTATGCGCTGCTCTATGTCCTTTGCGCTTGAACCGTCCTGGGCAACTACAAGCAAATCCAAGTCGCTATTAAGACGTTCATGTCCCGTGGCCATGCTGCCGAAGATAACCACAGAAAGGAGTTTTTTGTTTTCCGGATAGTCTGTTAGAAATTTCTTGATGGTATTTAAGACTTGGCCGGGAAGAGCGGCCTCAGTCTCAAATAAGGGGCCAAAAACATGCTCAACCAGGTAGTTGCCGGAATTGATTTTATAAAGATGGACATTGGAAACACGCCTGAAAAGCGCGAGGCCCCTGGCATCAAGCTGTTTTAGCGCCTGATGGCAGGCCGGCGCGCTTAAGCCTGTTTGCCGGGCTATTTCCCTCCCGCTCCATTCGGCCCGGCTCTTCCAAAGGAAGCGCAGGACCAGCGCCGGTGATTTTTGATTAAGCAGAGAAAGCGCGGATAGTTTTTGCGCCATATTGTTAACTAATATTAACAATTGTTAATATATCCTTACAATTAGTATATCAGGTCCGGGTTCCCGCGTCAAGGTGGGTATCGCAAAACGCGATACCTTCTAAAAAACCGAGTTCCGCAGCCGGCGGAAGACCACGGACAAAAAGATACTTGCTACTTTTTCCCTATTTTTACTTTAATGTTCCCCCGCCCCATTGGTACAGCTATTCCCACCCACGAGGTCGAAGCCAACTTAAACTTTTCTAAAATGTTAAGAATCAAAGCTCTTCTACCGGATTTTTTGGTACTATAACCTCTAACATCTCGCTTCACTCAAAATATATTCATTGCAAAAAATTATGGACACACAAGAACCGGACAATTCACTTGCGGCATTTATAGGGATTAAACCAGAGCCGGCAGGATTCTGGATAAGACTAAGTGCATTCATAATAGACTTTATCTGCGTTTGGATTCCAAGTTTTCTATTAACTATCAAACTTGGAAACGAAACATATTCTTTTTTTGCATTGTTTTTTATTCCATTTTTTTATCATACCCTGACCATCGGCAGATGGGGACAGACTCTTGGAAAGTTTTTGGCAGGCATATTGGTGATTACAAAAAATGGAGAGAAAATTAGTTATTTAAAATCTTTTGGGGGGACTTTATTATGGTATCTTTTTATACTTTCACTATTGTTCGGGTTCACATTTAATATGCCTTCTTGCGGTGCTCCATACCCAGAAATTCTTATACCTGTTTTTGGTTGTTTATTGTTGGGTACTTTTTTACAAAGGAAAATATTTTTTTATGATTATATCTGCGGGACTACAGTTGTTTACAAAAAGCCAATTGGGCTTTTGCGTAAAACGGCAGTCATTTTACCCGGAATAGCAGTATTAATAGCAGCAAGTTATATATGCATTTACCCTCCTTCCAGGCACCCTGAAAAATCCCGTGTTGCCGAAGCGATGAGCGCTATTTCTTCCGTCAAATCAGGCCAGGAAAGATATCTTGTAAAGCATAAAGTTTATGCCTATAAAGTAGCATTGCTTGATAAAGATGACCGGGGACTAACTGTTGCTGAAACTCATTCACATTTTTTTACTATGTCGATATCCACTTCAGGATGCGGCGAGCACCCCTGTTATGTGGTGACGGCCACAAGACATGTCAACAATGCCACGGTTGCCGCGAGATATGGGCTGTACTCGTTAAATGCGATCATCCCGGACCGGCCTCGGGTTCAAATTGCAAGCTGCCCCGGCGGCGGGACCAATTGCGCCGAATTGCTTGAATAAGAAATTGGCAAAAAGATAAAGACTGCTTTTTCCACTGTCTTACGGGGCATTCTCCGAAAAGTCCATCCGGTAGCTGCCATCCTCGTTCACGGAGAATTTGCCGCCGACGACCCTGTTGTACTGCACGATATACAGCCCGTCGGAAGCGGCAACCACTAGCTTCCCATCCGACTCCTGTATCGAGTTTATGATCTGCGGGATCCGGAAAACCTTTTTTATCTTTGTTTTGAGATAATCGCAGAAAAGCCCGCCCGGATAAGCTGACCCTTCGGGCTGACCGTAAAGTCCCAGGCAGACCCTGTCATTATCGACGAAAATCGCGGAGGCGGACCAGGGCGCGGTTTCCGTGCTGTACCTGACCTCCGCGTTCATCGTGTCCGCGTCAAAAATGCCGTAACCGCCGATACCGGTACGCCCTTCACCATCGTAGAATTTAATCCCAAACCATATTTTAGACCCGACCCTCACCCACGGCCCTATCAAATTTTCCACCAGCGCGCCGCGCAAGGAACCGCCTTTAACCTTGTCAGGGCGATACTTCGCAAAGAGCTCATATCCCGGTGAAGGGACGCTCCACACATCGTCCCCCCCTTCTTTAGGTATCCGCATCTCATGGGGACTGACCTTGACTTGCAGCACTTTTGGATTGATTTCGGCTTTAAACTTGCCGTCTTTGGCGAAAATGTATGTCTTCTCCTTGGAAATAAAGCGCAATTCCCCGTCTTTCTCTTCTATCCCGCTGATAGGGCCAATTTTTTCACCTTCTATTTTAGTGATGGCTTCGTATTCGTATTTCCCGTTCTCGGGAGAGGCCGACTTCAGGCGGAATATTATGGCCGAGGAATAATCGATGTTCCCGGAGAAAAAGAATTCGCCGCCATACCGGACCATTTTGTCCAGGCTTATGTCGTTATACGGAAAATCGGCTTTCAGCGTTTTGGTTTTAAGATCGAAGAAATAGCGAAGCTTTACACCCTGGTCCCCATAAGTATCGCCGCTTCCCTCCAGATCGATAGAATCCTCTTCCGCCGCCGTTATTTTGTAAGTGTAGTCGTGCCCCCTGCGGGAGGGAAGGATAGCTAAAGTCATATAATGGGCCGCAGTTTTTTTATCAACCACAAATAAGCCGAAATTATCTCCATCCGAGTCATAAAACACTACCGCCTCATAATCCTGGGACAAGCTGGTCCTATCGGAGATCCGGAAATTGGACACTTTCGTCTCGGTTTTGCTTAAACGCCCCATCAATTCAACACAATACGGATTCTTCTCATCACACTGCTGCCGCATAAAGGCCGAATGACAATCTGCCCCGGCCCACGCTAAGGTAATAAAAAACAGAAACGCTTTTCTCATATAATAAATCCCCTTGGGGAACGTAAGCTGCTGCCTTTTCCCACAAAAAGTAGCCTTAAAAAGCATCATTTGAGCAAATAACGGGTTGTTTTGTAACTGCCTTCGGTAAATACCAATCCGGATTTGAGCAATGGTTTTAAGGCGTAATGCGCGCCCGGCGCGGTTAGGCGCAGCGCGCGGCTTATATCGCGTATCCCCATAGCGCCGCGCTCGCGCAACAGGCGCAGCAGCTTTTCCTGCCTTAAGGTTAAAGAAACCGCCTCTTTTCCCCCCAGTCCAAGAGCGGTCACGCGGCCCTGCACCCGCTCAAGCGTTTCAAGCACGGCTTCGGACATGAACTCCAGCCAGGTCCCCAAATCCTCTCCCTCAACCTGCACTCTCTGAAGCGCCTTGATATACAGCGAACGATTTTCCAGCAAAACTTCGTCAAGCGAGAATATATGGAGTGTGTCAAAACCGGCGCGATAAAGCTGCCAGGTGGCCAGGGCTCTGGCAAGGCGGCCGTTGCCGTCCCGGAACGGGTGAATTTCAACAAAACGCAAATGAAGAATGGCGGATGAAAAGACGGCGGGAAGCTCCCTGGCGGACGAATCCAGCCAGCAAAGGAGATCTTTCGTTAAGCCGGTGACCTGCTGCCAGGGCGGGCAGATGTGGAGCCCGGCCCGCACATCAATTTTACGGTAAGCGCCTACCGGGCCGTCGTCGCAGGCGCCCTCGCCCATGAGTTTATGCAGCAGCAATATGTCCTCTTCCAGAATATGCGCCGCCTTTTCCCTTTTTTGCAGCCAGGCAAGCGTCTCAAGATAATTCTGCGCCATGCGCACATGACGGCTTGGATACCCTAACGCCTCCCGGCCGTCCATAAGGCCTTTAACCGCCTCCAGGGACAAAGTACAGCCCTCTATGGCGGTTGACCCCCAGGCCGCGCGGGCCATGGCGTCTTTAACCAGCGACGGCACCCACGGAACTTTTATAAGCGAAGCGCGGAGCTGTTCCCGCAGCTCCGCGATCTGTTCGAGCAATTTGTAAACCCGCGATGAAACTTTAAAATCAGGCTTATACATGCATAAAGTTTACATAAAGTTTTGCGTAAAGTCAAAGCCAATTCGCCAAGACGCAATTAAGGCGGCCTATGCCTAATCAGGCAGTTCGAATCCCTTTGACCTCTAAATCAAAGGATTCGAACTTTCTGCCTGCCTTTTTTTGTACTATAACCTTTAACATCCAGCTTCACTCAAGAAGTACATTTATTGCAAAAACCTATGGACGCACAAAAACCGGATAATTCAATTACACCGCCTGCGGATATTAATCCGGAGCTGGCAGGCTTCTGGATAAGACTTAGCGCTTTTATATTAGATTTTGTCTGTGTCTGGATACCTTGTATATGGCTTGCTACTATACTTAAAGAGTATTTGGCTGCTTACCATATATTTGCATTATATGGGGGAAATGATTTTTTTGTGGTCATCTTTATGACATTTTCTTATCACGCTTTGACCCTTGGCAGATGGGGACAAACTCTTGGAAAGTTTCTGGCAAGTATATTGGTGGTTGAAAAAAATGGAGGAAAAATCAGTTATTTAAGATCTTTGGGAAGGACTTTATTATGGTACCTTTCCATGTATTTACTATTACGCGGGTGTGTTTCTCCTTTTGATACTGGCACACCTCTTGTTGGTCTTCTATTGGTCCTTGGTTGTTTGTGGTTAGGTGTTTTTCTACAAAGCAGGATATTTTTTTATGATTATATTTGTGGGACCAGAGTTGTTTGCAAAAAGCCAATAGGGCATCTGCATAAAACAACAATCCTTGTATTTGGATTCGCCGTGGTAATAATAGTAGGTTGTTTAAGTATTTTACCTCCTTCCAGGAACATTGAAAAATCCCGCGCTGAGGGAGCATTGAGTTATATTTCTATTATTAAATCCGCTCAGGCAAAGTATTATACAAGGCATAATGCGTATGCTGATAAATTTACCATGCTTGATTTATCTTTCCCTGAAATGACTGCCACTAAAATTCACACAACACGTTTTA
This sequence comes from Elusimicrobiota bacterium, assembly GCA_018829985.1. Lineage (GTDB taxonomy): Bacteria > Elusimicrobiota > Elusimicrobia > Elusimicrobiales > UBA9959 > JAHJSU01. The sequence continues at coordinate 219 of JAHJSU010000004.1, read as the reverse complement.
TCGTAACAATATCCATCTCAGGATGCGGCAAAGCTCCTTGCTATATATTGACTGCAACAAGGCACACAAAAAATACCACAGTTGCCGCAAGATACGGGCTATACTCGTTAAATGTGATCGTTCCGGACCGGCCCCAGGTTCAAATTTTAAGCTGTCCGGGCGGTTACGGTAATTGCGCAGAATTAATTAGATAAAAATTTGGCTGCGACCTTGGGGGCG
>JAHJSU010000317.1 GCA_018829985.1 Elusimicrobiota bacterium | reverse complement strand
GAGGTTCACGGTTCAGGGTTCACGGTTATCCTTTGCATAGACGTTTTTCAAGGCTATGCCAGTGCCGTAACAAGAGCTATGCTCCTCAGACGGCCAACCTCTGAACCGTTGAACCCCTGAACTGTGAACCTGAGCAGTTACCCATAAACACTGATTAACTTTACACGATTAACGCAGATATGTTCTGTAATAACCGCGTTCGCACATCTGTGCTAATCTGTGTTCCCGGGGATCAGGTTCCATCGCCCCTTCCGGCGTCTTCTCGCCAAAATTTTCCTTCCGCTTTTGGTTTTCATTTTTGCGCGAAAACCGATGGTCTTTTTTCTTCTTCTTACGTTCGGTCTGTATGTCGGTAGCATAGCTTGATTATATTAAATAAATTAAAAAGAAGCAAAATTCCCATCTATCCGGCCAGACAGAAAGGGTATACTCGTGTTCGGATGGTTTATTGACAGGCGGGATATTTAAAATTTCTTTTCAACGCTTAAGCGTCTTTCTTTTCTCGCGTTTCGTTATTTTTATAAGCGGTAGCTCTTAATAATATCCAAATGCTTTCAATAACGGCCCCTATGTACTATAGAGTCAATTGGTGAAGGTCTTCCTGAGTTTGATAAAGAGGTCCTGGGTCGTGCGGTCATCCACGCCCATTTCGACGGCCTCACCGTCCCTGACCTTATAGGCGCTCAAAAGGACGCCTTCATCGTCCGCTTCGAAATAGTAGGCCTGGTACCCTTGGCAGCCCCCGCGGCCCCCCTCCCCGTGGATTTTCTTGAAGAAATCGCAGTTCGTCTCGCAGATGAGAACGCGGGCCCGGCCCTTCTCATGCACATCCGGGAAAGCGGCGAACCCCTGGAAGTCCCATCCCGCTATCCTGGAACCGGATTCTGTGCCGGCCCGGAACAAGAGCCCTTTCGCAAGCTTTATCTCGGGGAGGTTGGGGTTGAACATCTCCCCCTCGGCCCCGCACTGGCCGATATACGACTGCCAGTTGTCGAGCCGCATTCCTTCGAGCTTCATCCCCTCCGGAGATTCCTCCTTGCCGGAGAGAGCCGGCATTGCCGACGGAACCAGCTCCATAGGGGGTGCAGTGACTTCAATGTTTTGCAGCGCATCATTTATGTCCACGCCCTGGTCAAAGTTCAGTTCACTGACCTCTTGGCCGCTTGTGCGGCTGATAATGGCCGTCAACATTCCAATTGTGGTCAAAACAATAATATAATTTTTTCCCATGATAACCTCTCCTCCTTTGATGTTCTCACTCCTTCACATCTGTCGGAGAAAAAACCACGATCAACCAAGAGTAGCTCATTACAAGAACTTTGCAAAGAAGACAGTTGTAATTATGCCCGTTTCGATAACGGATTTATAAATCACTCTTTTTGACCTGCCAATACACTGTAAACGGTCTTTCTGATGATAGTATACCCCCCAACTTTTGTTAAGTCAAGGGGCGAATTGACTTAATTTGCCACAGCTTTAAATCCCCTTTAGTTCCTTACAGATTACAGTTAAGGGAAATGCGGTTGATGCCTGTTTGTTGTCCCCGGCAGAAGCGCAATATGAGGACGTTAAGGCATACGCTGAAATCAAGAAAAAGGCGTAACTGCTCACCCCCTCCCTTCCCTCCCCCCTCGCTTGTCCGCCGAAGCTGTAGTGGCGGAAGGGGGAGGGTTAGGGTGGGGGGCGCTTTCCAAAGAACCTGAGTAGTTACCAATTTTCGGGCAAAAGAATCAAGTGTCCTATGCTAAAATATCATAATGATCTTCTGCGATTACGGCATCGTGCTGTGGCGGCGGCCCCTGCGCGAGAACGACCGGATCGTTACCGTCTACACCAGGGAGCGCGGCAAGCTGGAAGTGAATTTTAAAAGCGTCCGGCTGCCTAAAGGCAGGCTTAAGGCGCTTTCCGAGCCCGTGAGCTTCGGCGATTACCGCTTTTATCTTAAAAGCGGCTCCAGCTTTCCGGTCTGCACCGGCGGCAAAACGATTTCCGTCTTTCCCCGCATCCGCCGCGATATGGACAGCATGTTCACGGCGCTTTATTTCTGCGAAGTCGTGGCCAAACTTACGCCCGCCCACAGCCCCAGTTTAGCCAAGTATGAGCTGCTTCTGGGCGCGCTCCGGGAGCTTGAAGCCGGCGGGTTCTCGCAATGGATGCGCCACGCTTTCGTGCTGCGCGCGATGGAAAGCGCGGGTTTCGGCCTTAAGCACACCTCGGTGGGCCTGGACTCCGGGCTCTGGGAGACGCTGCACGACGGCCCGTGGCCGCAGGTGCACGCGCTCAAAGTCAGTGACGAAGCTATGAACTATCTTGAAAACCTTGTTAAAAGGTTTTTCGAGGAACAGCTGGGCCAGCGCCTGAAAACGCTGGAATTTATTTAAGTATAATAGTCAGAACCGAAAATTGCAGCAATTTTCGGAAGGCTAAAGGCTGAAGGCTAAAGGATAAAGGATAAAGGAAAGGATATGGAGAATACAAGGGCGTTTTTCTGTCCTTTAGCCCTTATCCTTAATCCCTTATCCTTGCCCGAAAAATTCAACTAGATTTTTCGGGCTACAGGAGGCTCGCGTGAATTTCCAGGATATAATACTCAGGTTCGACGCGTACTGGGGCAAACAGGGCTGCGCGATAGTTCAGCCTTATGACCTTGAAAAAGGCGCCGGCACGTTCAACCCCGCCACTTTTTTCGGCTCGCTCACGGCTAAGCCGATGAAAGTCGCCTATGTCGAGCCCACGCGGCGCCCCGCCGACGGGCGCTTCGGGGAAAACCCGAACCGCCTCGCCAAATATTACCAATACCAGGTCGTTATCAAGCCTCCCTCCGGGGACATACAGCGGATATATTTGAACTCGCTTAAAGCCATAGGCATCCGCCACGAGGAGCACGACATACGCTGGATAGAGGACGACTGGGAATCTCCGACGCTGGGCGCGTCGGGCGTGGGCTGGGAAGTGTGGCTGGACGGCATGGAGGTGACCCAGTTCACCTATTTCCAGCAGATGGCCTCTTTTGAGCTCAACCCCATAAGCGCGGAGATAACCTACGGGCTTGAGCGCCTGGCCATGTTCTCCCAGAAGAAAAAGAACGTCTACGACCTTATGTGGAACGACCGCGTGACCTATGGCGAGATGCACAAGCTCCAGGAGCGCCAGTTCTCCCATTACAATTTTGAATACGCCGACGTGGCCGGCCTGCGCAGGAATTTTGAGGATTACGAGCGGGAGATCGCCGTTCTGATAAAGGACGGGCATTATCTTCCCGCCTACGACCTGGTGATGAAGTGTTCGCACTCCTTTAACCTCATGGACGCGCGCGGCGCAGTTTCAGTTTCCGAGCGCGTGGCGCTGATGCATAGGATACGGGACCTGGCCAAAGCCTGCGCTTCGGCCCACGTAAGAGCCAGTGAACCAGTAAACAGTATACAGTAGGCAGCAGACAGTAAAATAAGGTGTTCCTTGCCACTGCATACTGTATACTGTCTGCTGTATACTAATAGATTTCGAAAACGGTAATGGAGATGGATATGACTAAACGGGACGCTCTGCTTGAGATCCGCATTGAAAACATCCCCGCCCGCTTCATCACTTCGGCGGAAACACAGCTTGAGACCCGCGCGCGCGAACTGCTTGCCGAAGCGTTCCTGCCTTTTGGGGGACTAAAAGCTTACGGCACCTACAAGAGGCTGGTCCTTCATATAACCGGCCTGCCGGCCAGGAGCGAAGAACGAACCCGGAAGGCCATGGGACCGCCGGCCAAATTGTGGAAGGACGCCGGCGGCAATTTCACTCCCCAGAGCGCCGGTTTTGCCAAAGCCCAGGGGACCACTCCGGATAAGCTGACCGTCGAGACCGCGCCGAAAGGCGAGGTGCTTGTGGCCTTAAAGAAGATCCCCGGCCGCCCGGCGGCGAAGATCCTGGCCGGGATCTTCCCCGAAATAATGGCGGGCCTGGATTTTCCGAAGACCATGGTCTGGGAGGAAACGCGGGTCCGTTTCGCGCGTCCGGTGCGCGGCCTGCTGGCCCTTTACGGAGAAAAGATAGTGCCGTTCGCCTTTGCCGGGGTCAAAAGCGGCCGTCTCACCGCGGGCTTGAGCGCCAAAGGTTCCAGGCGCATCGCCGTCGCTTCGGCCGAGAAATATTTCAGGGCGCTTGAAAACGCCAATGTGCTGGTAAGGGACGAAGACAGGGCCCGGATGCTGGAAAAGGAACTTGAGCAGGTTTCGAAACGGATGAAGCTTGAAGTGGAGGCCGATCCGGAGCTGTTGACGGAAAATCTGTACCTGGTGGAATATCCGGTATGCGTGGTGGGCTCCTACTCCCAGGAATTCTTAAAGCTGCCGGCCGAACTGGTGCACCTGGTCATGAAGAAACAGCTTAAGTTCTTCGCCGTCTGCGACTCCCGAAAAAAGCTTCAGCCTTATTTTGTCGGCATACGCGACGGCGTATCCAGGGGCCAGAAAAACGTGGAGGAAGGATTTAAAAACGTGCTGGAGGCGCGTTTTAAGGACGCGATCTTCTTTTATACCCGCGACCTGGCCGTTGGGCTCGACGAGCTGGCGGCGGGATTGAAGGCCGTCACTTTTCAGGAAAAGCTCGGGTCCATGCAGGATAAGACCGAACGCGTTTCGGACATAGCGGCCCTGCTCTGTGAAAGCATCAAGGTCCCGGAGTTGAATACCGGAGAAATAAAAAAAGCCGCCCGGTATGTTTACGCCGACCTTACCAGTAACGTGGTGCGGGAATTCACGGAACTGCAGGGGGTTATGGGCTATTATTACGCGCAAAACGCGAAATTAAGCGAAACGGCCGCTAAAGCCGTGGGCGAGTTTTACCGGCCCCTGAACGCCAAATCCCCGCTCCCCTCTTCGCCGGAAAGTTCGGTGCTGTCCCTGGCCGGCAAAGTGGATAACCTGGTCTCCGATTTTTTACTCGGGCTTATTCCCTCCGGCAGCGCGGATCCCCACGGCCTGCGGCGACAGGCTATGGGTATCGCGCGCATAATCCTGGAAAACAACATCAGTCTGGATCTTAAGGCGGTTTGCAGAAACGCGCCCGCGACCGTGCCCCTTAATTCCGAGCCCCTGCTGCAGCTGCTGGATTTCATCTGGCAGCGGGCCGAAGTGATCTTTGAGGAGGCGGGTTTCAGGTTCGACGAGATAAAAGCCGTCAAAGAATTCTTCATGAAGGACGGAAATCTGCTGGACTGCCGGCGCAGGATAGCCGACCTTCATTCGGTCAGGAAAAATCCCGATTTTGACGCCCTGGCGATGGCTTTTAAAAGGGCCAAAAATATACTTAAACAGGCGGAATTCGCCTCGGATTCGGCGCCGGCCGAGCTGCTGTTCGAGAAGGACGAAGAACGCCTTCTTTGCTCGGATATCAGGGCGCTTTCCGTTAAGCTTAACGGCTATCTCGCCGACCGCGACTACGCCAAAAGCCTGGTGGAACTGGTTTCCATCAAAGGAAATCTTGATAATTTTTTTGTCAAGGTGATGGTGATGGTGGAGGACGCGGCTGTCAGGGAAAACAGGCTGAAGCTTATAAAATCGCTCGTGAACCTTTTTGAAGACGTAGCCGACCTCTCGCAGCTGCAGCAGTAATTCCTGAAAAACGGCTGACGACGCCGTTTTTCAGGAGTATTCCGAAAACTCTCCCGGACCCGGAAAATTCGTCCGCCTAAGGCGGGCGGATTTTCCGGGTTAAAACGGATACCCCACTTTTATGATGGCGTTGGTCCCTTCGGAACCGAAGGCGAATTCCCCGGTCCCGACCACCTGCGGCCTTATGACTATCCGGACGGCGAAGCCGGGGCTGTATTTGAGTTTCCGCGCCCTGAAATCGGAAGGCTTCGCGAACACCGTGCCCACGTCCAGGAAAGGCGCTATCTCGGTCTCGCTGATGAACTTCATGAAAGGCGAGCGCGTAAGCGTGATGCGCTCCTCTATGTTAAAAACCAGTTTTCCGCGGTCCACGAACCGTCCGTCGCCGGCCATCCTGAGGCCGGTGCTCTCGCCGAGCTGCGCCGTGGCGTAGAAAGGCAGCTCGTCCCCCCGCTGGAACTGCAGCAGATAGTGCACGGCGGTCACAAAGCGGCCTTCTTCCTTATGGTTATAATAGTGCTTCAGCTGGAACGAGTAAGTCCGGTAATTGAAATCCGACCCCAGCCGTTTGTTCGAATAGGTCACCGCGGCGCCGGCATAAGTGCCAATCTTGGGCAGGAAAGGATGGTCGGTATCATCGTAGACCAGCGAAAACCGGTTGTTTATAAAGTCTTTCCGCTTTGAGGCCACGGCGTAGTCGGCCGGGAATCTGCCGCTTACGCGCATGGTGTCCACCGGCCCGTCGGAGATCTTCTTGAAATAATAAGAATGGTTCAGGTTCAGGAAAAGATGTTTTATGACCGGAAAATCGATTATGAATTCTTCCCCGGTCATGTTTAGAGCGTAATTTGCCCGGTCCTTAATCGCTGAGCGCGCGCCGTAGCCGTAAAAAGAGGGTTTGCCGGTTATCCAGTTCTTGGCCTCAACGCTCAGCCGGATATCCGTGCCGAAAAGCCGGGGCGTGTAATAATAAATGATAAATTCCCGTTCCACCTCATGGGAAAGGGAGGCGCGCAGTATGAAAAACCTTTTCTCGTCCGGAAAGATGTAGTGGCGGTAGGTAAGGGAGGCCCCGAGGTAGCGGTTGTAATTAGCCGACGGAACTATGACCGATTTGATGAGCTTCGTGTTCTTGTCCCTTAAAGGTATGATCGGCATGATGCCGTAGCTCGGCCCCATGTCTTTGTTCGAGTCCGCCACCGGGAAAAGTATTACCGGGCCGTTGGCGGTCTTGACGGCCATCGCGGTCAGTATTCTGGAGAGCAGGTTTTCCTGATAGGCGGTGGCCGGGGTTTTAAGGGACGTTAATATCTCTTCCTGGGTTTTGGGTTCCGGCTTGATTATTTCTTCTTTGGCCTTAGGCGCGGGCCGGATTAGCCTTTTCTTTTTAGGGAGCTGGCAGTACAGGCTGGGAACCATCAGCAGAATTATCGCCGGAACGGCGAGAATTTTTTTTATTACTGTAAAATCAAAAATCCGGAATTTCGTGTGCATTTTTTATTTTTTGTCTTTGATTTACCCCGCACTTTGGGTTCACCGGGTACGGACTTAAGCTTATGTCCTGCTCCCCTATTGTCTGTTTCCAGGCCCAAAGTGCGGGGTTTACCCGAGGTATTCCAGATCTTTGACGATCGGCATTTTCCGGCCGTAACCGAAGGATCTCTCCGTTACCTTCAAGCCTATGGGGAGCTGTTTTCTTTTGTATTCGCCGGCTTCTATTTTCCTGACGATGTTAAGCACAAGCTCCCTGTCGAAGCCTTTTCCTGTTATCTCGCGCGGGCCCCTGTTTTCCTCCATATAGAGGCGGATGACGGCGTCCAGCGTCTCATAGGGCGGCAGGTCGTCCTGATCCGTCTGTCCGGGTTTGAGTTCGGCGGTCGGCGGCCGTTCGATGACGGAGCGCGGTATTATTTCCCGCTCCCTGTTTATGAAGGCGGCCAGTTTATAGACTTCGGTCTTCAAAAGGTCCGCTATGGGCGCCAGGGCGCCGGCCGTGTCCCCGTAGAGCGTGCAGTAGCCCATGGCGATCTCGGATTTATTGCCGGTAGTGAGCGTCAGCCAGTTGTTGGTATTGGCCAGGGCCATCAAAAGCGAACCCCTGATCCTGGACTGGAGGTTCTGCATGGTCAGCGTCACGCCCGCGCCCGTCCCGGAGTGCTTTGCGCCGAGCGTTTTTAAAAACGCGCCGTAAATATTTTTTATGGGAAGTGTCTCGGTCTTTATGCCGAGGTTCCTTGCGGTCCGCGCCGCGTCCCGGGAGCTTTGGCCGGAAGTGTAGGCCGAAGGCATAAGGACCGCCGTTACATTTTCCGGGCCCAGGGCTTTTGCCGCCAGCGCAGCCACCACGGACGAGTCTAATCCGCCGCTTAAGCCGAGGATGGCTTTTTTAAAGCCGAGTTTTAAAAAATAATCTTTTATCCCCAGCGTCAGGGCGGAAAATATTTCCCGGTAATCGTCCCGGTCTTCAAGGACGGTTTTTTGAAGCGGGGCGGCCGTATCCGCCAGGATGAGGTCTTCCTCAAAGGCGCGCGCTTTGGCGATCAGGCGGCCGGAGGGGGCCAGCGCGAAACTGTTGCCGTCAAAGATAAGTTCGTCGTTGGCGCCGGTCTGGTTCGCGTAGATGACGCAGGCGCCCATTTTTTTAGCGAGCCCGGCCAGTATCTTCAGCCTTTTGGCGCTTTTCCCCTTATAATAAGGAGAGGCGGAGATATTTATGATCAGCCCCGCCTTGCGGTCCCGCAGCGTGCGCGCCGGATCGGTCTTGTAAAGCAGGCGTTTGGGCAAAAGCGCGGTCCCGGCCCAGATGTCCTCGCATATGGTCAGCCCCAGCAGCGCGCCTTTGAATTTTACGGGGCGGTTCGAAGCCGCCGGTTCGAAGTAGCGCGCCTCGTCAAAAATATCATAAGCGGGCAAAAGGGATTTGGCCTGCCGGGCTATTATGCGCCCGCCGGCTATAAGGGCTATGGCGTTTATAAGCGCCTTGCCGCGGGCCCTGTTCCTGTCCACGTAGCCGACCGCCAGCGCGGTGTCCAGCCGCAGGGCGGCCAGGCCGCGGAGCGCTCTTAGGTTTTCGTTTATGAAATCGTCTTTTTCAAGCAGGTCCAGCGGCGGATAGCCGGTGAGGGCAAGTTCCGGGAAAACGGTCAGTTCCGCGCCCATGGTCTGCGCCTTAACGGCGAAGGACGCTATCTTAAGCGCGTTCCCCTTTATGTCGCCCACTTTAGGGTTTATCTGGGCTATAGCTATTTTCATATTGTACGCTTCCCGCGAAATAAGTATAGAAAATATAAGGCAGTGATGTAAAAAGCGCGATTGCTAGCGGTCCGGTTTGAAAAAAAAGCCGGTATATGATATCATAATGATCAATGAAATCCTGCTCCCGGAGGGCGGGAAAAGAAACGTTGACGGAGGATAGGTAAGCCAAATGTTGAATATATCCATGAAAACCATGCTGGAAGCCGGGGTGCATTTCGGTCATCAGACCTACAGGTGGAACCCCAAGATGTCCCGGTATATTTTCGGCGAAAGGAACGGCATACATATCCTTGATCTGCAGAAAACGGTTAAGGAATTAAAGAAAGCCTACGCTTTTGTGAAAGACTCCGCCAAAGAAGGCAAAAGGTTCCTTTTCGTCGGCACCAAAAAACAGGCGAAAGATATTATCCGGGAAGAGGCCGCGCGGGCCGAGGTCCCCTGCGTCTATGAAAAATGGCTGGGCGGCATTCTGACCAATTTTGAGACCCTGAAGAAATCCATAAAGAGGCTTGAAGAGCTTGAGCGCCTTGAAGCCGACGGGCTTTTCCGCGTCATGTCCAAAAAAGAGGTTTCCCGCCTGACGAAAGAAAAGAACCGCCTGGTAAAACTACTCTCCGGCATCAGGAACATGAAAACTCTCCCCGGGATCATGTTCATCGTCGATCCTATCGAGGAGGCCGGCGCGCTTAGCGAAGCCAGAAAACTCCGGATCCCCGTGGTGGGCGTATGCGATACCAACTGCGACCCCGATATGCTTGACTGGGCGGTTCCCGGCAACGACGACGCCGCCCGTTCCATACGGCTTTTCTGCGCCGCCATAGCCGACGCTATAATAGAAGGCCGGACCGAAGCCGAAGCCGCCAAAGCGGCCGTTATCCGGCAGGACCAGACTGAGGCTCCCGCCCCGGCTATGGAGGCTGAGATGCCGGCCGCCCCCGCTGCGCAAGCGCCGGCCTCCGCCGAAGGCTCCGGCCCGCAGCCGGAGACTGCCGCGCGGCTTGAGGAAAACGAAACCGCGGCCGAACCCGTCAAGACCGAAGAATAATGGCAGGGTATAGGGTAGAGGGGTTAGGGTATAGGGTGCAGAAATAAGGAAACCCTTACCCTCTACCCTTTAAACTACTTTTACCGGAGGACCCCATGAGCACCATAACGAGCGAACAGGTAATGTCGCTGCGCAGCCAGACAGGCGCGGGCGTAATGGCCTGTAAGAACGCGCTTAAAGAATCGGCCGGCGACCTGACGAAAGCGGTTGACCTTTTAAGAAAGAAAGGCCTGGCGGGTCTGGCCAAAAGAGCCGGCCGCGTCATGAAAGAGGGCATTGTGATCGTGAAAGTCTCCTCCGACTCCGGCGCCTTTGCCATGTTGGAGATAAATTGTGAAACCGATTTCGTGGCCAAAAACCCCGCGGTCAGGGAGTTGGCCGAAGAGCTGTCGGACCTGATGCTGACCGACGCCTCCATGGCGAATCCCGCGGAAAATGAAGAAACCAAAGAGAAACTGCGGGCGCTTGCCATAAAGACCGGCGAAAACATGCAGATACGCCGCGGCGTGGTTTATCGCCCCGCCGGCAACAGTATAGTCAGTTTCTACGTGCATTCCGACTCCAAGAAGGGCGCCGTCGTCGAGCTCGGTTTTGACGGCGATCCGGCCGCGGCAAAGGACGAGCTGCTTGCGCTGGCCAGGGAACTGTCCATGCAGTGCGTGGCGATGCATCCTAAATGGCTTAAGAAAGAAGATGTCCCTGCCGAAACCGTGAAGCAGGAACGCGAGATCTACCACGCGAAGATGGAAAAAGACGAAGAGGACGCCAAGGCCCTGGCAGCGGAAGAGGGCAAACCTTACAAGGCAAAAACTCCGGAAGGAGTTGCGAAGATGCTTGAAGGCCGCGTTAACAAATTCTATCAGGAACATTGCCTCCTTGAGCAGGTTTCCATCAGGGAGACGAAACTTTCCGTGGCGCAGTTCGTAAAAACCTACTCGGAAAAGCTGAAAGGCGATCTCCAGGTCAGGAAGTTCGACTGCTATATCGTGGGCGTGGAATAACAGCAGGGTATAGGGTATAGGGTTTAGGGTATAGGGTATAGTAACAGCGACTAAAACCCTAAAACCCTAAAACCCTAAAACCCTAAAACCCTAAAACCCTAAAACCCTTTGCCCCTTATGTACAAACGTGTTCTGCTTAAAATATCCGGAGAGGCGCTTTCCAGGAACGGCGGCGGGCGTTCCATCAGCCCGGCCCCGCTTACTTTTATTTCCGAAGAGATCAGAAAGGCTTGCCGTCCCGATATACAGCTCGCCATAGTCATAGGCGGCGGCAATATCTGGCGCGGCGCCAAAGACGGACACGGCATGATAGACCGCGTCATTTCCGACAACATGGGGATGCTGGCCACTATCGTCAACGCCATGGCGCTACAGTCGGCGCTTGAGCACAAAGGCATCCAGACCAGGGTCCAGACCGCGATAGAGATCTCGCGCCTGGCGGAACCCTTCATCAGACGGAAAGCCATCCGCCACCTTGAAAAAGGCCGGGTGGTCATCTTTGCCGGCGGCACCGGCAATCCCTATTTCACGACCGACTCTGCCGCGGCGCTGAGAGCCGCCGAGATAGGCGCGGATGTGATCTTCAAGGCCACGCAGGTCGACGGCGTCTATACGGGCGACCCGAAGCTGGACAAGAAAGCCAAAATGATAAAGAATATCACTTACATGAACGCCATCAGGAAAGGCCTAAAGTTCATGGACACCAGCGCTTTGACGCTTTGCATGGAAAACCATCTCCCCATACTTGTTTTCAACCTGCACATCGCCGGCAATATCAAAAAAGCCGTCAACGGCGAGGCCATAGGCACGCTGATAAAATAGAGCAAAAATCATAACTACTCAGCAGCAATACATGGAACGCAGATGACGCAGATGAATGTGATGGACGCAGATAATTCAAAAGAACAAATCATGGCCACAAAGTCACAAAGACACGAAGGAAATCAGACAATAAACCGTTTGATCCATAAACTTTCTTTGTGCCTTGGTGTCTTAGTGGCTAAGTAGTTACGTTTAATCATAAAAATCAGCGTTATCAGCGTTCTATAGTTTAATAGTTGAGTGGTTACCAAAAATCAAATATTATGCAAGAGAAGATCCGCGCCGCCATAGAACAGCACATCGCCGCGTCAAACGCCGTGTTTGAAAAGACGGAATTTATAGAGCGGCTAGCTTCCGCGCTTATCACGGTCGCAGACCGGGGCGGCAAGATCCTTGTCTGCGGAAACGGCGGGAGCGCGGCGGACAGCCAGCATATCGCGGCGGAACTGGTGGGCCGTTTTAAAAAGGAACGGCGCCCGGTTGCAGCCATTGCCCTGACCACCGACACCTCCGTGCTTACGAGCCTGGCCAACGATTATGGTTTTGATAAAGTCTTCGAACGGCAGGTCCTGGCCCTGGGCGCCAAAGGCGACGCCGTCATCGGCATCTCAACTTCGGGCGCAAGCCCCAATGTCGCCAATGCCCTTAAGAAAGCCCGGGAACTGGGGCTCCTCACCGTCGGCCTGCTCGGCAGCGGCGGCGGGACCATCAAGCAGTTCTGCGATCACGCCCTCGTCATAGAAGGCGCCGACACCCCCCGCGTCCAGGAAATGCACATTCTCGCCGCCCACATAATCTGTTCGCTCATCGAAGACGCCATCGCGCGGCAGGAACGTCCTTCATAACATCCACAGGGCCGCGCATATAATCTGCTCGCTTTTGGCAGCGCAGGATTGGCCACAAAAGGCGCATAATGGCCGATAAAGAAAAAAAGTTGTCATCCCCGCAATCTGCAGGCGGGGATCCATTGGCGAAGAAGAAATAATCGGATTCCCCGCCGGAGATGATTTTTCTATTGACTTTTACGCTTTCGGATGGTACACTCAGAATATCACGGTTTCGGGGTTGATTTTTATGAAAAAGGTTATTCCGATTGTTGTAATGTTTACGTTTTTATTTGTGAGTTGTCCCAATTTGATTTCCTTTGCCCAGAACAATAAAAATGCGCCCCCCCCCCTGTAAGTATAACTGTAAGAAAGCATCAATAGAAACTGTTCCTGCCAAAGACAAAGCCGGTAATTCCAAAAAACAATCCGCAACAGGCGGACTATGTTCCTCCATCACCGGCATTCTCACAAACGAGATAGGTAAAACAAAAAACAAAACCAAATCAGGCATTCTTAAAGGCGGTTTAAAATACGCCAATGAAATCTGTGACGCGGGCGGCGTGCCGGATTTAGCAAAAATCACAAAAGGCCTTCCTAAAAACGACAAGTTAAGGATTTCACAAAAAACAAATGCCGCCCTTTTTGATGGCGCGGCGGATCTCAACGCCAAAGACCTGGAGCCGGTTTCTTCCAATCAACCCGCTGAGCTGACCGGCAAGGGCGGCCGAGTCACCGATTTAAAGGGATCCGCGCCTGACCTTTATAAACTAAGCCCTGTAACGGAATTTTCCCTGAGCGGCACAAAATTGTCCGGAGAAACTCCGGGTCAGGCGGCAACAAAACAATCCCCCATCCTGTTGGCGTCCGCGTCCCAGGCAAAATCCCCGGCCGACACCGCCGCGGCCGCAAAGACCGCCGGTTCAACGCAAAAAGTATCTGCCGCTGGAACGGTAACGCCATTTGACTGGCCCACAGTCCCATGTAATTGTACTTGTGCGCCAAATATTTTAGGTTACAGCGTGAAAGACTGTGTTACCAGATGTAATATACTTTGTGGGGACGAAGAATGTTCTGCCGGTTATGTCCTGACCACTTCTTCCGGGTGCTGTCTCGCCAGTCAAGTGACTACAACAGGGATATGTTGTTCCCCAGGACAAACCCCGGCAGCGGACGGGACATGCGGCTGTTCCGCCGGTAAAGTCACAATTGTTGGCCCCACAGAGCTATTTTTGTTCAAGCATTTTTCATTTTTATTCATATCTTATCCAAGGTCGCCGAAAGTATCGTTTAAAATAACCACGACTAAACCCCCTTCGAAGATACTATGGTGGGCGTCCAACGAAAAGGTAAAATTCACGAGTGGGACCAACCAACTGAGTGTGGAGGTCATTCCGACATTGGAGAGCGAGTCTGTGGGCGATGTAACCATCACCGTCGCTGTGGATAATTGCCCCCCTGTTCCACTTCCCCTCACTGTGAGACGCCCGAAATCCGTATCTCATCAACCCCTGTTGGTCCAGATATCCGACAAAGGCAGTGCGTTTGGTATAGGGACGGCTGGGCAAGAAGGTCTAGAGGAAGAACGCAAATTCCCTTGGACTCTAGTAGACCAGTTAGGCGACCCAATGCCGAACACACTTGTAAAAGAGGAAGTAAAAAAGAAATGGTTGGGTAGTTCAATTTGGGCATTATGGCCGCCGTGGCCGTGGTACAAAATAGAAACAAAAGCGACGACCAATACTGCAGGCCAATTCGGGGATAGATATTATCTCTCCGCATACTTTCCTATAGAATCTTTTCGCAAGGATTTTGTTTTCCATCTCCGGCAGAAACTGGAAGTCAACAGTTATGAGGGATTTTCAGATGTAAAATTTACATTGACGGATATTACCGGAACCGACGTGGAGTTGAAATAGTTATGAAATTAATACGAACTATGATAATTTTTCTCACAGTCATTTTGTCGGTGACACTTCTGTTTGTTGTTGATTTTGCAGGTTTACATCCCGCTTCCATCTTATCCGGGGATTATAACCCTTTGATTGGAAAGGTTGATTTCTTAAATTATGCTGATTTATATATTCTTGCTTTCAAGATTTCGATAGTACTCCTTGTTATCCTGATCGTAATGATACGAAGGGCATATAATAAACGCCTTAAGAGACTAATTTTTGTCACTCTACCTTTATTTATTGCCTTGTGCATCCAATTTCTGTTGGTCAATCAGATAGATACTTACTTTGTTCATCACGATCCTATCGGATTTATTGGGATGTTTTTTACCAATCTGCCGGCTTTTCTTACGGGATATATGAGTGTGGGTATAATTCTTTTTATTTTAATTATGCTTACCTGCTATCCGGTCGGCATACTAATTGATAAACTGCTGCTTTACATCACAAGTAAAATACCCAAGCACAGTCAGGGATAATAGTCGTTAACTTTGGGGCGTCGCGCCGATTTAATCGCCGTCGGCGGCTCCTGGCGCCGCTTTCCCGGCCTAAACGACCCTTCAAAAAACCCCTAAACTCCTTAAAACTGCGTTCCCGCGACGTTTTTGGCAAAATGGCCTTTTCCCGCCTCCGCCCCCGCCAAACAGTCCGGCGGGTCCGCCGAGCTGTGTGGCGGAAAACAACTCGGCGGATGCGCCGGGATGTTTGGCGCAAAACAGCCCGGCGCTGCGCCCGCCGGGTTATATTGGCGGGGGTCCGCCTTTGGCTGAAAATTCGCGCCGGGATACGCCAGGAACGATCCTTCCGCGCCCGAAAGCATAGCGGGGCGCCCCTTTTTCTCCGACGATAATAATTTCCAAATAGGCCCTTCGGCCTATGCCGTACTTCCCCAAAAGGCCTTTCCTTAATCAATCCGCCAGAGGTATACTATAGACATAGTGTAGTATCCTTGTAATCAGGGGAATCGGCCCCCGG
>JAHJSU010000003.1 GCA_018829985.1 Elusimicrobiota bacterium | reverse complement strand
GGCCGGATTTTTCCTGCGGCCGTAAACCCCGCACTTTTTCTGAACCGGGCCAAAGTGCGGGATAAAATCATATAATCTAACAAATGCCGGAAACTGCGGCGCAAAGCGGTTCCTAAAGGGGGAGCAGTGAAAAAATATATTGTTTTAAGACTTTTACCGGCTTTATTGGTTTCATCCGGCTTATTTTTGGGCCGCGCCCACGGGATCGACTATCCCGAAGTCGGCGTGATAGCAAAATCCCCTTACGGCGTAACCCGGGATCTCTCCGCCGCCGCGGCGATAACCGCCACCTTCAACCAGCCGATGGTCCCGCTGACCTCGGCTGAAAAAGCCGGGACGTTCTGCCCGGCCGAGGTCTTTGAGATAAAAGACAAACAGGACGGGGATTACCCCGGCCCGGCCGACGCCGTGCTTAAAAAATTTAAGAAACTTGAGCCCGTCAAAGGCCGCTGCCGCTGGCAGGGCACGCAGACGCTGGCTTTTGAGCCGCAGGAGCCGCTCAAAAACGCCTCGCTCTACGCCGTGAAGATACCCGGGGGCTTTAAGTCCGAAAACAGCGGCCGCGAGCTGCCGGAAGACGAGGTCTGGTTCTTTGAAACGCCCCGCCCCGCGCTTGCCAACAGCTCCCCTTATAACAACCAGCGCTGGGTGGCGCCCGACTCCATGCTTTTCGCCGCTTTCACCCAGCCCATGGAGCCCGTCCGCGCCCGTGACTTTATAGAGCTCACGGACCGGGACCCGGACGGCGGGTCTGAAATCATGCCGGCCGGCGTGCGCCGGGCTACGGCAGAGGAAGTGAAAAAACTCTGGCCGTACAGCCATAACCTCACCACCGCCACGGTCCTTGCCGTAAAGCCGGCCCGGCTCACTCCCGACCACTCCTACACGCTGACGCTTAAAAAAGGACTGCCGGCCGCCGAAGGCGCGCTGGGGCTGGCCGACACGCGCGCGGTGAATTTTAAAACTTACCGCACTTTCATGGTGACGGAACTGCCCGAAAACAAATGCCTGCCCGCCGGCTTCCGGCTGGGCTTCTCGAACCCCGTCCGTTACGGCGAGTTCTATAAATATCTCACCGTGGACCCGCCGGTAAACTTCGAGACGCGCGGGAACGAGGGTTACGACGGCAGCTATGAGCACGGCGGCGGAGACAACGCTCTCCTCTACCTGCCGGACATAGATTTTAAGCCGGCGACGCTTTACAGTTTTACCCTGTCCGGCGAACTGGCCGACATTTTCGGGAACAAGCTGGGTGAAGACCTGAAATTTGAGATCGACACGATGGACTACTGCCCGTATTTCACCACGCCGGCCGGCTTCGGCGTGCTGGAGGGCTACCTGAGCGCCCGCCACCCCGCGGAGGCCGTAAACGCCGGCGCCCTCAGCATCGTTAAGGGCCGGGTACCGGAGGAAGATTTTATCCCGTTCTATAACGGCGGTATGAAAAACCAAACCCTTCTTAAGCACCTGACTATCAAATCCTGGGAGCCGAGCGCCAACGCCAGGAACCTGCGCATCAGGACCTTCTTCGATTACAGCGAGCTGGTAGCTCCCGAGGGGCTGTTGTTCGCGCGGGTGACCACTGGCGCCGGCAGGAGCTTTTCGATCCTGGATAATGTGACGCGGCTGGGCCTTACCTTCAAGACCTCTCCGGATTCAAGTTTTATCTGGACCACTTACCTTAAGACCGGCAGGGCTGCGATCAGAGTGCCGGTGGAGATACGGGACAACGGCAATAAAATCCTCTGGTCCGGCGTGACCGACAGAAGAGGCTTTGCCGACGCGCCCGGCTGGATGAAGCTCGGCATCACCGACTGGCCGCGCTGGCAGAGGCCGGCGCTCTGGCTGTTCGCCAGGCATAACAGCGGCACGGCCGTGATGAACTCCTCCTGGTCGCACGGCGTGGAGCCCTGGCGTTTTTCGATAAATTACGACAATTATCCGCGTCCCCGCCGCTACGCGGCCGCGCTTTTCACCGAGCGCGGCGTCTACAGGCCGGGCGAGACCGTGGACATAAAAGGCGTAGGGCGCAGGCTCGTCTCCGGAGACTGGGAGCATCTGGATCTCCCGGCGGTGCAGCTTTCCGTCACCGATTCGCGCGGCAACAGGGTGCTGAAGACCACCGTGCCGGTTTCCGAGCCGTTTTCCTCGTTCGACTACGCCTACCGGCTGGCCGAGGGCGCGCCCACCGGCATCTGGACGCTGGAAGCCGCCGAGCCTTACGCGGACGACAAATCCACGGCGCGGGCGGTCGGGGAGGATGAAGAGAACCGCTACCGCAGCTACAGGGGCAAGGAACGCCCGTTCCTGTTCACCAAGACGTTCCGCGTGGAGGCGTTCAAGCCGGCGGTATTCGAAGTAAAAGCCCAGGCGCTGAAGGAAAACTTCCTGGCCGGGGAAAATTTCAGGGCGGCTGTAGAAGGGTGGTACCTGTTCGGCGCGCCGATGGCCGGCAGCAGGGCGGACTGGAGCCTGCGGCTTAAGCCCGGACGCTACCGCCCGCCCGGCTGCGAGGATTTCATGTTTGATTCCGACGAGAGCGCTAAAGGTTTTAAAGGCCGGCTGGCCGGCTCCGGTTCGGCTGAGCTGGACTTAAAGGGCAAGACCGGCGTGGAAGTGGTTCTGCCGAAGAACCTGCCCGGCTCCGGCGCGATACGGGCCGCGCTTGAAGCCGGCGTCACCGACCCCGAGCGCCAGCGGCTGTTCGGCAGGGCTGGGGCCTGGGTGCACCGCGCCAACCTCTACTTCGGGCTTAAGGCGTCCGGCGGGTTTTTGAAGGCCGGCCGGCCCTGGTCGGCGGAGATTATCGCGGTCAGGCCGGAAGGCGGCCCCGCCGCCGGCATAAAGGCCGGGGCGAAGCTTATCAAACGCCAGTGGCTGAGCTCGCGGCGCGCGGGCCTCGGCGGGCGGCTTAAGTGGGTAAGCGAGGTCAAGGATACGGTCATTTCCAGTTCAAGCTTCGTTTCAACCGGCTCGACGGAGACCTGGACCCATACTCCGGCGGAGGGCGGCTACTACATCTTCAGCGTTTCCGGCGCGGACGAGGAAGGGCGCGCAGCCGCGTCGTCCTTCAGTTTCTACGTGGTGGGCCCCGGCGACGCCTGGTGGGCGCGCGAGGACAGCGACATCATAGAACTCGCGGCCGAGAAAAAGGAATACAAGCCGGGCGACACGGCGCGCATCCTGGTGAAAGCGCCCTATGAAAAGGCGCTGGCGCTTGTTACCGTAGAGCGCGAGGGCGTCATGGACCGCTGGACCGTACACATGAAGGGCGGCGCCGATTTTATAAAAGTGCCCATCAGGAAAAAATACCTGCCCAACGCTTATGTCAGCGTTATACTGATCAAAGGGCGCGCGGCCGAACAGAAATTCTCGGAAGACGGCGACAACGACCTCTCCAGGCCGCAGGCCAAATTCGGCTATGTGAACCTGAACGTCAACCCGGGCGGGCGGCGCCTGAAAGTGTCGGTCAAGAGCGCCCGGCCGAAGTACCGGCCCGGCGAGCAGGCGGAGCTGGATATTGTCGCGCTGGAGGATAACGGCCGGCCGATCCGGGCCGAGGTGACCGTATTCGCCGTGGACGAAGGCGTGCTGGCGCTGACCGGCTACTCCACGCCGGACCTGTTCGGGGCTTTCTACGGGCCGCGCCCGCTGAACGTGAAGACCGTCGACTCCCGCCTGCACGTTATCGGCCAGCGCAGCTACGGGGAAAAGGGCGAGGCGCGCGGCGGAGGCGGCGGCGCGGGACTGGCCGGCGTAGACCTGCGTTCCAACTTCGTGCCCACGGCCTACTGGAACCCGTCGGTGAAAACCGACGCCCGGGGCCGGGCCAGGGTCTCGTTCAAGCTGCCGGACAACCTCACGCGCTTCAGGCTGATGGCCGTGGCCTCTGCCGGCCGGCTGTTCGGCTCGGGGGAGTCGTCGCTGACCGTCTCCAAGCCGCTGAGCTTGAGGCCCAGCCTCCCCCGGCTGGCGCGGCCAGGGGACGCGTTCGACTGCGGCGCGGTGCTGCATAATTATTCGGACGCCGCCAGTTCCGTCGCCGTGTCGGTGGAGGCTTCGGGCGGCGCCGTCTCTATCACCGGGCCGAACCTGCGCTGGATGGCGGTGGAAAGCGGCAGGGCCGAAGAGATCTTCTGGCAATGCAAAGCCGTGCAGCCGGGCGTGACGGTGTTCAAATTCCGCGCCAAAGCGTTTCCCGAAAGCGACGGCCTGGAGTGGCGGCTGCCGGTCAGGGAGAACGAACCGCCGGAATACGCCGCCACCAGCGGCGTGACGGAGGGCATCGCGGAGGAGACTTTGCTGCGCCCCTGGCCGGGCGCTCCCGGCTTGGTCGGACTCACGCTCTCGGCTTCGGCCCTGAGCGGCCTGGAAGAGGGCGCGCGTTTCCTGCTGGAATACCCGTACGGCTGCCTTGAGCAGAAGCTCTCGCGCGCCATGCCGGTCGTCACCGGTTCGGCGCTTATCGAGGAGTTCAAGCTGGGGAGCCTGGGCACGCTTAAAGCCGAGACGCTTAAAGTGTTCGCGCGCCTGGGAGATTACCAGCATCCGGGCGGCGGCTTCTGCTACTGGACAGGCTATTGCCGCGAAGCGGACCCCTACATTACCGCTTACGCGCTTGAGGCTTCCGCGCTGGCCGCCAAAGAAGGCTACAGTTCGGACCGCGCGGTCATAGGCCGGGCCGTAGCGTGGCTTAAAAGCTACCTCTCAAATCCGAAGACCGACTGGGCCTACCCTTACAGCCGCAGCGAGGATTATGCCGCGCGCGCCTACGCGGTCTACGCGCTGGCCCTGCACGGCGAGCACATGACCGCCTACTTCAACCAGCTTTACTCAAAGCGCGCCCAGACGCCGTATCTCGCCCAGGCCTATATGCTGATGGCGGCGAAGCTGCTCGGCTTTGATTCGAAAGCCACCGGAGAACTGGCTTCGGAGATCATGAACCAGGGCCGCTACTCGCCCACGCTTATGCATTTTGAGGACTCCGAGCCGATGCCCTGGGTGCACAATTCCAGCGTCAAAACCACCGCCGTGATGCTGGCCGCCCTGCTTGCCGCCGAGGGTGGGTTCCCGGGCGACGAGAAGGCCGTGAAGTGGCTGACGGGCGAGCGCAAAGCCAAGGGCCGCTGGCGCACCACGCAGGAAAACTCCTGGGCGCTGCGCGCTTTCCAGGACTTCTACCGCCGCTACGAGAAGGATATTCCGGATTTCACCGCCTCGGTTTCAAAACTCGGCGGGGGGCTGAATATGCTGGCGCAGGGAAAGTTCGCCGGCAGGACGCTGGCTTCGGTCACCGCGAGCGCCGGTTTCGACAAGGTGTTCGGCTCCGAAGACAAGGCCAAGCTGCTCTTCTCCAAGTCCGGGACCGGGCGGCTTTATTACACGGCGCGGATGGGTTTCTTTCCCCAAAAGCGGGATAATCCGGCGGCGGAGGGGTTCGAGATAAGCCGGGAGATAAGGCCGATGAAGGTCGGGCTGTCCACGGCAGCTTTGGCGGGGCCGGGGCTTTTTAAGGCGGGCTCGCGCGCGATCGTCACCGTTACGGTCAAAACTTCACAGGACCGGACTTTTGTGGCGGTCAACGATCCGGTGCCGGCGGGTTTTGAGGTGGTCAACACGGCGTTCGCGGTGGAAAGCTCCGAGGACGCCCGGACGCTGCGGCAGAAGGGGTCGCGCGGGGGGTGGTGGGGGGAGTTCGAGCGGAGCGAGCAGTACGACGACCGGGTGCTTATTTTCGCCGATTATCTGACCAAGGGGACGCATAAGTATTCTTACATCGTGCAGGCGACGACGCCGGGCGTCTTCTACGCGCCGTCGTCGCTGGTAGAAGGTATGTACGAGCCCGAAGTCTTCGGCCGCACCGCCTCCTCGGAAGTAACGATAGAGCGTTAGCCGCTTTCCCCATTCCCTCCCCCCTTGCGGGGGAGGGCGAGGGAGGGGGGAAGAAAAAGGGTAAAAGGTAGCAGCTTACATTCTAGTTCCTAATGCAACGGTTTTGGTAAACACCTCGCGTGGTGTGTGAAAACTTAAAGCTTTGCGGGGCCGGTCGTTGAGCATGTTCTCAACCTTTTTTAGCTGTTGAGCGTTGATCTTTGAAAAGTCGGTGCCGCTGGGGAAGAAATCGCGAATCAGCGAGTTAGTGTTTTCGCTCGTGCCGCGTTCCCAGGGGGAATGGGGATGCGCAAAATAGACCCGGATCTTAGTCTTTTCCGTAAATATTTTGTGCTCGGCCATTTCCTTCCCTTGGTCATAGGTTAAAGAACGCTTAAGGTTATCGGGCAATCTGTTGAGTTTACGCGCGAAAGCTTGCCGCACGGAACGCGCGCATTCGTTCTTTAATTTCGCGATAAACGTCATGCGCGTTTTCCGCTCTACCAGCGCTCCGATAGCCGATTTGTTCATGCGGCCCTTGATCAAGTCGCCTTCCCAATGACCGGCTATCTCCCGGCCAGTAACTTCGGACGGCCTGTCATCAATGCTGATATAGTCTTGTATCGGGCTGGATCTCCGACGTTCCTTGTTTTTAACGCGACGCTCTTTATGGCTACGCCTTAGTTGCAATAACAACTGACGCTTAAGATGCTGCCCAGGATGAATGTATAAGTAGGCGTAACTGGTTTCATGGGAGATATGCATCGTAATATTATTAGGATACAGGATTCTTAACCGTTTGGCAATCTGCTCCGGGGCCCAGCGTAAATGAAGATATTTAACGACTGTTTCCAGTAGTTTTTGATTGGTATCAAGTTTTCTCAGGCGGCGAGGTGTTTTAGACATTCGATGTGCTTGTTTCTGGGCATTTATTGCCCTGTAGCGCAAACGTGTTGGTCCATTGCGAAGAATCTCCCGATAAATGGTACTGGGAGACCTGTTGGCAAGGCGAGCGATCTGGCGATAACTTAAGCCCATCGATAGGCATCGGCTTAATTCTTCTCGCTCCCTGAAATTGAGTCTTTGATACTGGTTCATGTGCAACTCCCTTCTCTTGTATGTACTCTACAAGATAAAGTGTTGCACTAGAAACTTGAACCTAAGCAGTACCTTTTGATTCGAACATGATAAATAGACTGGAGGAGGCTGTATGAGCGAGCAAGAACCGGTAGTGGTTTATGAGACCCCGGATCCCACTGCGGCCGAGTGCATCCGTCAGGCTTTGGCGTCCCAGGATATATCGTGCCACCTGTTTAATGCTAACGCCAACAAAATGATAGGCATTGGGATAAATCTTGAAATCCGTATCGTGGTCCCGTCCGGCCAGGCTGACAGAGCGAGCCATGTAATAAAGGAGTTCTTCAAGTCCAAATAGTGAGTAATGGGACCGGCTCTTGAGTTTTGATTTTGTAAAAAGCGGGAGGTTTTTGAGGCCGCCGGGGAAACCCAGCGGTTTTCTTGTGCGCGCGGCATGCGCGCACGCTTTGGGAAGGGTGTGCGCGAGATTAATGCTGAGGATCTGATCAGGCTCTATAAACTGGAAAAGCATCCGGAGGGCGGGTATTTCAGGGAGAGCTATCGGGCGGAGGGGAAAATAGAGGCGCCCGGATCGTGCGGATAATTTAGCCGTAGGAGAGAGGCAATGGATATAGGAAAACCGATAATTATTCTGCTGCTCGGGGTGCTGATATGGGGCGTATATTCGTTCTTAATGGTCCTTTTTCCGGGTTTTTTCCGGGACTGCTTCAGGACCGCGAGGGCTTTGCCTTCGCGCAGCCTTCTTAACGGGACTGTCGCCCTGGCGATCTCCCTGCTGGCCGTGTTCGGAGCGGCGTTCTTCATCGGCGGCAACCGGGCGCTTTTTCTTGGCGGGTTGTTCGCCGTGTTCCAGATAGCCGGCTCCGCTGTGGGGCTGGTCATTATCGGTTCGCTGGGCGGCGTCATTGATACGGAAAAGCGGCCCTGCAGCGCGCTCGCTGTCGGCATCATTATAACGTGGCTGGTGCGGATCTTTTCGGCGGACGCCGCGGAAATATTAAACCTGGCCGTCGCTATCTACGGGGTGGGGGCCGTGACGCTTTATTTCCGGGGAGAGGCGCCTGAAGCGCCGCCCGAGGAACTCCCGCAGGGTCAGGAGATGCCGCCGGCCGGAGCGGGGGAATTGGAGCGTAAATTCCGCGAGCGGCGGGACGCGCCGCCGGGAACGGCCGGGGCGCGGGCCGGTTCCGATATCATCTGGGTTTTCGTCGCCGTCGCTGTGGTCTGCGCGGTGTTTTACGCGTATAAGAACTCGATCCGTAATATCGTTTCCCCGGACGGAGCCGCCGGCCCCGCCGCTGCCGGACAGGGGCCGGCGCCGCAGTCCGCCGCGGGAGAGGGGAGGAACCGCGACCTCACGTCCGTTACCGAACGGATGTCCGCCGTTAAATTTCCCGTCATAGACCTCGATGCGAGGAGGTGGGCTTACAGGATACAGGGCAAGGAATTCACCGTGGAGCAGCTGGAAGGATACTCCGTGAACTGGACCACAGCCGAAAGCTACAAGAAGGAGTTGTTCGTCAGGATACGGAAGCTGCTTGCGGCCGGGCCGGTAACGCCGCTGACCAGCGAGGAACGGGACAGGCTGGACAGGGCTTCCGAAGAAGCGAACGCTATCCTGGAAGGATGGAGAGGTGGCGCTCCGTAAAGGGGCAAGGGGGGGGCGTTGCTTTGTTTCTTGGTTATTAGCTCACTGGAAAACCAGGGATATAACTAAGGTCTTGAATTCTGGCGGGATTGGGGGATTATGAAAAGGCGCCTTTTGTAAATAATATGAAATGCATGAATGTGGAAATTAAGGCGCGGTGCGCGGATCCCGGGGTTATCCGGTCGATCCTGCGCGGACATAAAGCCGAATTCAAAGGCACGGACAGGCAAACCGACACTTATTTCAACGTGAAAACCGGCAGATTGAAGCTGAGACGGGGCGACATCGAAAATGCGCTGATATATTATGTCCGCCGGAATAAAAAAGGGCCTAAGGATTCGCTTGTCCGCATTTTTAAAACCGCAGACGGGCGCGCGTTGCGCGAGCTGCTCGGGGCGGCGCTTGACGTTGTCGCGGAAGTTAAAAAGAAGCGGGAAATATATTATATCGGCAATGTGAAGTTCCACATTGACAAGGTGCCGGCTTTGGGGAATTTTGTGGAAATCGAGGCTATAGATAAAACCGGGCTTATCGGGCGCAAAAAACTGCTGGAACAATGCCGCTATTATTTGAAGCTCTTTAAAATCCAGAACAGCGAATTAATTCATGATTCGTATAGCGACATGATAAACAGGCGCGCCAGGGTCACGAAAAACTATGTTTCCGCATATCCCAACCCCATCAAAATAGCCAGGGGCGACCGGCTTGCCGTCAGGAAAAAAGAGACCGAATGGCCGGGCTGGGTATTCTGCGTAAACGCAAAAGGCATTGCCGGCTGGGTGCCTGAAAGCTGCGTCAAAATCCGCGCGCGGGCCGCGATTGCCGTAAAAAGCTATGATGCCGCCGAACTTACCGTAACTGCCGGGGAACAAATACAGATTCTCGGTGAAGAATGCGGGTGGCGCCGGGTCAGGAACAAGGAAGGAAAAGAAGGCTGGATTCCTAAAACTCATTTAAATAAATCCGAAACAGCCGTAAAAACACAGGCCGCTGCGCTGCGGCGGCTTTACACGAGAATAAGGGGGAATAAATGAAGCCGCTTGATTACAATACGCTGGAATCGGAAGTTGTAGCTATCCTTAATAAGAATTCTGTCTGCTCTTTGGCGACTTCCTGCGATGATAAAGTGACGGTCCGCGCTATGGGTTATGCCGCGGATGGCCTGAAAGTTTATTTTCAGACAGATATATCTTTTACAAAAGTCGCGCAGATACGGAAAAACCCCAATGTGGCGATATGCGCGGGGAATCTTCAGGCCGAAGGCACAGCGGCATTAAAAGGCCATCCTTTTGATAAAGAGAACGAAAACTTCGTCCGCCTGTTTAAAGCGAAAAATCCGTCCTGCTATAAAGCTTTCACCGGCATCAAAACCGTGATCGTAATTGAAGTGGAACTGCACTTTGCCGCGCTGTGGAAAAATGAAGGCGCAAGGAATTTAATGGATTTTCTTGACAGGCGCAAACATTCCGCGTATCGGCAATATTATCAACCGGAGCGTTTTTGCGCATAATCACCCCTTTTTATGCCGGGAAATGGAAATGTTAAGGTAAAGTAAAGGGGTCGCCCATTTAAAGGGCGCCTGTCAGGTTTTAAATATTGATGTTCATGCTTCGGGGGAGATATGCGCGCGATTAACGCCAAGGATCTGATCAGGGTCTATAAACTGGAAAAGCATCCGGAGGGCGGATATTTCAGGGAGAGTTACAGGGCGGCGGGGAAAATAGCCGGGACCGGGCGGAATTTTTCCACGGCCATTTATTTCCTGCTGCCGGCCGGGGAAAAGTCGTGGCTTCACAGGCTGAAGTCGGACGAGGTCTGGCATTTTTACCTGGGCGGCGCGCTCGAGCTGGCGCAGATCTTCCCGGACGGCAGGGCCGGCCAGGTCGTCCTGGGCCGGGACGCTTTGGCCGGGCAGAAGCTCCAGCACGCCGTGCCGGCCGGCTGCTGGTTCGGCGCCTGCCCGGACAGGGGCGCGAAATTCTCGTTCGTCGGCTGCACCGTGGCGCCGGGCTTTGAGTTCCCGGACTTCGAACTGGGGGACCGCGCCGCGCTTTTAAAACGATTTCCCCGCGCAGGCGCGCTCATAAAAAAGCTGACCTGAGCGCGGCGCCGGGTAAAAAGAAGGTACCTTTTTGGGAGGAGGTCCGGGGATATGAAACGGAAACTTTTATTCATGGTGTTTACCGACGAGGCCTGCAAACAGAACCATGCGTTCATGTATGCTTTGGAATGCGGTAAAAAAGGGCATCAGGTCAGGATAATACTGGAGGGACCCGCGACCACGTGCGTTAAGAGGCTTCGGAAAGGCGGGAAATTCAGCGAACTTTTTAAGCGGGCGAAGGATGCCGGACTTATAGAAGGCGCCTGCAAGACCGCTTCGGGCGGCTGCTCTACCGGGGAGAAAGCCCTGAACGTGGTAAAGACGGCTGAAAAAGCGGGGCTCAAACTTATTTCAGACCTTGACGGCCATGCCGGCATCGCCCGTTTTGTCGAGGCCGGCTACCAGGTAATGATCTTTTAGCAATAAAAGATAGCATCAGGTACCTTTTGATATTGTAGATTGAGGAATCCGGGTTAAAGATTCGGACGCCGGTAAACTAAGATGGCTTATACACCCCTTGCGAAAATCCGCTTCGACAGGCGGACCTTGGTATTGCGGCTGCTGTTCCTGTTCGGCGTTTGCTTTCCTCAAATTGCCGCATGTCTGCCGGGTTTGGAAATCCCTTATCTGGACACGCCGCCCGTCATTGACGGGATAATTGACGAGCCTGTCTGGGAAAAAGCGAAAAAAACGACGGATTTTACGCAGCTTCAGCCTAAAGAAGGCGAGCCCATGACAGAGGAGACGGTCGCCTATATCGGATACGATTCGCGCGATCTTTATGTCGCTTTCCACGCCAAAGACTCGGAGCCGCAAAAGATCCGCGCCCATCTGGCTCCCCGCGATCAGATATCCGGAGACGATTGGTTGGGAATTATTTTGGACACTTTCGGCGACCAGCGCCGGGCCTACGAATTCTTCTCAAACCCGCTGGGGATCCAAATGGACCTCTTCTCATCGGCGGGCACTGAAGACCTGGCGCCGGACTTTGTCTGGCACGCCGCGGGCAGGCTCTCACCTGACGGCTATACGGCCGAGTTCAGGATCCCGTTGAAGAGCCTGCGCTTTCCTGATATCGAAAATCAGCGTTGGAGGGTCTGTTTCGTGAGAAATATCGAACGGAAGAATGAGAAAGGCCTTTGGCCGCTCTTTCACGCTGATTCCGGAAGCCTGTTTTCCCAGATGGCGGACCTGAGGGGCATTCATGGCATCACCCCCGGAGGGCGGCTGGAGCTGATCCCGGAATTCACGGCTTCCAAATCAATGCCGTTTGAATACCAGAAGAACTCTTCCCACCTGGATTCATGGAATATGCGCGCGGGCGCGAACGTCCGCTACGGGATCAGTCCGAATTGGGCCATGGACGCCGCCTACAATCCGGATTTCAGCCAGGTTGAGGCGGACCAGCCGCAAATTCAGGCGAACCAGAGATTCCCGTTGTTTTTTCCCGAAAAGAGGCCGTTTTTTATGGAAGGGGCGGATCTGTTCTCCACGCCGCTGCGCATTGTCAATACCCGCACGATCGTTGAACCGCAATACGGGTTTAAACTCACGGGCAAACAAAACGCCTGGTCCGGCGGCGCCCTGCTGGCCAACGATCGCAGCCGTAATGAGTCCTCCTTCAATATCTTCCGGCTGAACCGCGACATCGGTTCGGAATCCACTGTGGGCGCCATTTACAGCGGCCGCGAGCTGGGCGCGGGGGAATATAACCGTGTCGCCGGCGTAGACGGGAAGTTTCGGCTGAGTAAGCTTTACACTCTGCAATTTCAGGGCGTTGGCAGTTTTACCAAAGAGGGGGGGGGCCGGGCCTGTTGAGGGAGCGGCTTACAATATCAGCCTGCAAAGAAACGCCCGGAACTTCGGTTTCTGCGCGTCATACGACGACTATCAGCCCGATTTCCAGGCTGACAGCGGTTTTTTTCAAAGAGTGGACATACGCACCGGCGGCGCTGATGTCTGGTATAGCTTCTGGCCCGGCAGCAGCACCCTCCTCTCCTGGGCGCCCAACGTCGGCTACTGGAGAACATACGACCACAGCGGGACCTTGACGGACGAACAGTCATATGCCGTAATCAGGTTTACATTCCCGCTTCAAACATCATTCGGCCTGACCTATTTCCCCGGCGCCCTGGAGCGTTTCGGCGGGATAGACTTCCGCAAGAGAAAATGGAGCGCCAGTATCTCAGCCGCGCCGACAAGATCTCTGTCAGGCTCGGTTTCCGGGAGCATGGGCGAACAAATAAATTACGACGCCGTCCCCCCGTTTTTGGGAAACTCCTCGCAGGCGAGCCTGTCGCTGACGCTTAAGCCCACCGACCGGCTGTGGGTTCAGCAGGGTTACCTCAAAAGCCGGCTCGACACAAAAGCCGGGGCACGCGTATTTGACGAAAACATCTGGCGGACCAACGCCCGGTTTCAGTGGAGCAGGGAAATTTCAAGCAGGGTGATCTATCAATACGGCACTCTCGAGCATTCGGGCTTTGCCGATCTTCTTGTCAGCTATCTGCTGGCGCCCGGCACCTCGTTTCACGCGGGCTACGATCTGGCTTTTGAGGGGAACGGCGGCGCCCTCAGGAGAACCGGCGAATTATTTTTCACCAAACTTTCCTACTTGTTCAGGATATAACCTCCGCGGCACGGAGAGCACGGAGTTTTCTCCGCCGAAGGCGGACCCGCCGGACTGTTTGGCGGGCGCAGGCGGACCCGCCGGCTGTTTGGCGGGCACGGAGTTTTTTCCTCTGTGTTTCTCTGTGTCTCCGTGGTTTTCTTCTTGCTGCTGAGTAGTTACGATTTATGTAACTACTCAGGTTCCGGGTTCACGGTTCAGCGGTTCAACGGTTGAAAACCGGAGAACACAAGAAGATCATGGAGAAAAATGACCTTAAACCTTGAACCTAATAACCTGAGCTGTTACCGATTTATACTATAATCATGTTATGGTGCGTCCTGAACAAACTGCATTGCGCTTGCGGGTGAAAGTCCCGTCCGGACAAGCGTCGGAGCACCCGGTAGCAGGCCCCGGCCAGCGTGTGGAAATCCAAAGGCTAAGCGGG
>JAHJSU010000316.1 GCA_018829985.1 Elusimicrobiota bacterium | reverse complement strand
TACCATTTTCTTGGTCCGGCCATAAGGATTAACGGGAGCAAAAGGCAGAGTTTCCCTCATCGGAATAGCGGAAGGAATGCCATAAACCGCGCAGGAGGACGAAAAAATAAATTTTTTCGCTCCGAAAGCCCGCATTGTATCTAAAAGATTAAGCGTGTTTGCGACGTTGTTCCGGTAATATTTTGAGGGATCTTTAACCGACTCGCCCACGTATGCAACCGCGCTAAAATGCATCACCACACCGGGATGATATTTCGCAAAGCAGGCTTCGACGCTTTTTTTGTCCGCAAGATCGCCTACAAAAAGCTCCCCCCATTTGGCCAACTCCCGACGCCCGGTAGAAAGATTATCGAATACCACGGTTTTATAACCGCAGGCCGTCAGCAATTTATTAACGTGCGAGCCTATATACCCTGCCCCGCCGACAACAAGAATTTTATTTGTAGTCATAATTTTAAAAACGATAGGCTATCTCCACCAGTTGGCATGCATACTCAGCCGCTTTCTAAAACTCTCCGGCAAAAAAGAATGGGCGCGTCCAAGCTTGTAGCCCGCATATTTAAGAACGGTTCTCCAGAGAAATTCCGGCGCCCACAAAACAACCTTATTATCCTTTAAAAATTTGAGGCTGGAAAATATATATTTTAAGCCTTCCCCCTCGGCATTTCCAAAAGCGTCAAGGATCCAACGCTCTCGCGTATGGAATACGCCTATGTCAAAATACCGCTTAAAATCCTGGCAAGGGGTATGGTTATGCGAATGCGCCACGGTTGCATCCGCCACGTAAACAATGGAGTAACCGGCCATCAGCAGTTTAGCCCCGGCGTAAGTATCCTCTCCCAGAATAAGCCCGTCCTTAAACCAACCTATTTCTTCCAAGGCTTTCCGGGAATAGGCAGCGAATGAATTTGAAAGGAACGGGGTTTTAATGCCGTACCTCGCCCGGTCCTTAAAACTGCGAACATAAGACTTCTCCGGATAATTAAAAAATCGCAAAGCCCGCCCGAAAACGTCCGCGTCCGGGTGCGGCACCTGGCGGCCGAAGGCGGCCCCGACTTTGCCGCCGGATCCAAATACTGCGGCAAGCCGGGCAATAACATCTGGGGCGGCAAGCACGGCATCCTGCGTTAAAAACACAAGGATATCCCCGCCGGCCGCCTTAGCGGCCAGGGTTCTGGTCCCGCCGTGGTCAAATTCACCGCGGGCCACGGTTAAAGTCCTGGCTCCGAGCCTGTGCGCCAGTTCCACCGTTCCATCGTCCGAAGAACTATCAACGACAATAATCTCATAAGGGCAGGCTGACTGCCGCCGCAGATTTTCAATAGCAGTTTTAAGACCGGCAGAAAAATTAATCGTGGGAAGGATAATTGAAATCATCATTTGTCAGGTGTCATATCCGCACGAGAGGATAGATAGAACAAAGAATAGAAAAGAATAAAAATAACCGCAGAGTACGAAGACACAAGATATGGATTAGTGAACCCGGAGAGAAGCCAGAAAAAAAACAAACTCAACAACGGCAGGTTAAAATGAACTGCAACGGAGGCCAGAACCAGCCGGAAATATATGGCGCTCATAAAAGAACAAAGGATAATCATCCCTAAAACCCCGAACTTCATCAACATTGCCACGATTTGGACTTCGTACGTATATTTTAGGCGTTCATCCCGGACCACGCTGTCCGCGTAGGCTCCTAGTCCCTTTCCTAAGACGGGATGAGAATAAAATTCAGATAAAAGCGCCTTCACCTGTATTTTCCGGCCCATATCGGAATATCTATTTTCAGCGCTGTTCGGGAGAGATCTGGTTTCAACAATTTGACACAACCCACCGCCGCCAGTCAATCCTAAAATAGCCGCCATTGAAAAACCAGAGACCACGATGATATGAAATAGGTTTTTCCGGTTGGCAATTATGGAAAACAGATATACCAGAAGCACTAAAAAATATATATACCGCGAGTAAACAAAAAATACTGAAAGCAGGAAAAAAACCGGATACGAATAAAGCTCGATTTTTTTGAACGCAATTCCTGTTTTTTGGGTGTTAAATAAAATGAAGATTAAAAACGGGATTATAATATCCGAGCTGAACTGAACACGATAAATTGTCGCGGACATAGGATAAGTGATATACTTAAGCCCCCCCCATTTTGCCAAAGCGACAAACTCCGAGAAATTACTCCCCCCTGACTGATAAAAGAAGGTCCCAAAAATCAAAAGAAGTTTTAAAATTGACAGCAAAACAGCGGCACGGATAACCGCCTGGACATAGAATTGGGAAGTTAAGACTTTTTTTTGCAGAAAATAGGCAAAAACACACATAATCAGCCACAAAGAGGCGAAATCTTTGAATTCCAGAAGGATGAGTTCAATGGAAGTAGTGTTCCGCAGAAGCGACAACATCCCCCAAAAAGCCAAAAACAACAAGAAAGCGCCGCAAAAAAACACGGATTTTTTATCTTTGCGGGCAATAATAGCAGCAAAGCCTACGAGCAACAAAAGAGCAAGCAGCTTTGCCCAAAAAAAGACCGGCGATTCAAACGGCAGAGAGAGAAACGCGAAAATTGAGACTTGGCATAAATATGGCAGGTATTTATTGTTCATATACGCGTTAAGAAACCCAAATTTCTTATGACATCCGATTTTATGATCCCATATTTAATTAAAAGAATACGCCGTGCAAGCCAATTCCTGGAAAGAACCCCTGTAAAAGTCTGAAGTATCTTTCGTTTACCCGCATCAAGGTTATTTGAATATCTTGTTTGAAACTCCTGTGCCTGCTGGATTGTTTTCCTTATGTTAAGCGCCGAATCCTTATTAAAAGACAGTAACAATTCAGCGAGGATATACTCTATCCCCCATTTTTTTGCGCCCACAGAGTTATATTTATGCTGCCGATACAGGACTGTCGGGGAAGAAATATATTCTATTTTCCCGAATGCCGAAGCGACTAAAGCCAGCCACCAGTCATGCATCACCGCGCCTTCAGGTATGGGCAATGCCAGCTCCAGAAGCGGCCTGTTCACCATAACAGTACAGCCGGTAACGACATTTTGCACCAAAAGGCGGCTAAATCTCCTGGAGATCTCAGGGTTTAAATTTTGATATTTCCAGAATGAATCTCCAAGTGTTTTAAGAGAATCTCCAACAACCCGTAAATCCGTATGTATGAGTAATGGCGTTTTGCCTCCATATGCTCTTTCAGCCGCCATCATCCCTTCAAAAGTAAGGGCTATTTTATCCGGCAGCCAAACATCATCCTGGTCGCAAAACATCACATAATTACTTTTTGAATATTCCGCCAAATGCGAAAAATTTTTCAAACTCCCGCCCAGCCGGATATTATCCTCAAGCAAAAATATCTTTTCCGGATAGTTCGATCTATATTCTCTTAATATCTCCAGGGTCTTATCAGAAGAACCGTCATCATGTATTAAAAGCCGCCAATCCGTAAAAGTCTGAGCCAACAACGATTCAAGAAGCGCGTGGATATACTTCTCAGTGTTATATGTCGCCAGCAATATCTCAACTTTTTTCATAATACATACGAACGATGGTAATTATAAGGCATAAGAGTGTGCGCGCCTTTTAATTTGCTTATAAAGACAATGAAATTCCACAATAATCTTCCTTGGGAAGCAAGCTATTAGCCAGGCACAAAATTTCCATAAAAAGTTTATTCTCATGCTGGAAAAATATTTGCGGTAAGATTGAATGTGGTATCCGCCTAAGCTTCTATGAATAACAAGATTCTTAAAATTCCTCCACGGCTCCCTGCGCGTAACCGCCAGTTTGGCTTCATTGGAAATATCCTTAAACGACCACACCAACTTTGGCCACTTGAACATCCAGATTTCAAAGCGACGTGATTCCCACTGAGCGTTGTCAAAACGGATGGTTATATAGGGTTCGGCAATAATGAGCGCAGGTCCCGGCAGGGGTTTCTGAAAAAGCACGCCGATGTGTATAAATTCGGCGCCGAAATATGGCCTACGTTCACGGCTCAACCAGATGCTACGACGTATCACTACGGCTCCAATAAAGGAAAGATAATCCAACGCATCCACAAAAAGAC
This sequence comes from Elusimicrobiota bacterium, assembly GCA_018829985.1. Lineage (GTDB taxonomy): Bacteria > Elusimicrobiota > Elusimicrobia > Elusimicrobiales > UBA9959 > JAHJSU01. Next base: position 16,464 of record JAHJSU010000316.1, on the reverse strand, counting down.
ATTCCATGGCGTTGGGAGCATACACTTTGTTATCGTGCATTACAATTCGCCGACTTTGCAGGATGACCGATAGTTCACGGTCTCGCACCTCAGCGTTTACAATTACTAAATCATAGCCTTTTTTGATAGCTGCTTTTACCGCGGCGACAGCGCCAGGTTTGAGCAGGTCATCATCAGTGAAAAGCCAGCAGAATTCCCCACGCGCGAATTCGACAGCTTTATCATAGTCCTGGTCAACCCCTCCCTTTGCTGGAAGGCGGACATAACGGATACGAGATTTTTTTTGAGCATATTTCCGTACAACATCTTCGGTATTGTCGGTGGACGCGCCATCTACCACCAATAACTCAACATCATCATCCAACTGCGGAATAATACTGTCCAGCGTTTCACCAATATAGCCGGCACGATTGTAGGTTGCGATACAGATGGAGAGTAGAGGCGCCTTCATCCGTGTTCCCTTTGTTTGACAAATTTAAACATAACTACCCCTTCACCGGGGAATCAGTCTGTGGAAGAGATCGACGCTTGATCAGGAGTTTTTTTAGTAACCCACCCAGCTTTATAAACGATACAGGCATCAATCTAAAAAGCACATACCTGCACATATTCCCGACACCTGCATTCAGATAATGTTTCGCTGCAACTTTCTTTAATGTTTCCATGTTTTCTTGTTGCGGGGAAGTTGCTGCTATCAGTTTAATTCGCATTAAGCTGCGCAAAGGCCATTCGTTCCGCACCACTCTTCGAATATGAAAAACTTCCTGCGAGTCTTTGCCAAAGATTGTTTCCGCAATATGAGCGAACCCTTCAACAGAAATTCGCAATCGATTAACGAGCCCCTGCTGCCCAAATGAATCATTCTCGCCACGCTTATAAATCAGCATTTTTCCCAAATATTGGACCACTAACCCGCCAGGAGCCAAACTCAACAGCCGTCCCGCAAGCCCCCAGCATGTTTCGTAAAAAGACTCGGGAATCCCCTCAGTTCTTTGCCATACACCTCTTTTAAAAATCGGACCGGATAAAAAACTAAAGAACGCTTCACTTGTTACCGCATGGCTAAAATATCTTTCTCGCTGCAAGACATTCCCAAGATCGAAGATTTCCGCAGCAGTAATATGAGCGAAAATCGGGTATTCTTTTATGGGTTGCATTTCAAAACTACATAATATGTGCTGGCACAAATAGATATCGCAATTGGACCGTATAGAATTAAGCACCTTATCTACCGCGCCAGGCATCATAATGTCATCAGCGGAAAACAACCAGCAATAATCACCGTGCGCCAAGCTGACAACTTTTGCAATGTCCCTATCAATTCCCCCTCTAAACTCTTGCCGGTGGTATTTAATCTGGGGGAAATTTAGTTGTCTTTGTGCCACGACATGGGCGGTATCGTCTGTTGACCCTCCATCCAGAACAACCACCTCCACCCCTTCCATAAGATTTGGGAGGATACTATCCAGCGTCTGCCCAACAAACTTTCCGAAGTTATATGTTGGAATACAAATTGATAACCGTATCATATGGCAGCCAGTTGCTTATAAATATTTAGATGTTGCTCTGCAATACTACGCCATTCCGATGTTGATGGTTTGCATGGGATACGGTATCCGGCATATCTTTGAATTGAGGCGATCATTTCCTCCACGTTGCCGGGTTTAGCGAAATAAATATTCCTGTCTTTGTTATACCCACAATCGACCAATGATGTGGTCAAAACAAAGGCGCCTTGAGCAACAGCCCCGTCAATAGTTGAGTTACATGCTAGAGCGCCATCTCTAAACGGAAAAACAACGGCATCAGAAGCGGCCAGGATGCATGATAGTTGTTCATCTGGAAGAAAACCCACAACAGTTACACGAGACTCAATTCCCATTTCATAAATTAGATTTAGTAATGATTGGTGATAACTATCACTTTGCTGAAAATCGCACGCCATCAAAAGTTGCGCCTTTGTTTTCGCGACAATTTCAAGCAAAACTTCTATGCCTTTAAGTGGAGCCACAAATCCATAGTAAACCAGCAATGCCTCCCCATCCGAAACATATTGCTGCCGGATTTTCAATCGTTCATCATCATGCAGCGTAACTGTCGGCAGCAAGGATGCTGCGGGAATCCACGACACCCTCGTATTGCGAAGTGCCCGTTGAGTTAACCTGGGAATTTTAGTCATCAACTCTTCTCTTACTGTAATTAGCACATCTAATCCGATTGACTGCCACCCCCCCCCCCGACCAAGAACAGGTTCATGCCATGTTTGCACACAAGGTTTACACAGAAAACGCATTAATAAAGGTAATAGCGCTGGCATTCTGCCTGAGTATCCCTGAGTTGGGTATTGAATGTGAACAACATCGGGAGTTATTCGACGAACATATTTTGTAACTTTGGCTAATTCAGTAATTCCCCAGCCCCTTATTACCGGCAAAACCTCAACGCCATCCCGTTCCAGTATCGGACCGGCACGCTCATCTGTTAGCACAGTTACTTTAACATCCTTAAGTTCTGCAAGCGCTAGTGCCAACCTTTGTGTGTAGGCGCCAACCCCACACCGCATCGGGGGATACGAACCTGTTATCAATAATATCCTCATGTTAGATTCTTTTTTCGAGCGCTACTAATGCAAAGGTATATTGTTTCCCCTCATAATCCATTACCTTATCCTTGCCTTCATAGGACATCTCACCGACTGGGAATAGTCCGCATATTGCCGCCTCAGTGATGAAATCGGCGATTTCATCTTTAGAAAATATTTTCCAGTCCATCCCGAAAATTTTTATCCCGGTTGTTTCGATTTTCTCCGGCCAGTAATCGAAAGAGGCAATGAAGTATCCGCCAACCCTCAATAGCCGTGCCATTTCTTTCAACAATGATTGCCCATCAAAACCGTGTTCAATTACCGAGATTGATGTAATTGCCTGAAATGAGGCGTCCTTAAATTTTGTGCGCATGAAATTACTAATTTCATACCGGATAGCATTTTGATATGGCATCTTCCGCAGATTGGGGTTCAAATCTGCGCCTGTTAAATCTGAATAGCCCAATTTGTGCAATGCAACAATCACCTCCGATGCATAGCACCCGATATCAAGTATCGGTTCGTTTTTTTTAACATGACTCTCAAGAAAATCAACCGTGGAGAGCACATCCCAACTTTTCACCATATCCCCCACCATCACCCCCCGGACAAGCCCTAACCTTCTCAGTAGAGACCGCAAATATGAATCGACAAAAGACACCCCTTTTCTCATCATCTCTTCTCGCGCATCAATTATTTGTGATTTGTTTTGCAGCACTTTCATGGCCAGCAGATTCTCCTTATCACCAATTTTCATATTAACTCATCAGCAGAAACGGAAAGTTTAATTCGATTTCCCTATGCTAATCTAATTTTTAATAGCTGCTTAAATAGCCACGTCCTGGTTACGGGTGTTGTAATTACTGCGATTGCGAGTGTTAAGACTGAGATGTTAATCAAATATAGCGACATTATATAGTGCGACATCGGCTCTCTTATAAATATCCGGCCAATACCGGCGACAAATATACATACCACAAGTGGAAGGCACACATCTTGCCAATACCAGCGCCACTTTTCTTTAGGCAACAATCTAAGGTGCATTATAGGAATTTCAAAAAAGACATACCCCACATTTAAAAAAAGCCACACACTGGCCGCGCCAGTAGCGCCATAACGCCTGGCCATATAGATAATAGCCGGGACAAGAAGGCTCACAGCAATTATGTTTTTAAAAACAGACAGCCTGGTCCAGCCAAATGCCAATTGCAGGGCATAGGGCATATTCATTAGGCCATTAATGGCCGATCCACTGATCAGAATACTTACCAGAAGATGGGTTCTTTCCGCAGTTTCAGGGTTCTGCGTCCAAAGAAGGATAATCTCGTAGGAAAATAAAACGATAACGACAGCGACGGGGAGAATCAGAACTGACATAAACTGACAACTTTTATGGTAAAACTCTTTTAATCCATCCTGGTCATTGACAGCAACTAATTGCGTAAATCTTGGATAAATACTGAAAAAGACGGGAGTAAAAAGGCGCCCAAGGCTCATCCCTACCATACTGGCCAGCATGTAATAACCAAATATCTCTAACGAGAGCATTTTGCTTAATATAACTTTATCAAGCTGAGTAAGGATTGTTCCTAAAACAGCAATTCCGCTCATTCCGGCGGTAAACCGCCAAATTCCTTTAAGCAGTTGTTTTTGAAAAACCGCATTATTTTCGCTGCGCGGCAGTCTGCGCCATAGAAAGAACGCCAATAACCCGACATTTACCGCACTACTAATAATTTGCCATATAAAAAAAGCCTGGATTGTTGAAGCAATCAACCACAAAACCAGCACCGCACCGACAGCCCGGAAGGTGCCGATAGATACATTAATTATATTGAGCAAAACCTGCCTCTGCAAACCCATCAACCCCCCGGAATAAAATCCGGCCGGCATTTGCAGGGCTATTACAAATCCCATGATTAAACACGCCTGCTCAATGGTTTTAGGCGCCAACCGGCCGGCTTTAATCCAATGATGCGCGATAACCGGTGATAAGGCCACAATGGTAATCCCGACAAAAGCGGCGACACACCAGTAAACCACTTCCAGGGTGCGGACAAGATTTCGCATTTCCTGCTCTTTCCCCGGCAATGCGGAAAGCCGCGCCATTTCACGATTTAATGTACTGCTTAATCCCATATCTAAAAGGCCGAATATCGCCTGGAGCGTAACAAAAAATCCTATTAACCCCCAGGACTCAATACCGAGAAATTTAATATAAAGCGGGACAAATGCCAGGCTTACAAGAGCCTGCCAGATACTTCCCGCAAAATTAGCAGCAATATTTTTTTTAATGAGACTCATAGCCTTTTAAATCATATAGCTTAATCTCGCAAAAGCGCCAATTGGGCCGTTACCATTTCCCGCACCATTTCTTTAAAAGGTGTAGCAGGAACCCAGCCGCATAACTTGCGTATTTTTGAGCTATCACCCACATACGGGACACGACTTGCTTGAGCGGGATGATCTTCCTGGAGAATTATGCCATCGGGCTTAAGCCCGACGCATTTGAAAGCTGCTTCCGCGAATTCTAAGACAGTCCTGGGAACTCCGGATGAAATTATATATTCCCCTCCGCAGGGCTGCTGAAGAAGCAAACACATTGCCGCCACATAATCTTTAGCTGCCCCCCAATCCACAACCGCGCTAAGATTTTCAAAATACACCGGTTCCTTTTTCCCAATAGAAGCTAAGGCAGCAGCCCGCGCTATGCGGGTTGTAACAAAATCCGCCGACCTGAAAGGAGATTCATGGTTGTAAAGAATTCCAGTGGAGACATGAAGGCCGTGAGTTTCTCTGTAATAGCGGCATAACATAACGCCCGCGCTTTTGCTGATAGCGTAAGGAGTGTTTGGTCTATGAGTGGCAGACTCAGTCTGAGGAAAAGATTCGGGCGCCCCGAATATATGGGAACTGGCCGCATAGAAGAACCGGGTCTTTGGAAGTTTGCATTTAATCTGCTCCAAAATAATATTAGGCGCCACAACATTCACAGCCAAGAAAGGAGCTGCTAAACCTTTAGCATTTTCGTCGCCTTGGGAAGAAAAGTGATGAGCGGCCAAATAATATATTTCCAGCGGGGATATTGTGCGCACAAGCTCCCCCAGTAGCGCAGGCGCACGTAAATCCATTTTGTGGAGAGAAATTCTGCCGCTAAGGTCTGCCGGAGCCGGAACGCCAGGAAGGACTGTCCCGTGCACCTCATATCCGTCCGCAAGAAGCGAAGAAGCCAGATAATAACCGTCCTGCCCCGCGACCCCGGTAATAAATGCCGTTTTCATGCGATGGTTTTCTTAGACTATACTATCTCAATCTCCGGCAAAGGGAAAATAAATTTTCCACCCTGCGTCATAAATTCCTTTTCCCTCTCCAAAATACCGTGTTTAAAATGCCACGGGAGAACAAAAAAATAGTCCGGCCGCATCTTCCGCGCCTCTTTTTCCGAAACAATCGGGATATTGGTCCCCGGAGTATACGCCCCGAACTTATCCTCATTCACATCTGCGATACAACATAAGTGTTTAGAGGTAAACCCGCAGAATTGCAGGAGAACATTGCCTTTAGTGCTGGCGCCATAGCCGACAATCTTTTTTCCGTCCGCAACGAGAGACTCAATAAGATCCTGAAGATTCTTCCTATGCCGGAAGACTCTTTCTTCAAAATCACGGTATGGTTTTGGAGTTTCTAATCCCATATCGTCTTCCTGTTTCAGCATCCACTGCAGGATAGGGGTATTTGATTTATAAAAAGACTCTTTCTTGCAGGCTGTAACCGCAAAACTCCCTCCATTAATGGCATTCATCTGGACATCAATTATTCCAAGACCGCAATCCTCCAGTATATTCTTAACAACCTTAAACGAATAAAATTCCACATGCTCATGGCAGATTGTATCGTAAGAGTTAGTGCGAAGCATGCTTGGCATATAGCTCTGTTCAAAATGCCATACCCCGTCGTCAGCCAGGACAGACTTAATGTCCCTGACAAAATCCTTTGGGCGTTCCAGATCGTAAAACATGGCAATTGAAGTAATAATCTTAGCCTTTTCATTAGGAAATAGTTTCCGGAAAGCCGCGGCGGAAAAGAAATCCGGTATTAAAGAAATATCCTTTGTGTAGTATTCCTTAAACTTATTGCCAGTAGGGTCAATTCCCACCTTGCGGTGCTTGCCCGTGTAAGCCTTGAGAGACGTAGCATCATTGCTGCCTATGTCTATCACGAGATCTTTCTCCGTCAGCTTAACCAATCTTTCAAGCCCGTGAATTTTATGCTCTAAGTGCCGCACCATTGCCGCGTTCAAGCCTGAGCGATAGCCGTAATTTTCGCCATACATCTCCTTAAGGTTGTAGGAGTGCTTCATCTGCAAAAGACCGCAACTGGAACACCAAATGAGGTCTAGCGGGCCTTTAGTAATTTTTTCCTCCGGAGATTTAGGGAACACCCCTGTAAGGAACTGCTCTCCCATAGAGAGAACCGTCACTAAATTATTCTGTTCACAAATCCGGCATTTTTTTGATTCCGTATACATATTTCCACATCCTTTGCCGACCTATTTCTTTTCAAGACGGCGGAGTCGGCCTTCACCATCATTGACGCGAGCGCCTCAAAATCCGTTTTCGGCCTCCAGCCGATGGCTTTCCAGGTTTTGGAAGGATCCCCCTCCAGGACCTTATTCTCGTGAGGCCTGAAATATTTGGGGGATATTTCCACCAGCGTTCCGCCGTTTTCAGCGTCAACGCCTTTTTCATCCAGTCCTTCGCCTTTCCACAGAACGCGCATTCCCGCCGCGCGGAAAGCCGCTTCTATAAATTCCCGGACCGAGTGCGTTTTTCCCGTCGCAAACACATAGTCTCCCGGTTTATTAGCGGCCAGAGCCAGCCTCATGCCTTCGGCGTATTCGGCCGCATAGCCCCAGTCGCGCCGCACGTTTATATTGCCCACCTGCAGGGGCTTTTTTGCCCCTTTCTTTATCCCGGCCACGGCCATGGCTATCTTTCTGGTCACAAAATTTTCTCCGCGCAGCGGGGATTCATGGTTGTATAATATTCCCGACACCGCAAAAATGCCGTAAAACTCTCTATAATTCAGCGTAAGCCAGTGACTGTAAAGCTTGGCGCACGCGTAGGGGCTCTGGGGCATTAAACCCCCCCGTCCTTTGCCGTCCGGGCCGGGGCCCGAAAATATAAGGCCGCTGGTAGCCTGGAAAAACAGTGAACGCGGAGTCGCCCGCCTTATGGCCTCTAAAAGTCTTGCCGTTCCCACCGCGTCGCTCTCCACCGCTTCCAGCGGACGCGCGAAAGAATTCCGGACCGAACTTTGGGAGCCGAGATTATAGACTTCATCCGGCTTTATCCTGCCGAATAACTCGCGCAGAGACTCAAACCCCTTGAGGCCGGTATAAATGCGCGCTTTGCCCGCTATGCCGAGCTCGGCGTGGCGCCAGGCGCTTGCGCCGGGGAGTTCGGAGCCGTATATTTTGTATCCGCGTCTGAGCAGCAGGGCGCTCAGGTAGCTTCCGTCCTGCCCCAGTATGCCGGTAATAAAAGCTTTCTTAGCCATTTTTCCGCCTTAAGATATCTACCCACCGCTGACAATCCTTACGGGCCGGGGCTCAACACGCCGTTCAGGCGCGTCAAATCCATAAAACTGATTTTGAAGCCTCCAAGGCTCTTTTCATACGGCCTGGCGGCATCGCTTGCTATTACCCAGTTTTCGCCTTCGGGATATTTCCGCCTGAACACGCGCAGGCTGTCCGTGTCAAACTGTCCGGCTTTCCACCTGCATTCAATAGCTATGGGCGGGAGACCTCTTTTTTTAAGCACAAAATCAATTTCATGCCCGGCTTTGTCACGCCAATAATTTATTTCCCTGGACTGCAAAGCCCCGAGCATTTCATTAAGGACCAGGTGCTCCCACAAAAATCCCCTGTCGCTTTCACGCAATACAGCCCACCCCCTGAAAAAACACAGGAAGCCGGTGTCAAAGCCATACACCTTGGGGGCGGTAATGATCTCATTACTCGCCCTGCTTGAGAAAGGACGCACCGAAAGCGCGACATTTGTAGCTTCCAGCGCCGAAAGATAATTGGCGACAGTGGCGCGGCTGACCTCGCACGGGGCGGCGAATTTTGAGGCTTCAAAAATCCCCCCGCTTTGCAAAAAAACAAGTTCCACAAATTTAAGGAAAGCCGTCCGTTTTTCCAGCTTGAAGAGATCCTGCACGTCCCTGGCCCAGTAAGAGTCCATCCACTCCTGATATTCCTTCTCGGGGTAAGCCTCGGCCAAAATGAACGGCGGCAAGCCTCCCCGGTGAAGACGAAAGTCCAGATCGTTGATTTTAAAATCTTCAAAGTCACGGATGTTCATCGGCGTAAGCCAGATCTCTGTTTTTCTGCCGGTCAAGGTGTCTTTAAATTTTGCGGACGCCCACAGCGTGGAGGAGCCTGTGGCTATTATTTTTACCGAAGGGTAATGGTCATGCGCTATTTTAAGAATCTCGGATGGATTATCAAGCTTGTGAATTTCGTCCAGAATCAGCAGCTTCCCGGTTCTTGAAGCCAAAAACATTTCCGGGTCCGCCAACATGGCCCGGACCCTGGGCAATTCACAATCAAAATATTGGGCGCCCTCAATGCCCGATGAAAGCACGGTTTTACCTGAACGCCTTATACCGGCAATCCAGACAATGGAACGTTTTTTAAGAGCGCTCTTTATCAACTCCTGCCAATAAATTCTATCAACCATATGCTTTATATAGTAGCATTTAGCCTGCCCAAACGCAATTAGATATTACATTTAGTCGCCAAAACGTGCATCAAGAGGAAAGCCACCCCACCTGTGGCTCAATACTTGCGTAGGCGTCCGCCTTAGGCGGATGTGCCTCAGACGCAGGGGAAACCGCCATGCGGTGTCCACCTGTGGGTTCAATCCCCAGGAAGGAGTCCCGCCAATTCCCCCGGAAGGGGTACCCTACAGTTTAATTCGCATACCGTCCCTGGCGGCGGCGGTGCGCGGAAATATCCTGCGCGCCGCGCGCAGCGCCCCGGCTCTGAGGCGCGCCGTGGAGTATCTTCCCGCGTCGAAATGCGTGAGCGCGAGTTTTTTGGCCCCGGCCCGGGCGGCAAGCAGCGCCGCCGTTTCGGGATTTAAATGCGGCCAGAGCGGGTTTTGTTCGCCCGGCCTGCAGGAACATTCCGCTATAAGCAGGTCCGAGCCCGCCGCGAGCTTCAGGGCGTTGCCGCACCAGCCCGTGTCGGTGCAATAGGTTATCGTTTTCCTCTCAATTTCAAGCCTGAAGCCCAATACCGGATCGGCATGGACCAGCGGCAAAGCCTTCAGTTTGAACGGCAGTCTGTTTATTTCCGCCGGCAGCTCCAGAATCCCGGTTTTATATTCAAGGTCCGCCAAAGGCACGGTGAAGGGCTTGCGAAGGAACAGGCCCAGGGTTTTCCGGGCGCCTTTTCCCGCGCAGATATACAGGCCCTTCTTGAAATTGAACTTAAGCAGGGCGTGAAGGCCTATTATGTGGTCCAGGTGGAAATGGCTTAAAAACAGATAGATCGGTTTTTTGCCGTCCGCGTATTCATCCAGTTTGTAAATACCGTTGCCGGCGTCCAGCACGATGTCGTATTTTTCAGTCTTTATCAGCGCGCAGACAGTGTTGCCTGTTTTTGTGTCATACCAGCCGTTGGTGCCGAGAAAAATTATTTCCATGATGAATCTAAATCGATTGCCATAAGCTTTCCCGCCAAACAGCCCGGCGCCGTGCCCGCCGAGTTGTATCGGCGGGGGGCCGCCCCTGGCGGAAAGCCGTATGCTATAGGCTTTATAAGGAAGTTCCCTTGCGGTTTAAGATATCGGTTTCTGCGTATAGCTTATGGCATATAATAGCCTATGGCAATAGCCGTATCTAAAACTTATAGCGTATGGCGGGCGCGGCGCCCTTATGCCTTAGGCAGAACAGCATGCCGCTTATTTTTCCGCCCGTAGATCTCGTCATACATTATTACATCGTCATCTTCCACATATTCCCCGTTCTGGACCTCTATAACCTCCAGCGGGACCTTGCCCGGGTTTTCCAGGCAGTGCAAAGTGGATTTGGGCACATAGGTGCTCTCATTTTCATGCACGAAACTTTCTTTGCGGCCGATGGAGACCTTGGCGAGGCCTTTTATTACTATCCAGTGCTCCGACCTGTGATGGTGCAGCTGGTGGCTTGATCTCTGCAGGGGCTTCACCACTATCCGCTTTATTTTATACCTGGGGCCCTCTTCCAGGACCTTGAAATTTCCCCAGGGGCGGTAGGCGGTGGTGTGTTCTATGATCTCTTTGCGTCTATTTTCCTTCAGAAAACCGACCACATCCTTCACTCTCTGCGCGTCCCCTTTCTTCAGGACCAGAAGCGCGTCCTCGGTGTCGATAACCGTCACATTTTTCATCCCGACCAGGGAAATCAGCCTTTTTTCCCCTATGATTATGGAATTTTTGGTGTCGATGGCCAGGATATCGCCGGTTTTGATATTGCCGTTCTCGTCCATATCGGAGATCCCGGGCAGGGAATCCCAGGAGCCGATATCGGACCAGAGGAGCTTCAAAGGCAGGACCGCCGCCCTGGAAGATTTTTCCATAACGGCGTAGTCTATGGAAATATCGGGCATATTCTTGAAATCGGCGGTCATTTTTTTAAGGCTCAGGCTCATTTTCCGGTAAATGCCGGGAACGTGGCGTTTAAATTCCGCCAGCATGTCCTTTATGGTAAACGCGAACATGCCGGAATTCCAGTAATAGTTCCGGCTTTTAACGTACTTTTCGGCGGTCTTCAAATCCGGCTTCTCCGTAAATTTCTCAACCCTGTAAACCTCCCCGGCTGTGCCCGCTAACTGGTGACTGGTAACTGGTGACCTGTGACCTGCTATCTTCCCGCCTTTCTTTATATACCCGTATCCAGTTTCAGGCTTGTCCGGGATAACGCCGAATGTCACTATATGCCCGCGCGAGGCCACATCCCGGGCCTGTTGGGCGTATCGGGCGAATTTTTCCACCGGTTTTATAATGTGGTCCGACGGGCAGACAAAGATGACTTCGTCTTTGGGGCATTTTAATTTCTCCACGCAGTATTTCATGACCAGGGCTATGGCCGGAGCGGTATTGCGGCCCACCGGCTCAAGGATGATATTGTCCTCTATGGCCGCGGAAACGCTTTTCAGGTCCTCTTTTACATGGAACTCGTAATCTTTATTGGTGACGATATAAATATCTTTTAAGGGGCAGACTTTCGAAAGCCTTTCAATAGTCCGGCAGAGCAGGGATTTTCCGCCGTTCAGCTTCATGAACTGCTTGGGCAGGCCGTACCGTGAAACCGGCCACAGCCTGACGCCGCTTCCGCCCGCGAGAATAATAGCTTTCATAATATTCAATTATACCAATTAAATCCCCCTCTCCCCGTTCTCGCCGAATATATGGCTTTTATCCAGGGCGAACACCACATTTATCCTGTCGCCCGACTTAACGGGAAAGTCATGTTTCAGACTTGCCTGGAACGCAAGGCCGCCGCTGTTGCAGTGCAGCACCACGTCGTTGCCCATGGATTCCGCCAGCTCCACTTCGCAGGCCAGCGGCGCGCAGGCATTCACGCCGGGAAAAATCCGTTCGGCAAGGTAGATGTGCTCCGGCCTTATGCCGAACGTGTATTTACGTCCGGTCTCCAGCCGCGCGGCTCCACCCGCAGACAGCTGCGGGGGCAGCGGCAGCGTGAGATTGTTTATTTTAAGGCCGGCCGCCCCGCCCGCGGAAGTAAATTCCGCGGCAAATAAGTTCATGGGAGGGCTGCCGATGAAAGTGGCCACAAAAGTGTTGCGCGGAGCCGAGTAGATCTCATGGGGAGTCCCGCACTGCTCAATAACGCCGTCGTGCAGCACCACCATGCGGTCCGCCATGGTCATGGCTTCGCACTGGTCATGGGTGACGTAAATAGCGGTTGCTTTAAGCCGGCGGTGCAGGCGGGATATTTCAGCGCGCATCTGCGTGCGCATTTTAGCGTCCAGATTGGACAGCGGCTCGTCAAAAAGAAACACTTTGGGCCGCCGCACTATGGCCCTGCCCACCGCCACGCGCTGGCTCTGCCCGCCGCTGAGCTCTTTGGGCTTTTTATGGAGCAGCGGCTCTATTCCCAAAAGCGCCGCGGCCTCCCGCACACGGTCGTCAATTTCATTTTTCGGCGCGCCGCGCATTTTCAGCCCGAAAGCGACGTTGTCGTATACATCCAGGTGCGGGAAGAGAGCGTAATTCTGGAACACCATGGAGATGTCCCTGTCCTTGGGGGGCAGGCGCGTGATATCTTTGCCGTCTATGGATATTTTGCCGTCTGTTACGCTTATCAGCCCCGCAAGCATCCGGAGCACCGTCGACTTGCCGCAGCCCGACGGTCCGACCAGCACCAGGAATTCGCCGTCGTCTATGGCAAGGCTTAATTCCCTGACCGTATCCCGGGCGTTGGACTGGTAGCGCTTGACCACTTTTTCAAAGATCACTTTTGCCATTTTCTATCTCCTGAATTTTAAATCTACCGCAGAGGCGCAGAGGGCGCAGAGGAATCTTTACAGTTGCGAGTAACTACTCAGCCACAAAGTCACAAAGACACGGAAGAAATCAGACAACAAATCTAAAGAGGTTTGTATTCCATAACTTTCTTTGTGCCTTGGTGTCTTAGTGGCTGAGTAGTTACAATTCTTTTATGTTTTCCACTCTGCGTCCTCTGCGCCTCTGCGGTGAAATTCTTTAACGCTGTTCCTATAGCACTGAATCAGCCTTTTATCCCCGTGGACGCTATTCCTTCTATGAAATATTTCTGAAAAAACGTGTAGGCGGCCAGTATCGGGATGATGAGCAGCATTGAAGCCGCCATTTCCACGCCCAGTTCCCCCCCGGACTGTCCGCCCACCGAGAACGTCGTTATCATCTGCGGCATAGTCATCATCTCCTGGCGGCGCACCACCATCATAGGCCAGAGCACCTCGTTCCAGGAATTCATAAAGGTGATGATGCCTACAGTCACCATTGCCGGCTTTGAAAGCGGCCAGAAGATGGAAGTTAAGATCCTCAGCTCGCCGCAGCCTTCCATCCGGGCGGCTTCTATCAGATCGTTGGGGATGGAAATGAAGGTCTGCCGGAAAATAAGTATTCCCATGGCGCTTATCATCCACGGCGCGACAAGGCCGGCGTAGGAATCCGTCCACCCCAGCTTTACTATAAGCGTATACAGCGGTATTAAAGTCAGCTGCCCCGGGATCATCATGGTGAGCAGCACTATCAGGAACACCGTCTCCCGGCCGCTGAATCTGAGCTTGGCCAGCGCGTAGCCGACAAGAGAGCTGAAAAACAAAACCGAAGCCGTGGTGGACAGCGCCACAACGGCGCTGTTTAAAAGCGCGCGGCCTATAGGTATCTCCCTGAAGACGGCTTTGTAGTTCCCGAGGGTAAGAAAGGAAGACAAAAAGCCCGCCGCTCCGGAGTCTCCGACGGATTCGACGGAAATATAAGCCATCCACAAAAAGGGGTAAATAAAACTCACGGCGGCGCAGACAAGTATAAGGTAAAGGATAAGCTTTTTCATGTTTTAATGCGACTCGCTGTCCAGGTATTTTTTCTGGACCAGCACTACCAGCAGTATTATCGCCGCCAATGCGAACCCCACCGTGGCGGCATAGCCCATATGCTGGAACAGGAACGCCTGCTTGTACATATAAAGCACCACCGACATCGTGGAGTTAAGGGGGCCGCCGCCGGTCATCACGTAAGGCTCTATAAACAGGCTGAACGCCCCGAAAGTGGAAAGCACCACCACCAGCAGCATTGTCGGCTTGAGCAGCGGCAGGGTTATATACCGGAAATCCTGCCAGCGGGTCGTTCCCTCGATTTTTGAAACCTCATAAAGATGCGCCGGGATACTGAGCAGGCCGGCGAGGAAAAGCACTATGTAAAACCCCATGTTCTTCCAGGTCGCCATGACGGCGATGGAAGGCATCGCGAGGCCGGTGCTGGTAAGCCATTTGACCGGCGCTATGCCGGCCAGCGCAAGCAGCTGGTTGAAGATCCCCGCGTCGGTGGAATAGAGCTTGGCCCAGAGGATGGTAACCACCGCGCCGGAGATTATAACCGGCAGGAAAAACGCGGCGCGGAAGAATGTTTTGGCGGCTATCTTCTCAGCCAGCGCCATGGCTATCATTATCGAGAAAACCACCTGCGCGGGTATATGTATGGCCAGAAAAATCAGGGTATTCAAAAGCGCCTGCCAGAAATCCGTATCATGCAGCAGGAAATAAAAATTCTTCAGGCCCACATATTCCGGAGGGGTTATCAAATCCCAGCTGTGGAACACCAGGTAAAAGGAAAACAGCAGCGGATAAGCCGTAAAAACCAGCAGAAAGAGGAGGTAGGGGGCCGTAAAGACATAGCCTACGGCGTCTTTTCTCTCGTCACCAGTAGTCATAAAGCGCCTGTACTTTTTTTGCGGCTGTTTTAAGCGACTTCTCGGGCGTTATCACCGCGTAAACCGCCGCCGCCTCGAACTGGCCGGAGATTATATCCAGGATCTGCACCAGGTGCTGCGATTCATCCGTCGGCACCACGTATTGCGCCTGGCGCGCCGCCTTGCGGAGAAGAGGGTTTTTGGCGAAAAAACCGCCGTAAAACGGGTCCGAAACTATAGCCCGGCGCATCGGAACCTGGTTGGTCAGCTCCAGCAGCTTCAAATCGGCTTCCTTGCTTATAAGGAATTTTACGAACTCCCAGGCCTGCTTCGGATGCTTTGTGGTGGAAAATATGACTATATTTTTAGGATCGCCGTACGTATATACCGGGCCTTTATGGCCGTCAGGCACGGGAATAGGAGCGAAATCAAACTCAAAGTCCGGCTTGAGCCTGCGGTAGTATTTTATGGCCCAGGGCCCGGCGACGTCCATGGCCACCCTGCCCTCAAGGAAAAT
This sequence comes from Elusimicrobiota bacterium, assembly GCA_018829985.1. Taxonomy (GTDB): domain Bacteria; phylum Elusimicrobiota; class Elusimicrobia; order Elusimicrobiales; family UBA9959; genus JAHJSU01. The sequence goes on along the minus strand of JAHJSU010000316.1, from coordinate 898 downwards.
ATTGCCGGAGAAGCCGAGCATCGGAAAATAACGCTTCCTGAACCCGTCCCTGAAAAACGTCATCGCCGCCACGCCGCCCGCGCCGTCAAAGACGGCTTTATCATTTTCAAGCAAAGTCCGGCCGCCGGTGGCGGCCGCGTAAAAAGGATAGAAATCGAACAGCCGCTGCCACCACGTGGTTTTTATGGAAACCGACATCGCCCAGCGGCCGGGATTATTCCTGTCGGCGGCTATCGCTTCGGCCACTTTCGCGAAATCCGAGTAAGTTTTGGGAGGCGTAAGCCCCAGCTCGCGGAATATGGCGGTGTTATAGACGAGCATAACGGGATTGGATTTCCACGGCGCCTGGTAAAGCTTCCCGTCGCGCGAACGGAACATATCCGTCAGCTTTTTCCCGGTTCTGCCGATTATCGCCTTTTCATAACCGGGAAAAGCGTCAAGCGCCAGCACCGCTTTTGATTTGGTGAACCGCCCCATTATGGCCGGCAGGATATTGGAGCAGACGTCGGGCGTGGTTTTTGAAACTATAGCGGCCAGCAGCACTTCCTCGCTGGACTGGGTGGCGGGGATAGGCTGCATTTTCACCTGCACGTCCGGATGCGACTGGTTCCATTGCTTAACCAGGTTGCGGCCCAGTTCAATTTCTTCCGGGTTTGAAGCAGCCCAGTAAGTAAGTTCAATGCCGTAGGAAGAACCGGCGGACAGAAAAAGCAATGCCCCGAAAAATATTATACGCATGTAAATGTTATGCGAATTAAAGTAACTGCTCAGCAGTAATACATGGAACGCAGATGACGCAGATGAATAGGATGGACGCAGATCATGTTTAATCATAAAAATCGTTACTACTCAGCCACAAAGTCACAAAGACACGAAAGAAATCAGACAACAAACCGTT
>JAHJSU010000315.1 GCA_018829985.1 Elusimicrobiota bacterium | reverse complement strand
GCCGCGGTGTAGAACAGGCCGCCGCCCATGGCCACGGCCACGTCCAGGCCGCCGGCGCCCATGGCCACCTGGCCGATGCCGCCGCCGGTGGGAGTGTGGGAATCGGAACCCAGCAGCGTGGTGCCGGGCTTGCCGAAGCGCTCCAGGTGCACCTGGTGGCAGATGCCGTTGCCCGGCCTGGAGTAAACGACGCCGTATTTCGCGGCCACGGTCTCGAGGTACTTATGGTCGTCGGAGTTCTCAAAGCCCACCTGGACCGTATTGTGGTCCACGTAAGAAACCGACAGATCTGTTTTTATCTCGCGCAGGCCCATGGCTTCGAACTGCAGGTAGGCCATGGTGCCGGTGGCGTCCTGGGTCAAGGTCTGATCGATGCGCAGGCCGATCTCGCCGCCCCCGCCGAGGCTTCCCTCCCGGAGGTGCGCCGAAAGAATTTTTTCAACGATGTTTTGTTTCATATCGTTATATTATATATTTTTATTTTCCTGATATGTATCGCCGCCATGCCGCCCATGCCGGGCTTGACAACTATGGCGCTTATTCAATATTCTAAATATAAGTTACTATTTAAGGAGAACACCATGCCTACACAGAAGATCGTTTGGACACAAACCGATGAAGCCCCCGCCCTGGCGACCTGTTCGCTGCTGCCCATTATCCGGGCGTTTATAAAAGACACCGGCGTTGAGGTGGAAACCAGCGATATCTCGCTGGCCGGCAGGATCATCGCGAACTTCCCTGAAAAACTAGCCGTTGACCGGAGGATCCCGGATAACCTGGCCCTTTTAGGGGAACTGGCGCTGAAGCCTGAGGCGAATATCATCAAGCTGCCGAACATCAGCGCCTCGGTCCCCCAGCTGAAAGAGGCGATCAGGGAACTCCAGTCACAGGGCTACGACCTTCCCGATTATCCGGAAGAACCGAAGACCGCCGCCGAGGGTGAGCTCAAGGAGCGTTACGCCAGGGTGCTTGGAAGCGCGGTAAACCCTGTGCTGCGCGAAGGCAACTCCGACCGCCGCGCGCCGCTCTCCGTCAAAAATTTCTCTAAAAAGAACCCCCATAAACTGGCCGCATGGAGCCCGGACTCCGGGGCGCACGTCGCCCATATGACGGACGGGGATTTCTACGGCAACGAGAAATCCCTCTGCCTGGAGAAAGGCGGCGAGTTCCGCATTGAGTTCGCAGGCGCCGACGGCAAGGCGACAACGCTGAAAAGCGGCCTTAAAGCCTCCAGGGGCGAAATTATAGACGGCACATTCATGAGCGTGAAGGCCCTGCGCCGCTTCTACGCCGAACAGATCGACGACGCGAAGCGCGCGGGCCTGCTTCTCTCCCTTCACCTGAAGGCGACCATGATGAAGGTCTCCGACCCGATCATGTTCGGCCACGCCGTCTCAGTGTTCTACAAGGACGTGTTCGACAAGCATGCCGAAACCTTCAAGTCCCTGGACATCAACCCCAACATGGGCCTCGGGGACCTCTACAAGAAGATCCAGGCCCTCCCGGCCGAAAAGCGGGCCGGGATCGAGACCGATATCAAGGCTGCCTGCGCGAAGCGCCCGGCGCTTGCCATGGTGGACTCCGACAAGGGCATCACGAACCTGCACGTGTCCAGCGACATAATCGTAGACGCCTCCATGCCGGTGGTGGTCCGCGAAGGCGGCAAGATGTGGAACCCGCAAGGCAAGCTCCAGGACACCAAGGCTATGATCCCCGACCGCTGCTATGCCGTCGTATACCGCGAGATAATAGAGGACTGCCGCAGGAACGGCGCCTTTAGTCCCGCCACGATGGGCTCCGTCCCCAACGTCGGACTGATGGCCCAGAAAGCCGAGGAATACGGCTCCCACCCGACCACTTTTGAAATTCCCGCGGACGGCGCTGTCCGCGTTCTGGACGCCGGCGGCAAAGTCCTGCTGGAGCACAAGGTGGAAAAAGGGGACATCTGGCGCATGTCCAGGGTAAAGGACATCCCGATACAGGACTGGGTAAAACTGGCCGTGAAGCGGGCAAAGGCTACCGGCGCCCACGCCGTGTTCTGGCTGGATAAGAACCGCGCGCATGACGCCCAGATCATCGCCAAGGTTGAAAAATACCTGAAGGACCACGACACGGCAGGCCTCGAGATAAAGATCCTGCCGCCGATAGAGGCCATGAAATACTCGCTTGAGCGGATACGCAGGGGGCTGGATACCATCTCGGTCACCGGCAATGTCCTGCGGGACTACCTGACCGACCTCTTCCCGATTCTCGAGGTTGGCACCAGCGCCAAGATGCTCTCCATAGTCCCGCTGCTGGCCGGCGGCGGACTTTTTGAGACCGGCGCGGGCGGTTCGGCCCCCAAACACGTGCAGCAGTTCCAGAAGGAAGGCTACCTGCGCTGGGATTCACTCGGGGAGTTCTCCGCCCTCGGGGCGTCGCTTGAGCACCTGGGCGGCATGTTCGGGAACGACAAGGCCCTGGTCCTGGCCGAAGCGCTCGATGCCGCCATCGCCAGGTTCCTGGACAACAACAAGTCGCCGGCCCGCAAAGTGGGCGAGATAGACAACCGCGGCAGCCATTACTACCTGGCCATGTACTGGGCCCAGGCCCTGGCCGCGCAATCCAAAGACTCCGGGCTCCGGGAGAAGTTTGCCGGTGTCGCGAAGCAGCTGGAAGAGAACGAGGACAGGATCACCAGGGAACTGCTCGCGGCCCAGCGCAGGCCGGTGGACATGGGCGGCTACTACCACCCGGACCTCGCGAAGACCTCGGAAGCCATGCGTCCCAGTTCCGCGCTGAACGCGATCATTGATGCGCTGGTAGTAAGCGGAGTATTTATTATATAATTTTCCTTATATATGACAGATAAACCTGTGTCGGTCAAGCGGGCCCGCGGGAAGGTTCACATCCTGGACGACCGCTGCAAGGGCTGCGCCTTCTGCGTGGAATTCTGCCCGGTAAAGGCTCTCGCCCTCTCTTTGGAGTTCAACAAGAAGGGGTATCACCCGCCGCAGGCCGTGAAACCGGACGCCTGCACCAATTGCAACCTCTGCTTCATGTACTGCCCGGAGTTCGCAATCTGGTCCACCAAAATCGGGGATAAGGAGTGACTCATGGCTGATGCGCTGATCACCGCCGACCCGAAGGGAACGCTTACGGGGGCGCACTACCTGGACGGCGACCATGCCTGCTGCGAGGGCGCCCTTGCGGCGGGCTGCCGCTTTGTGGCGGGCTATCCCATCACCCCCTCCACTGAGGTGATAGAAAGATTCGCCGCGCGTATTCCGCTGATAGGCGGCGTCTTCATCCAGATGGAGGACGAACTGGCCTCCTCCATCGCCATCTACGGGGCGGTTTGGGCGGGCGCCAAGGCCATGACGGTGACCTCCGGTCCCGGTTTTTCGCTGATGATGGAGCATCTCGGCCTGGGCGCCATGCTGGAGACGCCCTGCGTTTTTGTGAATGTCCAGCGCGGAGGGCCTTCCACGGGACTGCCCACTATGCCGGGGCAGGCCGACATGATGCAGGCGCGCTGGGGTTCGCACGGCGACTACGAGTTGATCACCATTTCTCCCAGTTCGCCGCAGGAGTCCTTCGACTTCGCCATAGAGGCGTTCAACCTTTCCGAGAAATACCGCCTGCCGGTCATACTCATGCTTGATGAGTGCGTCGGACATATGACCGAGAAAGTGAATATCCCTCCGGCGGACGAAATCAAGCTTTATCCCCGCCGTTATACCGCATGTAAGCCCGGCGAATATCTGCCGTTTAAGCCCGGCCCCGACATGGCGCCGGAGATGGCCAGGGCGGGACAGGGTTACCGTTTCCATATCACCGGCCTTACGCACGACGAGAAGGGATATCCGGTGATGAATCACGCGGCCCAGGAGCGCCTGGTGCGCCGCCTGGTAGATAAGGTCAGGAAGCGCGCCGACGACCTCGTGCGCGTGGTGGAGGACGGCGTGGAGGGAGCGGAGTGTGTGGTGGTTTCATACGGCATAACCTCGCGCGTGGCCTCGCTCGCCGTACAGTTGGCGCGCGATGAGGGGCTTAAAGTGGGGCATCTCATGTGTAAGATCGTCTGGCCCTTCCCGGCCGGGAAAATCCGCGCTTTATCGGGTAAAGTCAAATCTTTCGTCATGCCGGAGATGAACTACGGGCAGGTGGTCCTGGAGCTGGAGCGGGTTGTCTGCGGCCGGGCGAAGGTCGCGCTTGTCGGACACGGCGGCGGCACGGTGCATGACCCGCGGGAAATTCTCAAAGCGATCAAGGAATCATTATTATGACGACGACGCAGGCGCATCCCATTGAGTATCTTCTGCGCATGGATCGCATGCCGCACATCTGGTGTCCCGGCTGCGGCATCGGCGTCACGGTAAACTGCTTTGCCCGCGCGCTCCAGGATAGCAAGGCCGACCTGGATAAGACCGTCATCGTCTCGGGCATCGGCTGCACCGGCCGCGTGGCGGGCTATCTTAAGCTTGATTCCTTCCACACAACCCACGGGCGGGCCATTCCCTTCGCCACCGGCTTAAAACTCGCCAACCCGGAGCTGAACGTGGTGGTTTACAGCGGCGACGGCGATCTTACCGCAATCGGCGGCAACCACTTCATCCACGCCGCCCGCCGCAATATTGATATGCTTGTGATCTGCGTGAACAACTTCACCTACGGCATGACAGGCGGCCAGCTCACCCCGACCACCCCCTACTCCGCCGTGGCCAGCACCGCCCCTTACGGCAGCTTTGAAAAAACTTTCAGCCTCCCTTTTCTTGCCGACTCCTGCGGGGCCGTCTATGTCGCCCGCTGGACGACCTTCCATGTGCGCCAGCTGGCCCGTTGCATGGCCGAGGCCTTCACAAAGCGCGGTTTTCGTTTCATTGAGATCATCTCCCCGTGCCCCACGCTCTACCAGCGGCGCAACAAGCTGGGCGACGGGCTGAGCTTCATGAAATATCTCAAAGAGAGCAGCGAGTGCAAAGACGGCGCCGACACGCGCGCGGTGGCGCTGGATTTTCAGGGCAAGATTATCGTGGGCAAATTTGTCGACCGCGACCAGCCCACCTGGCTTGACGACATGAACCGGCGCTACCGCGAAAAGCTGGGAGATAAATACGAGGAATATAAGGGGATTAAATGAGCGAAAGGCCCACGGAGATTAAAATAAGCGGCCTGGGAGGGCAGGGAGTCATCCTCTCCGGGATAATCATCGGCAAAGCCCACGCCATTTTTGACGGCAGGCACGCCACCATGACCCAGGCCTTCGGTCCGGAGGCGCGCGGCAGCGCCTGCAGCTCCCAGGTGCTCCTCTCCGACAGCCGGATACTCTACCCTTACGTCACGCGGCCGGACGTGCTGGTGGTCATGTCGCAGGAGGCTTACACCCGCTTTTCCCCCGAACTCAATGATGACGGCACGCTGCTCCTGGAGGCCGACCTGGTCAAACCGGGGCCGCTGCCCCCGCGGCTCAAAGCCTACAGCATCCCGGCCACCCGCATCGCCGAAGAGCTTGGCCGTAAACTGGTGCTGAACATCGTTATGACCGGCTTCTTTACCGCCGTCACCGGGCTCATCAGCGGGGAGGCGGTGCGCAAAGCCGTAGCCGACTCCGTGCCTCCCGGCACGGAGAAGCTGAACCTGGCTGCCTTTGAAAAAGGTTTTGCTTACGGGAAACAGCTGCTTACCAGCGGTGCGGGAGCCCCTTCACTACCCGGAACGTATCCCTTGCGATAAGAAGTTCCTCGTTGGTCAGGATGACATAGGCCTTAAGACGCGATTTGACGCCGGAAATTTCTCCTTCTTTGCCGTTTACGGCTGCTTCATTCCTTGGAACATCGATTTCAAGCCCCATCCAGTCAAGCCCCAGACAGATGCGTCTGCGGACTTCCGCGCTGTTCTCGCCGATTCCGCCCGTGAAAATTATCGCGTCGGCGCCGCCCAGCCCGGCAAGATACGCGCCGATATATTTGCGGGCCCGCATGCAGAAGATGTCCACGGCAAGCCGCGCCCGCCGGTCCCCCTTTTCACGCTCTTCCTCAAGCAGTTCCCTCATGTCGTGGGTAAGACCTGAGATCCCCAGCAGTCCGGATTGTTTGTTTAACAGGGAGTCGATCTCGGAAACGGTCATTCCTTCCTTGTGGTGGAGAAAGTCCGCTATCGAGGGATCAATGTCGCCGGAGCGCGTGCCCATGACAAGGCCTTCAAGGGGGGTAAGGCCCATCGAGGTGTCAACGGACTCCCCGGCCTTAATGGCGCAGATGGAGCAGCCATTGCCGAGATGTATGCTGAGGATATTGACTTTCTCAGGCGGTATTCCGGCCAGGCGCCGGTAACGGTAGGCCACATAACGGTGGGAAGTGCCGTGAAAGCCGTAGCGGCGCAGCCCATAACGGCGGTAAAGCTGGTATGGAATGGCGTAGAGATAAGAGGTCTCGGGCAGGGTGGAGTGAAACGAAGTGTCAAACACCGCGACTTGCGGCACGCCCGGTCCCAAAAGCTCCCCGGCGGCGGCTATCCCCTTAAGGTTTGCGGGATTGTGAAGCGGCGCGAGGTCTATGGTGTCCTGGATCTGTTCTATAACCTTATCGTCTATCAGCGCGCCTTTTGTGAACTTCTCGCCGCCATGGACAACCCTGTGTCCGACCGCGTGGATATCGGCAAGCGAGCGTATGACGTCGACGCCGGACCCTTGCGAGATAAGCCAGCGCAAGAGATAATCAAGAGCGGCCTTATGGTCGCGCAGCGGGGCGGCAAGACGGGTTTTGGGCTTGTCGCCAACCTGGAGGGTTATCAGGGACTGGCTGCCGACGCGCTCAATGCAGCCGCGGGCAAGGCAACGATCGGAGTCTGTGCTAATAAGCCCGTCGTCGGTTGCGATGATCTG
>JAHJSU010000314.1 GCA_018829985.1 Elusimicrobiota bacterium | reverse complement strand
TTCGGCTTCGTGGAGATGACCAATGACGCGGAAGCCGTGGCGGCCATTGAGAAACTCAACGGTTCCGACATGGAAGGCAGAAAGCTTACCGTCAACGAAGCCAGACCCATGGAAGATCGCAAGAGCGGCGGCTTTGGCGGCGGCAGAGGCGGCGGTGGCAACCGCGGCGGCGGTAACCGCTGGTAATCCCGCATTCGGTAAAAAATTCATAAGTTCTGAGGTTTTACCCGGCCCCTTCAACAGGGGCCGGTTTTTTTCTATATAGCTGCTCCTGAAAAAGTCGCACCTGATTTATAGTTAGCCCTTGGTTTTTCAGGACTAACTATTTCTACAGCCGCACTTTACGAGGTAATATTCGGTGAACCCCTGTCTCTTTCACGTATCTGCGTAGTTGCAGAGCTTGCTCTGCGTAAAAGGCAAAGCAAGCTTTGCCACTACAGAAGCAAAGTGCGGCTGTAGAACTATATAATCCCGTCCCGCGCCAAATAGGTATAATATCATATCATGCCGGCCCTGCTGACGCGGTTTTTTGTTTTATATCTCCTGTCCGCTTTTCCCTGCCTGGGCGGGGAAAATATCATTAAAAACGCGTTAAACGACGCCGGGTATCTGGCCGCTTCGCCGGCAAGACTAAAAAGCTCTTCCTCTTATGCCGTTCTGGGCGGGATAGGCGCCGGGGCGCTCATATACTCTTTTGACGGCCGGATAAGGCATATAGCTTCGAAGAACAGGACAGCTTCCCTTAACAGTATAGCGAAGTACGCCGAAAAGCTGGGCGATGGCGGCTATGACCTGGCCGTCGCGGGCGCGCTTGCGGGCGCGGGCTGTGTCTTTAAGGATGAAAAGCTGAAAAACACCTCCTTGCTGGCGGTTGAATCTTTTCTTGCGGCCAACGCCGTAGGCACGGTCGTTAAGTATACTGCCGGCCGGTCCAGGCCTTACGCCGGGAACGGCAAGAGGACCTTTAAGCCTTTTTCCTTTAAGTCGTCGGCGACTTCTTTCCCTTCGGGACATACCGTCAGCGCTTTCGCCGTGGCTTCGGTATTTGCCGGAAGCTACGGAAATTTATGGACAGGCCTCGCGGCTTACGGGGCGGCCTCGGCGTCGGCGCTGCAGAGGATATACGCGGATAAACACTGGGCTTCCGATGTGTTCGCCGGCGCCGTTCTGGGGACCGCCGCGGGGCGCGCCGCGATAGCCCTGTCGCGCGGCCGCGGCCGGAAGACCGCTTTTATCTTTCCGGTTTACCGGCCCGGCTATCAGGGCGTGCTGGCAGCAGCCGGGTTTTAGGAATATCGGGGGCAAAAAATTAACAGTGAATGACACGAATAAACAACGGCGAATTGCGCGGATATTGCCCGTCAATTCGTTCCCTGGTCGTATTATTCGCTATGAAAAAATTGTATATTTATAACTGTGGCGGGCCGGGCGGCTGTCAGGTTTCACCCCGCACTTCAACCCTGTCGGGGAAAAAGCGCGGGGGGGTTGCTGCCAGGCTTCAGGCTCCTAAGGAGGAAACGACTGTGAAAATTATTTTTCTTTTTTTACTGTTCATTCCGTTTAACGCCGCGGGTAAAATATTCACGGCAAAAAGCTATCTGCTTGAACTTAAAAAAGTGGAGACGGCCAAGGGGAAAAGATCGCTGGGACCGCTTTACCTCAGAGCCCAGGACCTCTGCGACGAGCTGTCCGAAAGCAGGAGAAATATGAGTGAAAAAGAGCTTCAAAGCGCGGCGGACAGATTTAAAGGGCTGGATGTCGGAAGCGCCGAAGTTCCCAACGCCTGGATAAGACCTGAGTTTTTCCTCGCCCTGGCGGATAAAAAAGGGAAAAAGGCGGATATTAAATTTTTCACCATACTCAGGGATGAACAGCATACCGGCAGTTGGAATATATATATTACCTCGCATACGGACTATACCGGGTGCAGCACGCTGGGTTCCGGCGTATTCGTGAAGTTTTACCGCCGCTGGCGCGCCTTTAACGAAAAGTATCCCGAAAATTACACCGACGCCGCCGAAGAAGCGCTGCAGAAGCTGGAAGATATTTTGAAACAGACGGTCTGCGTCTGCGGAGGCGAAAGTAAGGCGCTCGGAGAGCTTCAAGTCTTCCTGGAGACATTCCCCGACATGCCGGCGCCGGAAGATCTGCAGGAAAGGATAGACAAGATAAAAAAGAAGACTTCCAACATCAAGTTCAACTGCGTCCCGCCATGAGGATATTATAAAAACGAATTTACCGTTACTTTGCCGCTGGGCGGGATGACAGCGGGGAAATGAATCGAAGGGTTTATTCCTTAAATTTTATCCTTTAGCCTTTTTATGGTCGGGGCACCAGGAATCGAACCTGGAATTCATGCTCCCAAAGCACGTGTGAGAACCATTTCACCATGCCCCGAAGTCAGTTGATATATTCTACCAAACTTGTCCGCATCCCTGCGTTAAGTCTGAATAGATTTTGTTCCGGCGCCGCGAAAAATATATAATAAATAAATATTCCGGGATGGTGTAACGGCAGCACAAACGGCTCTGAACCGTTTTGTCTAGGTTCGAATCCTAGTCCCGGAGCCAAATCCCCCTGTGTCGTTAAGGCCCGGGGGGATTTGGCTTTGTGGGCGGGATTTGTGGTTTAGGGGCGCCGCTTAAGAAGCTTTTTGGAAAGAACCGCCGCGATGGCCAGGATCGTTTCCGTATTTTCCGGGCTTTGATTTTGCAGCAGTTTCAAAAGCCTGTTCAAAGCTTTTTGCTTTTCCCCCGCGATACGGGGAACGGCTTTCTCGTTAAATAATTCCGAAACGGGGATGTCCAACGCCGCGGCAAGCTTCGCGATGGTGGCCAGGCTGGGCTTTTTCTTGTTCGTTTCCAGATAAGCGAGAAAGCTTGTGCTTATCCCCGCATGGTGCGCCAGGTCCTCTATCGTCAGTCCGGCCTGCAGCCGTTTGAGGCGCAGTTGTCCGGCAATCACGGTATAAATATCCGTACCCATAAAATTCTCCTTAAACTCTCCCGCGCACACATATAGCATAGCGGCCAGGCTTACAGAAAAACTCATGCGCGGTTCAAATTAAGCTCAATTAAAATTTAAGCTGAGGAGCCCGCCGCGCAATGCGTGCCCTGAAAGCGGCGGGCGCGGAACTAAAAGTTCCGGAGGTTTTTGTTTAAACAAAATCCCCGGATCTAAAAACGGGTAAAATACGGCTGGGGGAGTCAGAAGGACTAAAAAGTAAATGCCGGTATCATAAAACTCCCTCTTAGGATTTTAGGATATGTTTTCAATGTCCCCCATCATCTATAGGAATAAATAATTAATTCATGTTGACTTATAGTCCAAAGATTAGTAAGATTAGTAAAATTGGTTTTATTAAAAAAATTAAGGGGGGGATTCCAAATGCTTCATTTTGGAATTACAACTATCTTATGCAGGTAAAAGAAATCATAGTAAAAGAAACCACGGCAATAAGGCTTTTAGTGGAGTATCTGAAAGGCGAAGGTGTGGAATACGTCTTCGGTATTCCCGGCGGCGCTCTTATAAATTTTTATGAAGCGATGTTCGACGAGGGCGGGATAACGCCGGTTCTGGCGAAACACGAGGGCGGCGCGGCTTTTATGGCCGACGGCTACGCGAGAGCGAGCGGAAAACTCGGCGTGTGCTGCGCAACCACCGGCCCGGGCGCGACAAATCTGATAACCGGAGTCGCCTGCGCTTACGCGGATTCAATACCCATGCTTGTCCTGACGGGGCAGGTGTCCACGGCTTCTTTCGGCAAAGGGGCGTTTCAGGAAAGCACCTGTCATGGCGTTGATATCGTCAGTATGTTCAAGGCTGTCACAAAAAGCAGCGTGATGATCCCTTCAGCGGAGAAAACGGGAGATATTTTAAGGGCGTCTTTCAGAACGGCTTTAAGCGGCAGGAAAGGCCCGGTCCATGTGAATTTCCCGATGGACTTCATGAAAAAAACGGTAAAATCCGGTATAATTCCTTTTTCAAAATACAGGGTGACGGCAAGCCAGTTTGACCGCGGGGCCGTCAAGAAGGCCTCCCTGGCGCTCATGCGCGCGAAGACCCCCGCTATTCTGGCGGGGAACGGCGTAAATCTTTCAGGCGCGCACGAAGAGCTCCGGAAGCTCGCCGAAAGGCTGAACATTCCCGTGGCCACCTCGCCCAAGGCCAAAGGGGCGTTCCCCGAGGAGCATATCCTTTCTCTGGGCGTTTTCGGCTTCGGAGCCTCGCTGCATGCCGAAAAGTATCTTTTAGCCGGAGAGGTGGATACGCTTCTGGTTATAGGCACCAGTATGGGAGAATCGGCCACCTGCGGCTGGGATCCCGGACTGGCTTCCGGTAAAACCCTGATACAAGTTGATGTCGATCCGGAGGAAATAGGCAAGAACTATCCGGTCGATTACGGGATTGCAGGCGACGCCAGAGTCGCGCTCCGGGAGTTGAATTTCCAGCTTGAGCGGGATCTGCGCGCAACCCCGGGCAGGGAGGAAACAACGCCGCGGGGGGTAAAAGAATTTAAAAAAAACAACCCCAGGCGGATAAATCCGGAAAAGATGGATTCGGAGGAAATTCCGTTAAAGCCCCAGCGGGTAATGAAAGAGCTTCAGGAGTCCGTTCCGGCTGATGCCACGCTGTTTGTGGACGCGGGAACCTCGGTATTCTGGGCTTTTCATTATTTTTCTTCCAATACGCCGGGGAATTTTTTTGTGAACACCGGCTTGTTTTCCATGGGGCACGGCACGGCGGCGTGTATCGGCGGCAAGCTGGCGCGGCCCGGCAAGCCCGTGGTGGCTTTGGTCGGCGACGCGTCGTTCGCGATGAACGGAATGGAAGTTCATACCGCGGTCGAGTGGAACCTTCCGATAATCTGGGTGGTGCTGAATAACGGCGGCTACGGCATGATTTACCACGGCGAGCGGATGCTGTTCGGAGACAAGTTTACCACCAGTATTTACGGTAAAAGGCTGAACATCGCGGAGATAGCGAAAGGCCTGGGCGCGCTTTCTTTTCACGCAAAAAAGCCCGGGGAAGTGAAGGAATATGTTTTAGAGGCGATAAAAAGCGGCAGGCCGTCGGTGATCGAAGCGGACGTCGATCTTTACGAGGCCCCGCCGATGGGGAACCGGATGAAAACATTTGATAAAATACTGCCGGCGAAACTGAAAGCGGGCGCGGCGGCCGCGTAAACTCAAGGAAACCATGAAAGCAGGATTTTTTCCGGCCTCGTGTCTGGCGCTGCTTTTGCCGGCTGTTTCGCTGCCTTGCGCGGTTTTTTCCAGGGTTCTTAATGTCTGCGATGACGTCGCGGACCCGCTGACCCTGGACCCGCAGAAGCAGTTCTCGGAGAAAAACTACACTATCTGCTGGCAGATCTTCGACGGGCTGGTCCGCTTCGACCCCGACGGGAAGATCGAGCCGGCCCTGGCCGTTTCCTGGGAAAGGCTAGACAAGACGCGGGTGCGCTTTAAGCTGAGGGAAGGCGTGTCTTTTCACAACGGGGAACCCTTCAACGCCGAATCCGTCAAGTTCTCGATAGAGCGCTATCTCAACCCGGAAACGGGGTTTCCGGGCCTGTATTTCGTGGATTCCCTGGCCCGGGCCGAGGTGATAGACGCCCGCACCGTCGACCTTGTCACAAAATATCCCGACGGAATTCTTTTAAACCGCCTGGCCGGCTTGGTGCTTATGGTCCCCCCGGAGTACATTAAAGAAAAAGGCGCGGAATATTTCGCGCAAAACCCCGTCGGGACCGGGGCGTTCGTTTTTAAAAAATGGGAAAAGGGAAGTTCTGTGCAATTGGACGCCAATAAAGAGTACTGGCTGAAGGGGTTCCCGAAGGTCGACGGGCTTGTCTTTAAGTTTATCCCTTATGAAAAGCAGCTTAAAGCGTTGTTTTCCGGCGAAGTGGACCTGGTCACCGATCTGCCGGGAACACAAACCCTGAAGGTAATGGAAAACCCCCGGTTTGCCGTTTTGAAAAAAGCCTCATTTTACACCATGCCTTTTTCTTTAAACCTGTCCTCCGGTCCTTTAAGCAATCTGGATGTGAGGAGAGCCTTAAATCACGCCGTGGACAAGGAAAGTCTGATCCGTTACGACCTTATGGGAAACGGTCAGCCTATCGCCACGCTGAGTATGCCGGGGGAAACGGGCCACAACTCTTCGTTGCGCCCTTACGAATATAATCCGGGAAAAGCCAGAAAACTTCTGGCCAAAGCGGGGTATCCAGGCGGGTTTACCCTGGAATTTTTGGTAAAAAAGAACGCGGAGAGGACCGCGAAAATTGTGGCGGCCAATCTTAAGAGAATAGGCGTAAATTTAAATATCACGCTGGTATCCGACGCCGATATGGTAAAGGAGTTCAAAAGCAGGAAATATGATATGTTTATCGCGGATGTCCCCGACCCGATGTGCCATTCTTATTTTGTACAGTCAATTGTGCTGTTTTCAAAATCCCCGTATGCCTGGGGCGGAGACGCAAAATTTGACGAGATGCTGATGAAAATGGTGGC
>JAHJSU010000313.1 GCA_018829985.1 Elusimicrobiota bacterium | reverse complement strand
TGTTCTGGAAATATTCCTTGAAAATTTCGGGAATGATACGCGCTGGACATGGGAAAAAAAAATATGGCGAGGCTGAGGATGAAATACCCCAATGACTTTCCGGACTACAAACATCTGGAGCGCTGCCTGAAAGCGCTGAAAAAAGGCAGGATAGTATTCGGCCTCGGCGGCAATGAAATGGACAGGGAAAAATGGCTGAAGAAGAAATAGAATGGACTTGCAGGTTGATCGGCTCAAAAGATATGGATAAATCTATGCGAATGTCCTGTCCAGTTCAAAATGAAACATCTTTGTCCCCAGTTCTGTTGACACACTCCGCCTCGGACGGCCATTCCTTGGCCGCCGTATCCCATTCCTCATACAGACACAGCTTCTGAAGCGCCAGCCGCACAGCCTTGCGATGTTTCCGTTCCCCGGATTTCTTTATTTCGTAGACTTCATCGGGGTCCGGCACACCCAAGGCGCTCTTCTCGTCACTTATCCCCTGCGCCACCCATCCACGAACTTCCTCGTCGGCGTCCAGCTCCGCGTCCTTGCTGAAATAAACCTCCGCCGATTTCCTGAACCCAAGGCACGCCCGGGGCTTGATGAAGTTCCGCACCAGCATTTCCTCGTCGATCTCGCGCTCCAACTCCTCCCGGCTTGCTTCACGACCGGCCAGCGGGATCAGCCAGTTGTGAACTTCCTGATGGTCCCGCTCCTTGCGGCCGTTTACCCACGGCGAATGCGCCGCAATAGGATAGGGAACTATCTCGTAGCTCTCCAACAGCCCCTGGAACACGTCGCTCGTGAACGCCGACCCGTGATCGTATTTCCAGACAAGCGGCGCCCGCCCCATCCTGTCCAGGATGGATTGCGCGTGGTCCAGCACGGCCATCGCCTGCTCGCTCTTCACCAGGTCCCAGCCCAGGATGTAACCGCTATGCTCGTCTATCGTCGTCAGCAGCAGCCAGCCCCAGCCCAGCCTGGTGAAGTCGGACGACCACATTACATCGCGCCGGGTGAACCGCGTCCGGCGCGTATGTGGTTGTTTAGGGCGCTTGGGCCGTGGTCCGCGGAACTCGCGCAGGATCTTGGCTACCGTCGTGGCGCTAAGCTTAAACACATACGCTATCGCATGCGCATCCCACGTGGACCGGTAGCGCCGGTCCAGCTCCAGGATCCGCTCCCTGATTTCCGCGGTGACCTTCATTGGCCTTCGTCTCCTGATGGCGCCGATGCGCCCTGTAAGCCATCGCCAGTGCGTGCTGCGGGCATTTCCCCAGCACCAGGCGAAAACCCCCTGCCGGGATACAGTGCTCCCGGGCTGCGAGCCACTCGTCGCGGTACAACTCGCGGGTTTCCGGCTTCGCATGGCGTTTTTTTTAGACAGCGGCGCCGTTACCAGTCCCCAGGCATTGCGGCGGATTATCCGCTTCGCTGTTTCCGCCAGAAGCTGCCAATGGTTCCGGTCCTTGCGCAGGCTTCTCGCTTCCTTCTCCAGTTGCTCCACACGCTTTGTCAGCTTTTGCGCCAGGAATTCCGCCTTCTCCGGGGGCACCGCCTTCGGGCCCGGCGCCTTCGCTTCCAGCGCCCTCAGCCCCGCTTTCCGCACGTTTCTCAGCCACCGGTAGAACAGCTCCCGGGACACTCCCGCCTGCCTGCACAGGTCCCGCACTGGCACCCGCCGCGCCAGCCCCAGCAGGATCAGCTCCAGGCGTTCCTGCGGGCTCGGCAGCTTGTTTTTCATCGGCTCTTTCATCGCGGACCTCGCTCTGCGTTTCCGGCGTTACCCCGCAAGCCCCTACCGGTAATTTTACCTTTTCCGGCTCCGCGTCACGCAATGAAACCTCCGCACTATGCGCCACCACCCGCAGCTCCTTGCCCCCGATATTACCCACCAGATACGTCGGCAGCGTATAGTCAGCCAGCGGCGGCTTTTGCTCTTCCACCTTTGCGGTGTTCTCCGCAACCAGATCCCTCACCTGCTTGTCTACACGGTAATACCGGTCCGCAGGCACCAGGTTGCCTATACCCTGGTGCGGCCGCTTGTAGTTGTAGTGCTCGACGTATTCCCGGATTTTCTGCTCGGCCTCCTCGAAGCTCGACAATGGCACCGCCGACAGGCACTCTTGCCACATGTTCCGCCAGAACGATTCGATCTTGCCCAGCGTCTGCGGATGATAGGGCCGGCTGCGGATATGCGCTATCCCCAGCTTTGTCAGCATTATCGTGAACTGGCTCTTGCCGCGCCACGTGTAATACTGCCGGCCGTCGTCCGATAACACCTCTTTGGGCAGCCCGTGCTTCTCTATGGCGGCGCGGAACACCTCCTGCACATTCTTTGTCGTCTGGTACCGGTAAAGCCCCCAACCCACCATGAAGCGGCTGTTGTCGTCCATGAACCCGATAAGATACAACCGATACTGCCCCTTGAGCATGAACGTCATGATATCCGTCTGCCACAGCTCGTTGGGCCGGGCTCGCTCAAAGTTCCGGACCTTCACCGGCTTATTGCGCCGCCTCCTGCGTGCCTTCGGCAACGGCGGCACCTGGGCTTCCGCTGCCCTGGCCGACGTCCCTTTTGAAACCTTCAGGAATCCTAGGCGGTACAGCAGCCCCTGCACCTTCCCGACACCGGTTTCGGCGGGCAGTGGCCCCAGTTGCGACAACGCCTGCTCCGCGGCCACCCTTTTTGCGCTCTTGCGGGCAACCCGCTCTTTACGATACATCCAGTCCAGTCCGGCCACCCCATGCTTTTTAAACGCCCGCATGCAATGGTTGATCACGGTCACGCTCATGCCGGTGAGCCCTGACACCTCTGCGACGCTTAATCCCCGCTGCCTCGCCCGGACCGCTTCTAACTTGGCTTCCAATGACCATTTCTTTTTCATGACACAGTCTCCTTTTTTTGTGCCGAGGCGCTGCCATTCCGAACAACAACGTCACGGCTCTCTTGGAGGCTGTGTGTCAACAGAATGCAAGACTACTCTATGTTTCAATTATACTGGACGGGATACGCTTGAATATTACAGTCTGGACCGGGTGCAGAACACGGAGCAATTGAAAACGGCGAGCCTGGCCGTGGACAACACGCCGCCGGTTACAGCCATAACCCTTGGCGAGCCGAAATTTACGGCTTTCGGCCTGCCGGTCATAACGCCCGACACGCCTATAACGCTTACGGCGGCGGATCCCGTGGTGAACGGCGCGGCGTCCGGGCTCAGGCGGATAACATATGAAATTATAGAGGTCAGAGGTCAGGGGTCAGAGGTCAGAAATTATATGGAGCCGTTCAAACTGCCGCAGGGAACTTACGATGTCAGGTACTGGTCCGTTGATAATGTAACCAACACGGAGCCCTATAAGAAATTGCGGCTGGCGGTAAGCACGCTGCAGAAAGACGCTTTGGCCGCGGTTGACGGGCTTGAGCTGTCGGGCAACGCCGACATAACCGGGGCGGTGGAATCCAACGCCGTTGTTTCCGTAAAAGGCAATGTCCGCATCCTGGGCGACGTGGCGGCAAGCACGATAACGATCACCGGCAAGGCCCAGATAACGGGCCGGCAGACCAGCGGCGTAACGCCTCTGGTCCGGGAGCCGGTATATCTGGCTGATATCGTTTCGCTGGCGTCGACTACCAACAACAACGGCCTGGTGGACCCGAAATATCTTGTGGACGGAAAGTTTATCGTGTCCGCGCAGGCTGATATAATCCTTTCCACCGGGACCTATTACTTCAAGGGCATTAAACTTTCGGGCGGCTGCAATATCACCGTAAACGGGGAAGTAAATATACTGGCGGAGGGGGAGGTTGTCATAAGCGGCGGTAGCTCGCTTAACGCCGCCGGCCCCGCCTCCGCGCTTAAGCTCTTCGCCAACACGGCGTCCACGCTGACCTTTATCGGCGGCGGGAAGCTGGCGGCTTATGTCTATGCCCCGTATTCCCATATGAAGCTGTCCGGCAAAGCTCTGCTCGGAGGACATTATTTCCTGCGGACCGCGGCTGTAAGCGGCACCGGCAATGTTGTACAGTCCGGCGAGAGCCTGCCGCAGGCTGCCGTAGTTACAGCCGACAGCGGCGGGAAAAAGAAAGCGACGGCTCTGGGGACGGAAGCCGCCGGCGTGAAAATTTCGGCCGGGCCGGACCCCACGTTTAAACTCGGCGAGGTCTATGTATTTCCGAACCCGACCAAGGGCGGGGCTGTGCCGGTATTCCATATAGAAGCCGGCATAGCCGACAGCGTGAAGATACTGGTCTATACCGTAGCCGGCAGAATAGCGCATGAACACACGCTTACCAGCCCGCCGACGGCTTTGGACGACGGCAACGGGCTTGCTTACGCGTATGAATACGCGTGGGACGGCCATATCCCGAGCGGCGTGTACTATTATTACATTGAGGCCGAAAAAGCCGGCAGGGATCTGAAGAAGACCGGAAAATTTGCGGTTATAAGGTAACTACTCAGGTCTGTCGTCGTAGTGGCAGAGTTTACTCTGCCCAAAAAGGCAAAGCAAGCTTTGCCACTACAAAAAATACGTGAAAAATACGGAGAACCTGAGTTACGTTATAAGATAGAAGTCAGCTGGCGGAGGTCGGATCATGGGCGGGAGGTACACCCATCCTTAATATGGTAGCCGCAAGCTTTTCCGCCAAACCCGCCAAACAACACGGCGGGCAGGCACCCCGGCGGATCCCCGCCAATACAACCCGGCGGGCGCAGCGCCTCAGGCGGAAGCTTGCGTTTGATGCGC
>JAHJSU010000312.1 GCA_018829985.1 Elusimicrobiota bacterium | reverse complement strand
TTATATAAGGAATGAATACCCGCTGGCGGTCAAGCGGATGCTGGTGGCCATGGAGGCTGCCAGGGAGTACGGCTTGCTGGGCGAGAACATTCTCGGCTCGAACTTCTCCTTTGACGTGGATTTAAAGAAGGGCGCCGGCGCATTCGTCTGCGGGGAGGAAACCTCGTTGATGGCCTCCATTGAGGGCAGGCCTCCGGAGCCCAGGCAAAGGCCGCCGTATCCCGTTGAGCTGGGAATCTGGGACAAGCCGACGAACATCAACAATGTGGAGACCTGGGCGACGGTGCCCGAGATCATCAACAAGGGCGCCGACTGGTTCTCGTCCATCGGAACGGAAACCAGCAAAGGAACAAAAGTCTTCTCCCTGGTCGGCAAGGTCAAGAACACGGGCCTTGTTGAGGTGCCGATGGGGATCTCCCTCAAGGAAATCGTCTTTGACATCGGAGGGGGGATCATCGGCGACAAGAAATTCAAGGCTGTCCAGACCGGCGGCCCTTCCGGCGGGTGCCTTCCCAAAAGCCTGCTCGAGCTGCCCATAGACTACGAGAAGCTGGCGGAAGCGGGTTCCATCATGGGCTCCGGCGGGATGATCGTGATGGATGAGGACACCTGCATGGTGGACGTGGCGAGGTACTTCCTCGACTTCTTGCGGGAGGAATCCTGCGGCAAGTGCACTTCCTGCAGGGACGGCATTGAGGCGATGTACGAATGCATAAACGACATCTGTGAGGGGAGGGGAAAAGAGCAGGACATTGCGCTGCTCGAGGAATTGGCAAGCGCCGTCAAAGACGCCTCCCAATGCGGGCTGGGACAAACCGCGTCGAATCCGGTTTTGAGCACGCTCCGGTATTTTCGAAATGAGTATGAAAGGCATATTGTTGACAAAAGATGCGATGCGTTCGTCTGCAAGAAACTGGTAGGCGCTCCATGCCAGAGCGCCTGTCCGCTTGGCACCGAGGCATGGCGCTATATAGCTCTTCTGGAAAAAGGCAGATATAAAGAGGCCTACGAGGTCATCAGGCAGACCAATCCTTTCCCTTCTGTCTGCGCCAGGGTTTGCGACCACAGATGCGAAACCAGATGCAGGCTGGGGACCAGCGGCGGCGAGCCTGTAGCCATCCGGGCATTGAAGCGGGTAATTGCCGACACGATGGGAGATTATGCGCATAAGCCGGCAAAGCCGGCGCCTGGCCGCGACATCAAGGTCGCGGTTGTGGGCGCCGGCCCTGCTGGATTAAGCGCTGCCCATTATCTCTCAGTCAACGGCTACACGGTGACGGTTTTTGATGCTGAAAGCGAAGCTGGAGGAATGCTTATAAGCAGCATCCCTGCCTATCGCCTGCCAAGGGAGGCGGTGCGCAAAGAGATAAAAGCGCTCATGAACGAGAACATGACGCTTAAATGCTCGACTCTTCTGGGCCGCGACATAACCATTGACAGCCTTTTTGAGCAGGGCTTTAAGGCGATATTTTTGGCATTAGGGGCACACGAGAGTTTGAGGTTGGGGCTTGAAGGGGAGGATGCCAAGGGCGTTTATCCCTCGATGCGGTTTTTGAAGGCATATAATCTGCGCAATGAAGCGCTGGCCAGGGGCAACGTCGGGGTCATAGGAGGTGGAAATTCCGCTGTTGACGCCGCCAGGGTCGCCTTGCGCCAGAAAGGAGTGGAGAGCGTTACTATCCTGTATCGCCGCACCAGGCAGGAAATGCCGGCCTACAAGGAAGAGATAGATGCCGCTCTTGAGGAAGGCATAAGGCTCGATACCCTTGTCACCCCTGTCCGGGTGCTTTCAGAGAATGGCGGCCTGACGGGGATAAAATGCATACGGAATAATCTTGGAGACGTTGACTCAAGCGGCCGGCGCAGGCCGGTTCCTATCCCAGGCAGCGAATTTGACGTTCCACTGGATATATTGATCGTTGCCATCAGCGAACGGCCGGAAAAGGAATCAGTGGCGTCATTGGGCCTGAATTCGGAAAGAGACGGCAGGCTGCGGATTGATCCCTCGACTTTCTCCACAAGCAGGCAGGGCGTGTTTGCGGGCGGGGATATTGTGACAGGCCCCAGCACCGTGGTTGACGCGATTGCAGCCGGCATGAAAACCGCTGGAGTCATTGACCGCTACCTGCAGGGCAAGGAGCTGAGGCAGCCGCCGGAACTGAAGCTCCCCGATGTTTTTATAGAGCCGGTTCCTGCCGAAGAGATAAAGGAAGATGCCAAAAGAGCGCATCCGCGTACCCTTTCGGTCCAGTCAAGAAAAGGCAATTTCGCTGAAGTCGAGATGACGTTCACTATGGCAGAGGCTGTGCAAGAGACCAGAAGATGCCTCAGGTGCGATTTGGAGTTCACGCAGCAGCCAAAAGAAAAAGAACAGGAAGCGGTTGCTGACAAGGCTGGCGTGGCAGTTAATTAACATGGACATCAAAGAAATAACCAGAATACTGGAGGCGGACATCGTCTATGGGGAGGCGCTGAACAGGGAGATTACAAAGGTCGCTGCCGCGGATCTGATGAGCGATGTCCTGTCCTTCAGCAAGGAAGGAGCCCTGCTTCTTACGGGCCTGACGAATTCCCAGGTGATACGCACCGCCGAGATGTCGGATATCGGCGTCATATGTTTCGTGCGGGGGAAAAAACCGCAAAAAAACATGCTGGAGCTCGGAAAGGAAAGGGGCATTCCCCTGCTGGCGACGAAATTATCAATGTATGAAGCGTGCGGCAGGCTGTACCAGAAAGGGCTGCAAGGCTGCGAATGCAATTAGGGCTATGACGGAAGTCACAAAAGTCCAGGAGCTCGTGTATGAGCTGAAGCTGCGGGATGTAATGAAGAAGGACGTCTTTTCCGTCGCCCCCGGCATGCAGATGAGCGAGTTGCGGGAAATATTCAGGACCAGGCGCATCTCCGGGGCGCCCGTGCTGGACGGGGACAGGCTTGCAGGGATCATCAGCATAGAGGATTTCATCAGGTGGCTTTCCGACGGCGGCAAGGAGTGCCGGATTTCGGAGAAGATGTCGAAGCGGGTGGAGACGTTCTATAGCGACGATACGCTGGTGCACGCCCTGAACAAGATGGAGGCGGCGGGCTTCGGCAGGTTCCCGATTATTGACCGGCAGACCGGCGGAATGTGCGGAATCGTGACCAAAGGGAACATTATTGAGGCTTTGCTTAAAGAGCTTGAGATCGACTTTCACGAAGAGGAAATCCGCAGGTACAGGGCAAGCCACATCTTCGAGGACATCCGCGCGGATAAATCCACGTTGATTTTCCAGTACCGCATCGCCGGGGAGCTGTCCGAAGCGGGCACAACCTCCAGCGGGCTGAAAACGACGTTGAAGAGATTGGGTTTCCATCCGGATATCGTCAGAAGGTCGGCGATCATCGCCTATGAGGCGGAGACCAACGTCCTCATCAATGCCAAGGAAGGGAAGATGGTCGTAAGGGTGGAGCCCGCCGAAATTTATATGAAAATCGAAGACAAGGGCCCCGGCATCCCCGATGTCGAGAAAGTCATGGAGCCCGGGTTTTCAACCGCCCCGGACTGGGTCAGGGAACTCGGCTTCGGCGCAGGGATGGGATTGCCCAATATCAAGAAGTGTTCGGACAAGATGGTTTTAAATTCCACTGTCGGCAAGGGCACATGCCTTGAGGCGACCGTGGATATAAGGCAACCGCAATGAAGCTGAAAAATATAGTTGATTTACTCAACCTTGAAGTGAGGAGCGGGTCCGACAAACTGGACGTTGAAGTCTGCGGCGGCTACGCGAGCGATCTGATGAGCGACGTCATAGCGCATGCCCGGGAGCGCCAATTATGGATTACGCTCCAGACGCACGTAAATACCGCCGCCGTGGCCGGCATGAAGGGCCTGGCCGGCGTCATCCTGGTCCAGGGCAGGGAGCCGGAGCAGGACACGGTTGAGAAAGCCGGAAAGGAAGGGATTACCATCCTGGTCACAAAAATGCCGGCCTTTGAGATCGCGGGAAAGCTCTATAACATTCTGAATGCTGAAAAGGTTTAGCGGCGACTTGCATATCCATACGTGTTTATCTCCATGCGCCGATGAGGGGATGAGGCCGGCCGCGATCGTCAGGGAGGCGCGAAGGAAAAGAGCGGACATAATCGGCATCTGCGACCACAATTCCATGGAAAATGTGGAAGCGGTGATGAAAGCCGGCGTTCGGGAGAATCTCCGGGTCCTGGGCGGGATGGAAATCACAAGCAGGGAGGAAGTGCATATCCTGGCTTATTGCGAAGGGTTGGCCATGCTTGAAAACATGCAGAAAACCGTGTACGCGCACCTGCCGGGAGAAAACGACGAAAGCGGTTTCGGCGCGCAGCACGTAGTCAACGAATTCGACGAGCGGATCGGCTCCAACAGCAGACTCCTGATCGGCGCGACGGATCTGGGCGTCAGGGAAATAGTGGATTTAATCCGAAGCGCCGGCGGTCTGGCCATAGCCGCGCACATCGACCGGGAGCGCTTCAGCCTCATGTCCCAGCTGGGTTTCATACCCGAAACGCTTCGGCTCGACGGTCTGGAAGTGTCTTCCCTGACTACGGCGCCGGAGGCACGGCGCAGGTTCCCCGGGATTGCCGGGTACCCCGTCCTCCGCTCTTCCGACGCGCATTTCCTTGACGACATCGGCAGGCAAACCACGACGTTCCTGATGAAGGACCCGGGCTTTGCCGAGATACGACGGGCGCTGGCGGGCAGCGACGGCAGGAGAATTGAATATCACGCGTGAGGAAACTTTGGAAGATTTATCTTTGCATATTCTTGACATCGCCGAGAACTCGCTCAGGGCGCATGCGGAAAATGTCGTGATAAGAATCCTGGAGGAGCCTGAGAAAGACCTGTTCACCCTTGAGATCGAAGACGACGGAACCGGGATGGACGAAAAAACGCTGGGGAAGGTTTTGGATCCGTTTTTTACGACCAAGGCCGAAAAGAGGGTGGGGCTTGGACTTTCCCTTTTGAACCAGGCCGCGCGGGAAAGCGGAGGAGAGTTTAAGATAGAGTCCGGGGCCGCGGCAGGCACAAAAATAAAAGCCACGTTCAAATTCAGCCATCCCGACAGAAAGCCCCTGGGAGACGTGGCGGCCACCCTGGAGACTTTGCTGGTCGCAAATCCGGGCGTGAATTTCACTTATGAGCACAAAAAAGAAGGCAAGGTATACCGTCTGAGCAGCCGGGAAAACACATGACAGAAACAACCAAAACGGTGAGTTTGACCATCAACGGGAAAGAGGTATCGGTTGAAAATGCGGCTACGGTGCTCCAGGCCTGCGTGAAGGCGGGCATAAAGATACCGACGCTCTGCGCGCACAAGGGGTTGCTTCCCTACGGCGCCTGCAGGCTCTGCCTGGTGGAAATCGGCAAACCGCCCAACACAAAGATTCAGGCTTCCTGCACCTATCCGATGCAGCAGGGCCTGATCGTTTCCACGGACACGCCCGGAGTTATCAAGACCAGGAAGATCGTAATGGAGCTCCTGCTGGCCAGGTGTCCGGAGGTGAAAGTGATCCAGGAGCTGGCGAAGGAACTGGGAGTCACCGGCACGAGGTTCCTAAAGAAGGACAGCGATTGCATGCTTTGCGGCATGTGCATCAGGGTCTGCCGGGAACAGATGGGAGTTGAGGTATTGGGCTTTGTCAACAGGGGTTCCAAACGAGAGGTTAAACCCCCGTTCGGCGTCCTCTCCGAGCTCTGCCAGGCCTGCGGCGCCTGTGAATTTATATGCCCGACGGGAAGCATGAAAGTGCTGAAAACAGGCACGAAGACGCCCCGGCCGATACCGTTTGAATTCAACGAAGGGTTGATCCCCAGGCCCGCGGTGCATATCCTCTACCCGCAGGCCGTTCCCAACAAGGCCGCGATTGACAGCAGGTACTGCGTTCACATGCTGAAAGACAAGTGCGGCATATGCCAGGAGGTGTGCGAAGCCGGCGCCATAGATTATGAGCAGAAAGAAGAGCTCCGGGAGCTGAAGGCGGGCGCGGTGATCCTCGCTCCGGGATATGATTTGTTTGACGCCGGCTTGAAGGGCGAACTGGGCTACGGACGTTACCCGAACGTCATTTCCAGCCTGGAATTCGAGCGGATACTTTCGGCCAGCGGACCGTTCCTGGGGAAGGTGCTCAGGCCTTCGGACCGGAAACACCCCAAGAACATACTCTGGATCCAGTGCGTGGGCTCGCGGGAGGTTGACAGGAACTATTGCTCCTCGGTGTGCTGCATGTACGCGACCAAAGAGGCGATTATCGCCAAAGAGCATGAGCCCGGCCTTGATTGCCACATT
Organism: Elusimicrobiota bacterium; assembly: GCA_018829985.1. Classification (GTDB taxonomy): domain Bacteria; phylum Elusimicrobiota; class Elusimicrobia; order Elusimicrobiales; family UBA9959; genus JAHJSU01. The sequence goes on along the minus strand of JAHJSU010000312.1, from coordinate 2,638 downwards.
TTTTTCATTGACCTGCGCGCCTTCGGCAAGGGATTCGACCAGTATTACGAAAGGGCCAAGGAAATAGGCGTTAAATACACCCGCTGCCGGCCCTCGTCCATAAAGGAGGTCCCGTCCACAAAGAACCTCCTGGTCCGGTATGAAGCGGAAGACGGCGCTCTGAAAACCGGGGAATTCGACCTGGTCGTTCTTTCCTCCGGCCTAGCCCCGTCGTCCGGAGTCGGGAAACTGGCGGAAACTTTCGGCCTGGAACTGAATGAGCACCGCTTCTGCAAGACGGAAAAATTCACGCCGGCGGAAACCAACCGCCCCGGGATCTATGTGTGCGGTCCCTTCACCGAACCCAAGGACATTCCCGAAACCGTGGTGGCCGCCTCCGCGGCCTCCGCCAAGGCCATGGCGCTTCTGGCCGAAGCGCGGGGGACCCTGGTCGTGAGCAGAGAATACCCTCCGGAGACCGATATTTCCGGACAGCCGCCCAGGGTCGGGGTGTTCGTCTGCCATTGCGGCACGAACATAGGCGGCGTGGCCGACGTTCCGGAGGTCGTCGCTTACGCCAGGACCCTGCCGGACGTCGTCCATGCGGAAGACAACCTTTATACCTGTTCGGTGGATTCCCAGATCCGCATCAAGGAAAAAATAAAGGAACACACCCTGAACCGGGTCGTAGTCGCTTCCTGCACTCCCAGGACGCATGAGCCGCTGTTCCGCAATACCTGCCGGGAAGCGGCCTTAAACCCGTATCTGTTTGAAATGGCCAACATACGCGACCAGAATACCTGGGTGCACATGCAGGAACGCGAACAGGCCACGCGCAAGGCAAAGGATCTGGTCAGGATGGCGGTCGCCAAATCAAGGCTTTTGGAACCGCTGCAGAATCGGAACCTTGAGGTGAACAATAATGCCCTGGTTATCGGCGCGGGCCTGAGCGGCCTGACCGCGGCGTTGGAGCTCGCGGAACAGGGATTTGAAGTCCACCTGGTTGAAAAGGAAAAAGAACCGGGCGGGAATTTAAGAAACCTGCATTATCTGCTTGGAAGCCCCGAGAAACCCCGGGAGAAGCTGGAGGCTTTGATAGAAAAAGTAAAAGGCCATAAGAAAATCCATCTTCATCTGGAGACGGCCATAGACGAAGTCGCGGGTTCCCTGGGCAGTTTCAAGACAAAGCTTTCGGGCTTAAACGGCGCCCAGCCGCTTGAGATCGGGCATGGAACCGTCATCGTGGCCACGGGCGCGCAGGAATATAAGCCGAAAGAATTTCTCTACGGACAGGATTCGCGCGTGCTCACCCAGGTGGAATTAGAAGAGAAAATATCCAATAACCCTTCAGCCTTCAGCCTTCAGCCTTCAGCCACTGTCGTAATGATCCAATGCGTGGGTTCGCGCACAAAGGAGCGGCCTTATTGCAGCCGCGTCTGCTGCTCGCATGCAATCAAAAACGCCCTGAAATTAAAGGAACTTAAACCGGAAACCGAGGTCTACGTCCTTTACCGGGACGTCAGAAGTTACGGTTTCAGGGAAGAACATTACCGCAAGGCGCGCGAAGCCGGCGTCGTATTTTTGAGATACAATGAAGACGCCGAGCCGTCCGTTTCCAATACTTGCGTAGGTGCCGTAACAAAGCACGGTGTGCCTCAGACGGCCAAAGAAAACGGCGGCCTGAAAGTCACGGTCCACGATCCCGTTCTCAGAACTACCGTGACGATCAACGCGGATCTTCTGGCGCTTTCAACAGCGGTCATACCCTCTCCCGGCAACGAGGACCTTGCGCAAAAACTCAAAGTGCCGTTGAACCAGGACAAATTTTTCCTGGAAGCCCATATAAAACTACGCCCGATGGATTTTGCGACGGACGGAATTTTCATGTGCGGCCTGGCGCATTACCCGAAAGACGCCGAGGAAAGCATCGCGCAGGCCTGCGCCGCTGCATCCAGGGCGGCCACGATCCTCTCGCAGAAACAGATAGAGCTGGACGCCGTCGTTTCGCATGTGCTTGATGAAAGCTGCGACGGCTGCGCCTATTGCATCGACCCCTGCCCCTACAAGGCCCTGACTTTGATCGAATACATGAGCAACGGGGCGATTAAAAAGACCGTTGACCGGGACCTTGCCGTCTGCAAGGGCTGCGGGGTATGCCAGGCAACCTGCCCCAAGAAGGGCATAATAGTGGGCAACTTCAAGCTGGAGCAGCTTGCCGCAATGGTGGAGGCGGCGCTTCAACCGGCTGAAGAAGCCGTAAAGTGATAGTAACTACTCAGGTAGCTAGGCTGCTAGACAGCGAGACAGCTTGGCGGCTTAAGGAATTGGGGATTTATCTTCGGTTTTGCTCTCTGGCGGTCTAGCTGCCCAGCCGCCTAGCAGCCTCGCTACTTGAGCAGTCACAAGTGAGAAGAATATGACCGAAACACTGCAGGAACAAACCGAAGCTGCGGAGATACAGAACCCGGAGCCTTTGATAATCGCCTTCTGCTGCAACTGGTGCTCCTACACCGGGGCCGATCTGGCGGGAACTTCAAGGCTTCAATATCCTCCGAACGTGCGCATCATAAGGGTGATGTGCTCAGGCATGGTGCATCCCAATCTTGTAACGGACTCGCTGACAAAAGGCGCCGACGGCGTGATAATCTGCGGGTGTCAT
>JAHJSU010000311.1 GCA_018829985.1 Elusimicrobiota bacterium | reverse complement strand
TTCTTATAACACCCCGGATCGGCGCATTTCCTGGATTGTTTCCTGCCAGCCGGCTTTTAAACTATACTTCGGGACAAAACCCAGTTCTTTTTGAATTAACTGCCCGCTGACGGCAATATCTTCGGTGTATTTATCAATCATCGCCCTTGAAACCGGGGGCGTCAAGCCAAGGGCGAGGCATCCCGTTTCTATTGAGCCGGCCAATAAACGGCATGGCCCCACAGGTAAAGAAACCCCTGGCGGTTTACGGCCAAGGGCGGAACAACTGGCTCCAATAATCTCCGTCAAAGTGTAAAATTCACCATCCGTAACATTAAACACCCGGCCTGCCGCGGATGAACTTTACAAACCGGGCTTACCGGACAACATGGAGTTAATGTGCTGTTTAAGGATTTTGAAATTTTCAGTTCGGTAATATCCGCGCTTTTCCGGCTCAAGAATGGAGCCCAATTTAACACGGTAGTCGGCCAGGGAAAAATTTTCAATTCCTTTTAGCAATTTCCCAAGTGTTTTGGTGTCCGCCTGCAGTTTTACGCCGCGTTTAAACATAAACTCAATATCGTAAACGTCACGGATTTCACGCCTATCTATAAATGCCTCCACTTTTGCCTGCATCATGGCGCTGAGCGGCAGGGTGTTAAGCAAAACCTGCGTGTTGGAGTGCGCGCTATAAGCAATTGACTTTTCGGTGTTAAGTTTCTTGAACTCTTTGCGTATTTCCACTTTTAACGCCCTGGGATAGCCCGCCGCTTTCAATTCAAAAAGCATTGTAAAATGTTTGTTTTTGGCGTCTTTAAGCTCGTATACTCCGGAGAGATAATTCTTTAACTTGTTAAAAACAGCGGAAGAATCAATTTTACCGACGGTCCAGAAATCCAAATCCACGGAATACCTGTCCAGGCCGTAGCAGAGACGCAGCATGGTACCGCCCGCAAAAACAAAATTATTAAGGAATCTGCCGCTGTTCAGCGTATCCAGGACAGCCAGTTCAAATTGCTCGTGTTTTTTCAGATCCCGCATAGTTTCCCCGCTATTTTTACGGTTTTAGCCGGATAGCCGCGCATAAGTTTTTTAAGCCGCGCGATATCAAGTTTGGTTAAATCCATTGAACTGAAATCCGGCTTATACTTGCCGAATGAAAAGAGGTAGACGCAGTCCAGGAAGGCCTTTTCAGGAGTCGCAATAAATACGCCGCCTTTTTTTATAAAATCAAAATAACGCGCTTTACTCAGTTTGTAATAATTAAAGATTACCCCCGCCGTTTCATAGCGGACAGTTCTTTTAAGGCAGACGCTTTCAAAGAAACCCCGCTGAACCTGCGTGGTAACTTCATAAAAAGCCAGCGCCGTTGTGAGAGAGATATACGACGGCACCTGCAGGATGTTGGCCACGCCCAGGAACTCCCAATCCGTATTGGTTTGCCAGCGCTGGGCTATAGCGTAATAATTGTTTTTAAGTTTCAGCAGAATGCCGGTTTTGACATAGCGGCCGGCAAAGACGCCGGCGGATCTGACGCCAAGCCCGAGGTGCGCGGCAAGCTGCTGCACGGTGAAATAGGGCAGAGCTGACAGTTTTTGAAGATTTTTGATATTTCTACCAAGCATACATAATTGCCATATCTGATAATAATATATATTTAGTAACAATGTCAACAGCCCGTTTCGCCACCCAGCCCCGCCGCCTAGCTGCCCAGCTCTTTAGCGCCTCACCCTTTTCCCATTAGCGCCTGCAGCGCGGTCATGAACAGGATTTTAAGGTCAAAGGCAAAAGAACGATGGCGCAGGTATCTGGCCGCCCCGCCTCCGTCCTTAAGCCTTAATCCTTCAGGCTTTCTTCCTATGCCACTGCCAGGCGTGGGCTATTATGGTTTCAAGTTTGGCGTATCGCGGCTTCCAGCCCAGAACCTTGCGCGCCAAAGCGGAAGACGCCACCAGTGCCGCGGGGTCTCCTGCCCGGCGGGGCGACAGTTTAACCGGGATTTTCCTACCGGTAACTCTTTCAGCCGCTTTTATAACCTCAAACACAGAAAAGCCCTTACCAAGGCCAAGGTTAAAAGCCCCGCTTTCGCCGCCACGCTCAAGCCGGCGCAGCGCAAGCAGATGAGCCTGCGCCAGATCTGCCGTGTGAACATAGTCCCGCAGGCAGGTGCCATCGTGTGTTTTATAGTTTGAGCCGAAAACAGTTAAACAGTCCCTCCGGCCTGCCGCCGCGTCAAGCACAAGCGGTATAAGGTGCGTTTCAGGGGTGTGCAGTTCCCCTGTTGCCCCTTCCGGGTCGGCGCCGGCAGCGTTAAAGTAGCGCAGGGCCGCGTACTTGCTTTCTCACCTCTTCTCTCCTTCAGGAAAAGGCACGGTGATGTTATACCCGGAGGCAAGGCGCCCAGCCGGCACTATAACCCTTTTTCCGCTGCCCAGGCCGATTTTGGAAAGATCCAGTTTTTTAAACCAGGGATGGGCGCAGGTTTCCGCCATATACAGAAAAAGACGCTTGGCTTTTACAGAGGCGCAATCCTGCAGCAATTCCTGCGTTAAAACAGGTCTGAGCGTGGCAAGCCCTTGCATAAGAAGCATGGCTTCCTCAAAAGATTCATCTCCCGGAACCTGGTAAAGCAGCTCAAGCATCGCTTTTTCCGGGGAAGATATTTTCAGGATATACTCCCCTACGGGCCGGTCAACCAAACCCCTCTCCGGTTTTCCGGTAAAAAGCCCGGTAGCGGCATAGCGGATGCTGTCACCCCATTTATATCTTAAAAACCAGCCGGGCAAGCGTGTTTTAGGCTCTCCAAACAGGCAAACAACACCCCCCCGAAATGGCAAAAAATGCCTGTAGCCCTGCATTTGAAGCGCGGTCTTCCCGCCGGCATGCACAGGCAGCCCCAGTTGGGCCTGGAGCGCGTACACCCCGCCGGTCCAATGCAGTTTTTCACCGGGACGGATATACGCCCCGCGGCCTATGGCGGCAATCCAGTTAGACCGTTTATAAACACCGGATAACTGGCGGGATATGCCCAGTTTCCTAAAATAACCGGCAACAATAACAACGCCTTTAGGCCAGCCGTTCACAAGCGTGTTAAGTTTTGTCTTTTGAAATTTAGCCATTTTAGACCTTAATTGGTTTACAGCGCCCCGCTTAGGTAAAGTCCTGATATACTTATACGCATATAATCACACACACACCCCTATTGGTTTACAAAAAAGCAAAAAAGACAACTTATGATTGTCTTTTTGTATCTAAAATAAACTATACCACACAAAACCCACTATGTCAATACCCCGTTTCGCTACCCAGCCCAGCTTCCCCGCTGTCTAGCCGTCCAGCCGCCTAGCTGCCCAGCTTCCCCCTAATGCCTCACCCCTTTCCCCGTTATAGCCTGCCACGCGGTCATGAACAGAATTTTAAGGTCAAAGGCAAAAGAACGATGCTTGAGATAATACTCATCGTACTCAACCTTAACAGGAATCGGCAAATCATCACGGCCGTTGACCTGCGCCCAGCCGGTAAGCCCCGGAATCAGTGTATGCACCCGCTTCCCTGTACGCAATGCAACCAGATCATCTTGATTAAACAATGCTGGCCGGGGACCTGCAAAACTCATATCGCCGGTTAAAACATTGAATAACTGCGGCAACTCATCCAGGCTGTATTTGCGCAGAAAATTCCCGCCGGGAATTAAATAAGCGCCGGGATTTGTCATTAGGTGCGTAGCCATTTGCGGTGTGTCTATCTTCATGGTCCTGAATTTAGCCATTTTGAAAATGATATTATTGACGCCGACACGATCCGTCCAGAAAATGGCAGACCCCTTAGACCTTAGCCTGATGAATACGGCAATAAGAAGCAGCGGAATGCCAAGGATAATCACCAAAACCGCAGCCAGAATAAAATCAAAAAATCGCTTCATAATATCAATATTTTTGGAAAACCGTTGTCTGTCCCCGGTTTTCCTGGTTTTCCGGTTCTATACTTCAATAGCGCGCCAATCTTTCCAGTAATATTTGCTTTAAATTGCCGGCAAGATCGTTTACATAATCCCTGTCGGCTATAAGCGCGTCCAAATCATACTTAACGCTTTTGGCGTCTATTTTGCCGACAGCCGCCGCAAGTTTCAGGTAAAGCTCTTTTTTATCCGGAATATTTTCCATGCAGTCCAGATTCGGTTCCACGCCTTTTTGCAGATACCACATAAGGTCAAAATAATCCCGGCCCTTTACAACCGCCAGGGGGGCGCCTTTTTTGCCGGTTTTTTCCCACCGGCGGTTCAGCACAGCCCGTATTTTTGTGGCCATAAGCGTGGGCAGATCAAAAGTCCTGACCAATACGGACTGTCCGTGTTCAAAAAGCGGAACTATTTCAACCTTATACTTGCGGCAAAACGAAAAATCCCGGTATGTCTCAATTTTCAGGAAAAGCAGGTCCGATTCCGGATACCTGGCCAACCCAAGCTCAAACAGCATAGGGAATTTAAGCAGCAGCCTGAATTTCTGTATTTTTGGAACAAGTTTCAACCCATGCCTTGAGTGGAAATACTCCTTAAGGTCCGCGCCTAAAGCCGCCAGGTCAACCGTGTTTTGGGCGTCTATAAAATCCAGATCCTCCGAAAGCCGGGGCAGGCCGTAACAGTGCCCAAGGGCCGACCCGCCGCAAAAGATAAGGGCGTTGTACGGCGCGCGTGAATAAACAAAGGAAAGAGCCAGCGTCTGAAGATATTCCTTAACCAGATTCCTCCTGAATAAACCGGACAACCCGGCGCTTTCAGAAAGCAAAGCCTTTATATTTTCAAACATTTTCAGCC
>JAHJSU010000310.1 GCA_018829985.1 Elusimicrobiota bacterium | reverse complement strand
TCACGTCGTCGAATTCGCGTTTATATTCTTCAGCCACTTTTGAGTAGATAGACCAGCCGTATTCATACATTTTCGCCACTTTCAGGGAACGGCTGACATCGGGCGCCGCAAGAGCGTTATCGGGCATCTGCAGCCGCCGGGAATATTTCCGGCAGAAGCCGGCATACGCGCCGACCAGTTCGCCCATCATCGCCGGGCGCAGTATTCTGGGAACATTGTTTATTACCGGAAAGTTTATAGCGCATTTTGCGCACCGCAGCAGACCTTCCACGACTTCCGGCCCGTTTGCCGCAAACTCTTCAATTGTAAATTCAGAGCCGCATTCCGGGCAGCATATGTGCCGTAAAAAATCTTTTTTCATTTTATATATCCCCGCCTTTTTCCGCCACAACGGTTATAACGCCGCCGCGCAGTAAAGCGCTTTCAATAAAACTCAGGATAAAAGCAAACAATAAAAACAGCAGCGAGAGCAATACCGCGCATAAGATTGTATAAATTCTTTTTGCCGTTGCGTATTCCTTCTGAACGGCGCCGCGCTTGAGATACTTATAAATAAAATTTATTTCGCAGCCCAGCAGGTTGAATATGCTCTGCCACCAGCCGAACGAATTATACTCCAGAGAAAAATGTTTTATTTCTTTCACGCGGAAACCGGCGCGGCGCAGCAGTTCCGAAACGGTTTCCGGCGTAAAATGCCATATATGCCTGGGCACATCCAGATGGAACCACTTGTTTGCGCCGAATTTTGCCTGCATGCTGCCGATATTCGGAACTGAAACGACCAGAATTCCGTCCTCTTTAAGCAGCCTGTTTATTTCCGCTAAATATTTTTTCGGGTCGGATAAATGCTCCAGCACCTGCCATAGCGTAATGACATCAAAACTTCCGCCGTCAAACTTCATATCCAGCAGATCCGCGCAATAAATTTTGTTTTCTTCAGTTGAATATTTTTTAATTTTATCCGACTTCTCAATGCCCTGCGCCTTCCAGCCGCCGCGCGCCATGACTTTCAGAAACCCGCCGGTTCCACAGCCGAGATCCAGCAATGCGCCCGGCGGTTTTTTAAACTTTTCAACAATTCTTTTTCTTTCATTCAGGAATAGCGTCTCAAGAATTTTAGAAATTCCTTTCATCTCCCTGTAATAATCCGGCTGGTAAAGGGCTTGTCCGTCTTCCGGTTCCTGTTGCGGGTCAAGCCGGATTAGTCCGCAGCCGGCGCATTTTACAAGGGTAAACCGCCGGGTATAAGATGAAAGGTAATCCCGCCCGCTTAAAAAAAAACTGCTATCCGGCTGTGAACAAATGGGGCACAATACGTCATTAGTGTATTTCATGAAAAATGAATTATTAAAACAACAGGCTTGGCTGTTTTCAGGAATTTTACTGCTATTGTATTTTATCTATCCGATAAACGGCTTCAAAAACATGCTCAAAAAGAGCGGAGGTCCCATGATATATTCTCCGCCACGAAGGGCGGATAGGATAATTTTCATCCGTGTGTACGACCTGGTCAAACAGATTGATCTCGTGTTTGTGCTCTTTGATATACAAAGCGTCCACCTGAAGCTGTTCAATGATGCTGAAATATCCGTTTACCTGCCGGGCGCTCATTTCCATAAACGAATATACATTGATAAAGACGTTGACATAGTTTTCAGGAAGCTCCCGCAGTTGCTGGGGCAATCCGAAAACGAGCCGGCAAGAGGCGAGCTTTTCGCGTGAACGGGTATACTCCAGAGATTCCGGATAGAAGGCCGTTTTGCGTTCCGGATGCAGCGTTGACAGGTAATACTGCGACAGGAGCAGGGTTTCAGGCAAATCGAAAATGAGATAGGTAGCATTGGGCATAGCGGTCATAACTATTTCCGCCAGCCTTCCATAACCCGCTCCCAACTCGCAGAACACTATCGGATCGTCTTTTTTAAAATTCAGCGCTTCCTGCAGGCGGTAGAACTCGTCGATGGATTGAAGAAGGTCAATGCTTAAACGCCGGCCCCGGTTAACTACGAAGTCGCCTTTGCCCAGCAAAGGCTCTTCTATGGAGCGCAGAAGACCCCAGGTGTCCCTTCGCTCAAGGGCAGCCGCATAAAGATGGTGAAGCGCCTCAAACAGGCGCGGATTGCCGGGTTCATAGGCCGCGAGGAAACGGCCGAAAGTCGTCTTAAATCCCGCAAAGCCAAGACCTCTGAGCACCATGCGGTAAAAAAAGGAAATTATGCACCAGTACCTGGAAGGCAGAAAGAGCGGATCGCTTTTTAGGAAGTCACGCTTGATTCTATCAAAACGCGCGCGCCAGACACGTTCCAAAGCGCTGGTGAAACGCAGGTTTGCAAAAAAAACCTTTAAAAAGAGATGGCATCTTCTGATGATGACGCCGAATATCCGGTTTATGCCCCGTTGTTTCTCCTGACTGGACAGTTTTTTATGGGACATGCCTGCTCCGTTTCTGTGTTAAATTGACGCTAAGCGGTTCTAGGATCCTATCCGAGTAATATGCTCCGGCCTGCAACTTCGGCTTTTGGCCTGTTGCTTCGTTGCTCGTCACTCACAGGCTCCAACGAGCCTGCTCGTTCCTCGCTCCTCGCCTCAGCTCAAAATCCGAAGTTTCGCCTTGAGGAACCTCTTACTCGGACAGGCTCCTAGCACCTATTTGAACTACCAGATTCTATTATTAACTAACGCCGAGCACAAATTTAGCTGCTTCGGGTAAAACATGCTGTAACCGTACCACGATCACCCTGCGACAATCTTATAAACGCATGTCTTATTATTTGAATATAACAAGACGAACTCTCGATCAATAGAGGTGCCCTCAAACCAGTACACATTCAAAAACGGCAAAGTGTTATACAAAACACCCTTTACTTCCGTATATTGATTCTTCTGTAGAATTATATAGCCGATGTTATTGCTTTTGAAATATGCTTTCGCCTCACTTAACGAATAACGCAATATACTGGGACGATTGCCGGTGATTATACTTTGATTGTAATAATAACGTTTTGCCCAGACTTCTCCCAAATGGCAGATCCTGGCAGTCGGCGGAATATTTTCGCCGACCCATTTGACGACATCCCACCCTTCATATTCATACTCCTTTTGAAGATACTGATCCGCTGATTGGATTCCCATGATATAGGGTATTCGCTTTGCGCCAAAATAGACGCTCATACACACGTTGGGAAACAGGATCATGACCAGCGCTAATGCCGTTATAAACCGCTTCAGTTGCGAATCAGTATCTGACAACGTAACTATCGTATACGCGCTGGCAATGGCGAAAACGGCATAACAGCAGTAAGTGTAGCGCGAAAGATCCAACGCATATCCCGATATGCATAGTATTGATATAAATAGTCCCGAAAAAATAAGCAAGGAATTTATCGTTGAATCCTTTTTTTTAAGAATAAAATAGAGCGGCAGGAATGCGGCGATCACATATCCGGTACCCGTTATAATGTTGAAAAAATAGTACTTAATTATTTCTATTATGGCCTTGTTATCTTTTATCTGCATTAGACAATAGAGTGCTTCATCGTAGGGTAGTCGCGACGATATCCTGGCAGGATAGAGCGGATTGCCGGCCCAAAGCATATTCTTTATGAGCCACGGCAAAATGAACAGCATGATTGTCAGTCCATATACGGCCACGGTTCGCACAGTCCCAGAAATACCCTTATTTTTAGCGATTAGAACCGTGACCAGCATTATAGTAACGGCTGCGACAAAAAGACTCCCGGACCATTTGCTTGCTACGAGGATGCCCGAGCATACCGCAAAAACAACGAACCAGGTGTTTTCAGCTTTGAGCGCGGCGCGTGAGTATTTCAAAAAACTCCAGAGCACCAGCAGCGCGTAGAACGTTACACCCGCATCAATTTTACCGATCCCGGATAAACCGATAGTCAACGGTGTTGTATAAAATAATACCGCCGCTAATAGCGCGTAGCGCTTTTCCAAAAACGTGCGGGTCAGCAGATAAACAAGCGCCATATCAAGTATTCCAAAGGCGGCGCTTAGCAGTTTGGCCGTAAGCACGCTTTTAATTGCCATGAGCGGAATATAGAGAAGGTTGAGCGTAAGGAAGAGATAGGATATAGGATCTTCAGGAGTGTCGAATATTTTTCCGTGCAATAAATACTTTTGGGGCGAATTTAAATGATAAATAAGCTCGTCTTCGCCAGTGGGAGGTGCGTAATTATAGAAAATGTTGAATATAACGCTTACTAACAACAGTATCCATAAAAGCGTGGCGAATGTGCTGCGCTCCCTTTCCCGAACTAGCCCGCCTAATGAAGCCGCTGCTTCACAGACAGTGCGTATAAGCTCCTTATGCCACAACACAAGCAAAATAAGCGCAACTCCTTTAAAATAGACGCCTCTTAATCCAAGGCTTAATCCCAGAAAAAACACTGCGTACGAAATTATCGCAAGCCCAATGCCCAACGCGAAATAACCCGGGATATCAATTGTGCCTGTATCCACTCTGCCGACGATAAGGGCTTTCTCGCCAAGAACTTTTGCTATGGCCAGAAAACCAACCAGCAGTAACAAATCAATGAGTATCATACGCAGTAAGATGTTGCGCTATTTTTACTATCGGAGAGCGGATCTTTTGTATAAAGACGGGATCGTTCGCAAGATAGTCGCCATAGGCATATAGGGTGCCCAATAACCAGAC
>JAHJSU010000309.1 GCA_018829985.1 Elusimicrobiota bacterium | reverse complement strand
TCACGTCGTCGAATTCGCGTTTATATTCTTCAGCCACTTTTGAGTAGATAGACCAGCCGTATTCATACATTTTCGCCACTTTCAGGGAACGGCTGACATCGGGCGCCGCAAGAGCGTTATCGGGCATCTGCAGCCGCCGGGCATATTTACGGCGGAAATCGGCGTACGCGGAAACAAGTTCGCCTATCATCGCCGGACGCAGGATCCTCGGGACGCCGTTGATGATCGGGAAGGCCGCCGCACATTTCGTGCAGCGCAGTATTCCTTCCTGGACTCGGGGCCCGTTCATTGCGAAGTCGTCAATCGTAAACTCGGCCCCGCATTCCGGGCAGCATGCATACTTCAGGAAATTTTTCATCATTCGATTTGCCTCAATTCGATAGGTGTGGAATCTTTTTATCCGGACATGATCGACCGCCACATATCCAAAGCCGTTGCCGCCGCCTTAAAAATAATCCCCGCCGACATCCTTGCTTTTACCGGCTTTTTTAGTGTTGTCGGAATTTTAAAAAAAGCTTTCTACCATTTTGTTTTAAAAAAGTACGAAATATAATAAAATAAATTACCGCGCCTTAATGAATTTATAAAAGTTTTGAAAATATAGCCGGGCCTCAAATAAAATCTTCTATAGAATCGGTTGTAATATTTTTCAACCACTTTCCAGTCGAGATTGGGATGATCATAAATATCATTCGCCGGAAGATACATGTTAAATTTACTCCAGTCCTTTGTTTTTATATTGCCTTTCTTTTGCAATTCATTATACAACGGAGTTGCCGGCAGAGGCGTTGTTATGGTTACCTTGGCCAAATCAACATCAAGTTCAACGGCAAAATCTATGGTATTTTGCATGGTTTTTTCCGTCTCACCCGGAAGAGCCAGCATAAACGCCCCGAAAGTTTCCAGCCGCGCTTTCTTGCAGATTTTTACCGCATTCCGCACCTGTTCGAGGGTTATGTTTTTTTTGATATTGTCCAGAATGAGCTGGTTCCCTGACTCAATGCCAAAAAGAATTCTGTAGCAGCCCGCTTTTTTCATTAATCCGGCAAGTTCTTCATCAAACGGATGAACCCGTATCCCGGTAACGGAAACCCACGGAACCTTCATCTTACGGGTTATGATTTCCCTACAGATTGTTTTTGCTCTCTCTATGTCCGTAGTAAACATATCATCGGCTATGTGTATCTCTTTAAAACCCGACTTCAACAGATGTTCCATTTCATCAACAACTCTTGCCGGGCTTTTTACCCTGAAAGTCCGGCCGAAAACGCTTTTATTGCAATACGTACAACCGAAAACACACCCCCTGCTTGTTTCCAACCATGCCACAGGATTCTTTCTTGCCAACAATCTTGTTGTCTTATATTTGCTTAAATCGAACAAATTCCATGCAGGATAAGGAAGCATGTCCAAATCCTCAATGTATTTACGGGCAGGATTTTTTATGATCTTACTCCCCTCACGATAATAAATACCGTCGATTGAATTCAGTTTCTTGCCGTCAACAACATCAAGAAGAGTTAAATCTCCTTCCTGGACAGCCACAATATCCAGTGAGGAATCATTCAAGGTGTCTTCCGGCAAACTGGAAGCGTGAGCGCCTCCGCCCATCACAATTATCCGGGGATTCATGGTTTTAATCAGCTCACTGATTTTAGCCATCTCATAGAATAAGGGGGTGGTAAACGTAATCCCCGCATAATCGGGGTTGAATCTGGTTATTTGCTCTTTTAAATACTCCATCGGAGAGTCGACCAGATTTAAATCAATTATGATTGCCGAATGGCCTTCCCTGAGGAGACCGGCCGCAAGAGTGGCCAGCGTTAAATTCGGGGAATACGGCACCCCGACTTTAATTTTTGTTTTTTCATATATGAGCTTTTTAAAAGAAGGGGCGATAAGCGCTGTCTTTTTTTTCATTTCAGCATCTCTTTTTTGAATGAATGCGCCCCAATGATTCCTGTTCTCTTTATCGTGTTGAGCATAAATGGCATCAGCATTGAACGAATAAAACCGGGAATGCTTAAAAACGACATTCCGTCCTGTTTTAATAATTTTTCTGTTTTATTCAAGACTATTTTCGGATCAGCAAACAGCTATCGCCCTGCAGGTCGTCCGGACAGGGCGCGGATAAAATCTTGATTTTGATCTCAGTTCCGCATATGGTGCAGTTCATGTCAACCCCCGGTTTTCCGCGCTATAACAAGCATTTGTTTCCCCATAACCTTGATCGGAAACCGAAGGTACAACCACACGAGTATTTTCATCTTCGGCAATATGGTCTTAAAAGAAAATGGGAGAAATCTCGGCGAACACCGTTCAATTTCAAAGTTTAATGACCGCAACCAGTCGCTTACTCCCACATGAGACAAAGGTGTTTTGTGCGTATAGTCGTCATAATAATCGCGATAACAATATTTATAGTTCGGTCCTATCAGAATCACTTTCCCGTTCTTTTTCAAAATTCTTTTGATCTCTTTAAAAGTCCCGCCCAGTTCTTCATAGGTCAGGTGTTCCAGCAGATTACTGGAAAAAACCACATCGAAATAGCCGGATTCTAAAAAAGGCATATCATATGACGCCGCGACATGGGCTTTCACCCCGGTTTTGGCCCATGTTACAAAATCGGGGAATGCATCGACCGCATATTTCTCCTTACACTCGATATTATTAATGAAACTGCAGTAACCCGCCCCGATATCAACGACTTTAGCGTCCATATCAATATATCTTTGTAAATATGCAGCAATAACTTGCCACATTTTATTTCTTTTATCATCAACAGTAAACCGTGTATTAAAATACGCCGCTTCACTCATAATTTTGCCCTCAATTAAATAAAATCAAGCGCCACATTCTCATTCCGGTCATAAATCCTTTATAAATATTGCCTCCGACACCCTTGCTTTTACCTATTCGTTTTTTTAATGAGAGAGGGACCTCAATAACCTTCAAATTTTCTTCCAAGGCCGCCAATGTCATCTCACATAAAAATTCATTTCCCGTTATTGTCAACCGCTCAATTATCCTTGCGAGCGAATCTTTCCTTATAATCCGGTATGTGCAGCCCAGATCGGTCAATCTGACCTTCCAAAAACGCAGCTGAAGCAGTTTAGCCATAAACACATTTCCATATTGCATAAACAGGTTCATCTGTGAATCCGGAGTATTTAATTCAATTGTCGTCCTGGTGCCGATAACCATATCGGCATTTTCAAGATATGCGACCAGTTTTTTCAGGTCAGAGCCCGAAAACGTGCCGTCACCTTCAACCAGACATACCACATTGCAGTTTGACTTCAACCCTTCCTTTAATGCCCGCATACAACAGGCTCCATATCCCTGGATTGACTCGCGATACACCCTTGCTCCGGCTTGTTCCGCTATCGCTGAAGTCTTATCAGTAGAATTATTATCAATCGCTATTACTTCGCCGACGAATTCCCTTGTTTTAAAGTCCTTAACAGATATGCCGATAGATTCTTCGTCATTATAAGCCGTCATTACAACACAGATATTTAGATTTTCCACCGGGTTAAATTCCAGCCACTTGTTATAGCTTGAACTATTCCTTGGTGCTATAAAAATCTGATTGGATAATGAGAACGCTATGAATATAAGAAAGAGGATAAATGAGCACCTTGCACAAACCGTACTTATTGCCGTAAAACCTATAACCTGAAGCGTGATTGAAACCACACACAAAAAGATGCTAAGAAAAACGAAATGAACACCATAGAGAGTCAGCCTATAATCTACGGGTGTCCCAAATTTAGTTGAATGCCTTTGAGGCGAGCAATTCATTATAAACTCTTTACCTCCCCCTTCATTTCTTTTGAAACCGAGGAATAAGGTGGATATATGATAGCAAGAAATCCGCACCGGCTTAAAGTAAAAACATCCGCTTCGATGACTTCATTTGCCGGGATTCCGCTCCTAACGGAGCTTGCGCGCAGCAGCCTTTACCGTCGGAGGTGTGACGCCGCAAGGCCTCTGCAATGTGACGCCCGGGCATCAGCCTTCCTCCGGGCGCCTTTGGGCGATAACAGTCACTATGCCGCCGCGCGATAGCGCGCTCTCGATAAAACTCAACACAAAAGCGGGCAGCAATAGCGGCACACCAAGCAGTACCGTGCACAAGATCGTATAAAATCTTGCGGCCGGCGAGCCGCCCTTTTGCACAACGCCCCGCTTGAGGAATTTATAAGCAAAATTCATCTCGCAGCCCAGCAGATTCAAAATGCTTTGCCACCAGCCGAAAGGATTATACTCAAGAGAAAAATGCTTTATCTCTTTAAGACGAAAAGCGGTTTTATCCAGCATTTTCTGCAGAGTTTCCGGGGTGAACTGCCACCTGTGCCGAGGCAGATCCAGGTTGAACCATCTGGCGCCGCTAAGTCGGGCCTGCAAACTATTTATATTCGGAACGGATAAAACCAAAATCCCGTCTTTCTTAAGCAATCTGTGTGTTTCCGCCAGGTATCTATCGGGGTCCGGCAGATGCTCCAACACCTGCCACAAGGTAATTACGTCGAAACTCTGTTCTCCGAATTTAATTTCCATTAAATCCGCGCTGTATATTTTATTGTCGTCCGTTGAGCGTTTGTTCCGCTCCTCTGACGGGTCCACGCCGGCCGTTTCCCATCCCCCGGCCTTCATGATTTTCAGGAATTCCCCCGTTCCGCATCCGATATCCAGCATCGTTCCGGAAGACTTCCCCGAGCCCTCAACGATTCCTTTTCTTTCTTGCAAAAACAGCGCTTCCAGAATCCTTGAAACCTTCTTCACGCTTCTATAATAATCGGGTCGATAAAGAGCCTGCGCGTCCTCCAATTCTTTTTGCGGGTTCAGATAGATTAGTCCGCAGCCGGCGCATTTTACAAGGGTAAACCGCCGGGTATAAGATGAAAGGTAATCCCGCCCGCTTAAAAAAAACTCATTATCCGACAAGGAACAGATAGGGCACGCGATATTCCCGGCAATTTTCATAGGATATTAAATCTTATAAACGCATGTCTCTTTGCTTGAATACAATAAGGTGAGTTCCCGATCAATAGAGGTGCCCTCAAACCAGTATACATTCATAAACGGCATAGCGTGGTAAAAAACGCCGTTTGTTTCCACATATTGATTCCTGTGCAGGATTAGATAGCCGATGTTATTGCTTTTGAAATATGCTTTCGCCTCGCTTAACGAGTAACGCAATATACCGGGACGATTGCCGGTGATCATGCTTTGGTCATAGTAATAACCTTTTGCGAAGGTTTCTCCTAAATAGAAGATCCTGGCAGCCGATGAGATATTTTTACCGACCCATTTGACGACATCCCACCCTTCAAATTCATATTCCTTCTGAAGATACTGATCCTCTGACTGGAACCCCAGGACATAGGGTATCCGCTTTGCGCCGAAATAGACGCTCATGCACACACCGGGGACCAGGATCATGACCGGCGCCAGTACCGTTATAAGCCGCCTCAATTGCGAATCAGCGTCCGACAGCGTAACCAGCGTATACGCGCCGGCGATGGCAAAAACGGCATAACAGCAGTAAGTATAGCGCGACAGATCCAGCGCGTAGCCGGATACGCATAATATCAATATAAACAACCCCGCGAAAACAAGCAGGAAGTTAATCGTTGAATCCTTTTTTTTAAGAATGAAATAGAGCGGCAGGAATGCGGCGATCACATATCCGGTGCCCGTTATAATACTGAAGAAATAGTTTTTAATTATTCCCATTGCCGGCCTGGCGCCGCTGTTCGCCAGCATTATATAATACAATCCCTCATCATAGGCCAGCCGCGACGATATTTTGGCGGGGTAGAGCGGATTCCCGGTCCAGATCGCATTCTTTATCAGCCACGGCAAAATAAACAGCAAGGTTGTCAGTCCATATACGACCACGGTTTGCACGGTCCCGAAAACACTTTTCTTTTTAGCGATTAAAACCGCGGCCAGCATTATCGCAAAGGCCGCGACAAAAAAAGGCCCCGTCATTTTGCTTGCCATAAGGATGCCTGAGCATATCCCGAAAAGGACAAACCAGGTATTTTCAGCTTTTAGCGCGGCGCGTGAGTATCTCAACAAGCTCCAGAGCGCCAGCAGCGCATAGAACGTCACACCCGCATCAATTCTGCCGGTTCCGGACAAGCCGATAGTCAGCGGCGCCGTATAAAACAATATTGCCGCCAATAACGCGTAGCGTTTTCCTATAAACGTGCGTGTCAACAAATAAACGAGCGCCATATCAAGTATTCCAAAGGCGGCGCTTAGCAGTTTGGCCGCAATCGTCCCTTTAATTGCCATGAGCGGGATATAAAGCAGGTTAAGCGTAAGGAAAAAATAGGACAGGGGATCTTCGGGAATGTTAAATATCTTTCCGTGCAATAAATACTTTTTAGGCAGAGCTAAATGATAAATAAGTTCGTCGTCGCCGGTGGGAGGCGCATAATTGAATAAAATGTTGAATATCACGCTCACTAACAACAGTATCCATAAAAGCGTGTTGAACGTGCCGCGCTCTTTTTCTCCAGCCAGTCCGCCTAATGAAACCGCGGCTTCACAGACGGTGCGTATAATCTCCCTATGCCACAACACAAGCAAAACAAGCGCAGCTCCTTTGAAATAGACGCCTCTTAATCCAAGGCTTAACCCCAGAAAAAACACGGCGTATGAGATTATCGCAAGCCCAATGCCCAACGCGAAATAACCCGGGATATCAATTGTGCCTGTATCCACTCTGCCGACGATAAGGGCTTTCTCGCCAAGAACTTTTGCTATGGCCAGAAAACCGACCAGCAGTAACAAATCAATGAGTATCATACGCAGTAAGATGTTGCGCTATTTTTACTATCGGAGAGCGGATCTTTTGTATAAAGACGGGATCGTTCGCAAGATAGTCGCCATAGGCATATAGGGTGCCCAATAACCAGAC
>JAHJSU010000039.1 GCA_018829985.1 Elusimicrobiota bacterium | reverse complement strand
GCGATTCCTCTGGAAGCCCTCCGCCTGGGTTGCGAAGCCTACGCGCTGGACTTAAATCCCGTCGCCCACATCATCCAGCTTTGCACGCTGGTCTATCCGCAGAAGTACGGCAAGCCGGACCCTGCCGCGAGGGGAATGACCGGCCCGAAGAACGAGAAGGGTGAAACCACCTGGGGAGGACTGGCCGAGGAAGTCCGCTACTGGGGCAACTGGGTACTGAAGAAGGTCAAGACTGAAATCGGCGACCTGTACCCGCTGATCCCCGATCCTGAATTCAGGGGCAAGGAACAAGGTGGCACTGGTGGCACTGGTGGCACTGGTGGCACAGGCTTCCAGCCTGTGCAGAAAGATTTGTTTATCACCCGAAGAAACCTCCCTCACTGGCAGATAGGAGGCTCCACCTACTTTGTTACTTTCCGAACGAAAGGCCTGGAATTATCTTCCGCTGCTCGCAAACTGGTTTTGGATGCGTGCCTCCATTTCGATGGTCAGCGATACGTGCTCTGGTCCGCGGTCGTCATGCCGGATCATGTCCACCTTCTGTTTCAGCCCAGAGAAATGGTGGCTCAGGCTTCGGTAGCACAGGCTTCCAGCCTGTGCATGCACAGCCAAGATGGCTGTGCTACCAAATGGTGGTCGCTTTCCAGCATTTTGCACTCCATCAAGTCCTATACGGCAAACCGCATCAATGAGATGATCGGGTGTACAGGGACGGTCTGGCAGGAAGAGAGCTTCGACCGGATTGTCCGGGATGAGGGTGAGTTCCTTGAAAAATGGAATTACATCCGCGACAATCCCGTAAAAAAACAGCTTGCGGAGTCACCAGAGAAATGGGTTGGTTTTTATGAATGCACAGGCAAGATGCCTGTGCCACCAGATGAAACCCAACCTGGCTTTCTGATGCCCGTGGCCTACCTTTGGACCCGGACAGTCAAGTGTAAAAATCCCGCCTGCGGTGCAACCGTGCCGCTTGTCAAGCAGACCTGGCTCTGCAAAAAAGATGGTCGCTATGTGGCCATGAAGATGGTTGCACCTAAGGGTAAAAAGGAAGTCCGCTTTAAAATCGTTGAGGTGAGGACAGAGAAGGAACTCGGCTTCGACCCTAGCGCGTTCTCCAAGGCTGGCAACGCAGCTTGTCCTTTCTGCGGTACAGTTGCCGATAGTGACCATGTGAAGGCCGAAGGTTGTGTCGAACGCATGGGTCAGAAACTTATGGCCGTCGTCTGCACCCGCCCCGGCACCAAGGGAAAGGTCTATCTCGCTGCCGATGAGATTCCGAATGCCTCACCCGACGAAGCCGACATCCATCGCCGCATCGAAAAGCTTTGCCATAAAACGGACCTGACCTTACCTAATGAGCGAATCGAGGTAAACCCCCGCTCCATGGACACGCATCGATTCGGCCTAACTACATGGGCATCTTTATATTCCCGTCGGCAACAACTAACCCTATTGCATTTTGCCAGTGCTCTTCGCATTCTTTCGGGCTATAAATTGCACTATCCGTCTTCGGCTTCGGCAGATCGGCTTCTCGCAATCTGTACCCACATAGCTGCGTATCATGACAGGGCCGCCGATCACTGGTCTACACTCTGCACTTGGAACCCCGTCGGCGAGAAACTGCAACACACCTTCGCCCGACAATCTCTTCCAATGGTGTGGGATTTCGTAGAAGCCAACCCTTGGGGGGGTTCCGTAGGCGATTGGGCGGCAATCGTTGAGAACGCAGAGAACGGCATTCGCGCCGGCATCACATTTGGTGGACAGCCCGCACATGTCGCGAGGGGTTCTGCCATGGAATTGCCGTTTGATGACAGCGTTTTCGACGCAATTATCACCGATCCGCCCTATTACGACAATGTTAGTTACTCCAACTTATCTGATTTTTTCTATGTGTGGCTAAAACGCTCGATTGGTCTCCTTTACCCTGAGCATTTTGCAGGCGAGGCAACGCCCAAAGGAAAGGAAGCCATAGCAGCGTTCTATCGTCACGGAGGAGACAAAGACAAATCTCGGAGAGCCTATGAAGAAATGATGGCCAAAGCCTTTCGGGAAGCCCATCGTAGGGCCAGGCGGGACGCTGCTTAAACTTTAAATGCAAGGTAATTCGGGCGGTTTTAAAATCAGGGAACAGGCTGCTTTTCATTCGGCGGGGGAAGGCGCCAGGCGCTTTTTTCCACAGGCGTTGCTTCGGGCAGGGTGGGGGGGAAATAGATTTTAACCAGGGGCCTAAGTTTGCGATAATAGTACCTTAAGGAGAACGAAATGCAGATTGAGTCAATTTCCATAAAGAACTTCAGTGTTTTTCAGGATGTCATAATTAAGGATATCCCTTCCATGGCGCTGTTTGTGGGCGCGAATGGAAGCGGGAAATCCACGCTGTTTGATGTTTTTGGTTTTTTGCGCGACTCTCTGGTGCATAATGTCAAATCCGCCTTAATTAACAGGGGAGGATTTAACGAGGTAGTGAGCCGTGGAAGCAACGGGCCGATATCTTTTGAAGTGAAATTCCGCGAAGGCGGCGACGGCCCCTTTGCCACTTACAGCCTGGCTATTGGGCTATACGAAGGATTGCCGGCCGTGGTGAAGGAACAATTGAAATATAGGCGGGGGCAGCGGGGCCGGCCGTGGAAATTTCTGGACTTTAAGCTCGGCGAAGGCCAGGCTGTTGTAAATGAAAGCGAATACGGTAAAACCGCCGCGGAAATGGTGCGCGAACCACAGAAACTGGAATCCAACGACATCCTGGCGATAAAAGGACTGGGACAGTTTGAAAAATTTAAAATCGTCGCCTCTTTCCGCAAATTAATTGAGAACTGGCATGTTTCAGATTTTCATATTTCCGACGCGCGGCCAAGCCGGGACGCCGGAGTGGCGGAACATCTTTCAACACGGGGCGACAACCTGGCGCTGGTGGCCCGGCATATATATGAAAATCACAAGGATTTATTCGGCCAAATACTTGAAAAAATGAAAAGGCGCGTGCCCGGAGTAAAGAATGTCCAGGCCGTATCAACCGAAGACGGACGCATGGTTCTTAAATTTCATGACGGCTCGTTTAAAGACCCGTTTATCGCCAGATATGTCTCAGACGGGACAATAAAAATGTTCGCGTATCTCGTCCTGCTCCACGACCCGAAACCTTACCCGTTATTGTGCGTTGAGGAACCGGAGAATCAACTGTACCCCCAGTTGCTGACTGAATTAACGGAAGAATTCCGCGACTATGCCAGGCGGGGCGGACAAGTCTTTGTTTCGACACACTCTCCTGAATTCCTGAATCACATAAAACTTGAGGAAATATACTGGCTTGGCAAAGATAAGGGCTACACCAAAATCTACAAAGCCTCCGAATCAAAACTATTGGTAAATCTCGTGAAAGAGGGGGATACCCCGGGGGCATTGTGGAAACAAGGCTTGTTTGAGGGGGCCGACCCGAAATGACAAGGCTTGTTTTGATGTTGGAGGAGAAAGCCGCCAGGGTTTTTCTGGAAGGCGTCCTTGCTAAAATTGCGCCACGGATCAACTGCACCTATATAACCCATGACGGGAAGAAAGATCTGGAGATCTCCATCCCCAGGAAACTGCGCGCCTGGCGGGAGCCGAATCTTCACTTTCTTATCCTGAGAGATAAAGATTCCGAGGATTGTGTTTCCCTTAAAAGAAAGCTTTTAAAAATCTGCGAAGACACGGGGCGCCCTGACTGCACCGTGCGGATTGCGGTGCATTGCCTTGAGTCATGGATTCTTGGGGATATGAAAGCGCTTTCAAACGCGTACGACAAACCGGCCGTTGCCGGTTTGTCGCGCAAAGCGAAATTCCGCAATCCGGACAGGCTTGCCAATGCGGAAGATGAACTGCTTAAAATAATCCCGGAATACCAGAAAGTAAGCGGAGCCCGCGCTATTGCGCCTTTTATTAACACCGCCTCCAACTTTTCTTATAGCTTTAACGTTTTTATTAAAACTATCCGGACATTTGCCTGAAAGCGCTTGTTCCGCTCCGCATCTGTGGTCAGGCAAGACGCCGCTTAGGAATCCGGGGGGGGGAAGGCGGAACGTTGCTTAAACGCATGAAACCAACTGAAAAAAACTTAACGGGCAAACATCTTATCGGCGGCAAATATTGCGGTTCGGGCCGGCGCAAATTCCGGGCCGTAAATCCGGCCGCCGGGGAGCCGCTTGAGCCCGCGTTCTGCGAAGCCGGCGCCGCCGAAGTGAACCGCGCGCTGGAGCTGGCGGACAAGGCGTTCGAAGTCCTGCAGACCGTTCCGGTCAAGGCCATTGCGGCGCTGCTGGAACGGATTGCGGACCGGCTGGAAGCTGACGCCGACCGCATTATAGCGCGCGCGCATTCGGAAACGGCGCTGCCCCCGGAGCGCCTGCGCTCCGAGCTGGCCCGCACCGCCGGCCAGTCAAGGGCTTTCGCGGCCCTTGCGCGCGACGGCTCGTGGGCGCAGGCGCGCATTGACCATGCGCTGCCCGCCCGCAAGCCGCTGCCCAAGCCGGATATACGCGCGCTTTTTATGGGAGTCGGGCCGGTGGCGGTTTTCGGGGCAGGCAATTTCCCGCTGGCCATTTCGGCGGCCGGCACCGACACGGTGGCGGCTTTTGCCGCGCGCTGCCCGGTGGTGGTAAAAGGGCACCCGGCGCACCCCGGTACCTGCGAGCTGGTCGCCCGCGTTATCGCGGGCTCGGCAGCCTGGGCGGGCCTGCCCGCGGGCATGTTCTCCCTGGTGCAGTCCTCCGGTCATGAAGCGGGACTGGGTTTGGTCCGCCATCCCCTTACCGCGGCGGTGGCTTTCACGGGCTCTCTCCGGGGCGGCAGGGCGCTGTTTGACGCCGCCGCAGCCCGGCCGGAGCCCATCCCGGTATATGCCGAAATGGGCAGCGTAAACCCTGTTTTCATCCTGCCGGGGGCCGCGGCCGCGCGCGCGGAAGAACTTGCCGAAGGCTTTGTCCGGTCGCTGAATGCCGGCGTGGGCCAGTACTGCACGAACCCGGGCATGGTCCTGGCTGTCGCCGGGACGTCATTCGACAGGTTTCTGGCCGCGGTATGCGCGAAGGCCTCGCGTGTGCCGCCCGCTTTCATGCTGCATGCCGGCATCCAGGCGGCGTACGACCGCGGCACGGCGCGCCTGTCTTCCATACGGGGCGTTAAACCGGCCGGGAGCTCCGGGACCGGGGCGCCGCGCGGCGCCGGGCCCAAAACGGCGGCCTGTAAAATATTTACCGCCGACGCCGGGCTGATCCGCCGGCGGCCGGAGCTGTCAGAGGAGGTTTTTGGCCCCGCCGCCGTTATTTACCGCTGCAAAAACACGGCGCAGATGCTCGAGCTCGCCCGCGGCATGCCGGGCAGCCTTACCGCAACCATCCACGGTTTTGAGCGCGAACTGCTTGCGCACGGCGGGCTTGTGCGGGTTCTTCAGCGCAAGGCCGGGCGCATTCTTTTCAACGGGTTCCCGACGGGCCTTGAGCCCTGCGCGAGCCTGCACCACGGCGGTCCCTATCCCGCCGCCACCCACAGCTTCTTTACCAGCGTGGGGACCGCGGCTATCTACCGGTATGTGCGGCCGGTATGCTTCCAGGGTTTTGCCGACGCCGCCCTGCCGGAAGAACTGCGCGAAAACAACCCGCGCCGTGTGCGGCGGCTGGTGGACGGCGCGCTGGACACTTTCTGAGCTCCGGCAAAAAGATGTGGAAGCGCCCTCAAATTTGGTAGAATAAAAAATAAGAAAAAGGAGGCCGTGCTTTATGAGCATAACAAAAAAAGATTCCCTGGATTATCACGAGTATCCCACCCCCGGAAAAGTGGAGGTCGTCTCCACAAAGCCGTGTTTCACTCAACGGGACCTCAGCCTGGCCTACACCCCCGGCGTAGCGGACCCGTGCCTTGAGATAGAGGCCCACCCGGAGGACGTATACAAGTACACCTCAAAGGGCAATCTTGTGGCGGTTATTTCCAACGGCACGGCCGTGCTGGGGCTGGGCAATATCGGCGCCGCGGCGGGAAAGCCCGTCATGGAGGGGAAAGGAATCCTCTTCAAAAGGTTCGCCGACATAGACGTTTTTGACCTTGAAATGGCGAGTGAGAACCCCGATGAGATTATCCGCGCCTGCCAGCTTCTGGAGCCGACCTTCGGAGGGATAAACCTG
>JAHJSU010000308.1 GCA_018829985.1 Elusimicrobiota bacterium | reverse complement strand
TTTTTCCTTTATGAAAGCGCTGAGGCGGAAAGCCTGGTCATGCTCCTTGAGCGCGATGAAAAAGATCTTTGCGGAAAGCTGAAGCGGGAGCGAGAAAACCGAGTGCTCAAAAAGCGTGCGGCCGGCGGCCTCTATCATATATTTCGGCAGATTTGAGCCGGCTTCGGCGAAGCGCAGTCCCCGGCCGGCCATGGCTATCGCGTAGTAGATATCGCCCATATTGCTCAGGATATCAATCCTTCTTTTCTTATCGCTTTTTCGGCCAGCCCGGCGAGGGCGGCCGTCCCGGCCGGAGAAGACGTCTCGGCGTAGATCCTGAGAAGCGGCTCCGTTCCCGAAGACCGGATCAGCAGCCAGGCCCCGTCTTCCAGCACCAGCTTAAGCCCGTCCAGTTCCGAAACGCCGGTTACCGCGCGGCTCAGCGGCTTTGCCGGCAGACGCCGGCGGAGCCGGCGCGCGAAAGCGGCCTTATCGGCCACCGGCGCCTTAAGCCCGAAATCTTTGCGCAGGTAATGCGAGGGTCCGTGCTCGGAGCGCAGGCGCCGCGCGAGCCCTGAAAGCGTCAGGCGGGTCCTGGAAAGCATCTCCATGAACAGGAGCGCCGTGACAAGCCCGTCGCGCTCCGGCAGGTTTCCCTTCCAGGTATAGCCGCCGGATTCCTCGCCCGCGGCGACGACGTCGCCGCAGGACCTTAACCTTTCGGCCAGCGCCATGAAGCCGACGCGCGTCTCCTCCGCCGGCAGCCCGGCTTTTCGGGCCACGCGGGCGCCGAGGCGCCCCATGGAGACGCTGGTAACGAGGCGGCCTTTGGCGCCGCGTGAATTTATTACGTAATCGCAGATAAGGCCGAAGACCACGGAGGGGTTGAGATAAACGCCGCGCTCGTCGAATACGGCGAAGCGGTCCCCATCCCCGTCGAAAGCGAAGCCGCAGGCGGCCCGCTCCGCGCGCACTTCGGCCGCGAGCCCTCCCAGGCCCGCCTCCACCGGTTCGGGCGAGGCCAGCCCGAAAAGCGGGTCCCGCCCGGCGCGCAGCAGCCGGAAGGCGCCGGGCCTGAAAAGTT
This sequence comes from Elusimicrobiota bacterium, assembly GCA_018829985.1. Lineage (GTDB taxonomy): Bacteria > Elusimicrobiota > Elusimicrobia > Elusimicrobiales > UBA9959 > JAHJSU01. Next base: position 2,384 of record JAHJSU010000308.1, on the reverse strand, counting down.
TTTCCAGGCAGCCGGCGGCGCAGCCGTGCATGAAATCGAGCGCGACCGGGAAACGCCGCGCCCCCGCTATGCGCCGGATATCGGCGCGCGAGCGCAGGTACTCAAGATATTCCGCCTCATGACAGACCGTGCGCGGGGGAGGCGGTTTGCGGCCTCCGGCTGGTGACTTGTGACTGGTGACTGGCGACTGGGTTTCTATCAGGCTTTCTATGCGGCGTATCAAAGCCGCCGGCGCCGAACCGCCGCGCCATTTAAATTTGACGCCGTTGTAATAATAAGGGTTATGGCTCGCCGTGACTATAACGCCCAGGCCGTACTTCATGGTCAGCAGACTGACGGCCGAACTCGGGAAGGGACCGCTGCAGATAGCGGTTTCAAGGCCCTGCGCCGACAGGGTTTCGGCCATGGCGGCGGCCACCGCGTCGGACAGGAACCGCCGGTCATAACCGACTATTATCTTCCTGGATTTCAGGAACTCGCCGCGGTCGGATATGACAAAAGCGGCGGCGGCGCGGGCGATCCGAAGCGCGTTCTCAAAATTAAAATCCCGCGCTATCACTCCGCGCCAGCCGTCGGTGCCGAACTTGATCGTGCTTTCCGTCATTTAATCTCCGCGCCCCCGCGTGGCTTGAGCAGCCTACATCAGCTCGGCGACAAGGCCGGCCAGCTGGCTGCGCTCGGTCTTTGTGAAGGTGAGGTGGCCGTAAAGCTTCTGCCCCTTGAACCTGTCCACTGTGTACATCAGGCCGTTGGAGGCGATGTCCAGGTACGGGTTGTCTATCTGGTAAGGGTCGCCGGTGACCACGACCTTGGTGCCTTCGCCGGCGCGGCTCAAAATGGTCTTTATCTCGTGCGGGGTCAGGTTCTGCGCGTCGTCCACGATCATGTACTGCTTCGGGAGCGTGCGGCCCCTGATATGGGTGACCGAGGCTATTTCTATCTTTTCGTTCTGCAGAAGGTACTCAAATTTCTGCAGGGCGTCGTCCTGGTGGCGCCTATCCATGATGAACTCCAAGTTGTCGTAGATGGCGCCCATCCAGGTGGAAAGCTTTTCTTCCTTGGTGCCGGGAATGAAGCCGATATCCTTGCCCACGGGAACTATGGGGCGGCAGATGATGAGCCGCCGGTAGACGTTTTCTTCCACCGCTTTCTGCAGGCCGCAGGCGAGCGACATCAAAGTCTTGCCGGTGCCGGCCGAGCCGATCATGGTCACCAGCTTGACGTTCTCGTCCAGCAGCAGCTCCATGGCGCAGCGCTGTTCCTTGTTCAGCGGGCGTATGCCCCACGGGGCGGACTCCGGGCTGAGCATTTTCACGACGGACGTATCATTGAAATCCACGCGGCCCATGGCGCTTTTCTTCGGGTCTTCCCTGGCTTTGAAGATGACGAACTCGTTGGCCACCAGTTCGTCCGTGTTCCTGGCGGTCTTTTCCTTGTAGAATTTGTCCACAAATTCGGATGTTTTTTCGACGACGACCAGCCCCGGATAAATTTCGTCCACCTTGACCTTGCCGGCCTCGTAATCCTCGGCGTTGATGCCGACGGCTTCGGCCTTCAGACGGAGGTTTATGTCCTTGGTCACCAGGCTGGCGTTATGTTTCTTGAGGTTGAACCAGAGCGCGCTGTTCAGGATGCGGTTGTCCATCTCAGTCAGCAGGAATTCCTTGGGCAGGACCTGCTCGTGGTCCAGGTCCACGATCAGCGTGCCGCCGTTCTCCATCTTCACGCCGGCGTTGAGCTTGCCGGATTTGCGCATCTCGTCGAGCTTCCGGGAGACTATCCGCGCGGCCTTGCCCCGCTCGTCCCCGGAGGACTTGAACGTGTCCAGCTCTTCTATGACCGAAATGGGGATGACCACGGTATTGTCTTCGAACTTGGTGAACGACATCGGGTCGTGTATGAGCACGTTGGTGTCGAGAATATAAATTTTCTTCATTTTCCAGGAGCCTCGCGTTGGCAAATTTTACGCCGTCCAGTATTTTACCATAAAATATCCGCAACTTGCCCTCAGCCGGGTTCGGCAGAATTCGGTCTTTACGCATAACCACTCAGGTTGTTTAGACTGTAGACTATTAGGCTGTTAGTCAAATCGAATTCTTACCTAATAGTCTAACTGCCTACAGCCTATCCACCTGAGCAGTTACCTTTACGCTGGTTATGTAATTGACCGGAAGGAAAAGGTACCTGTTACTTTTAAATCTCCCCCCCGGTTTGGCCTCTTTTTCCAACCCCAAAAACACCCATTGAAACAGGCTGTTAGCCCGTATCAGCCTGAAAATATTATTAAATCGCCGTATTTAGCTGTCCCGCCGATTTTCTTAATTTTAACTGCAAAAAAAAGCATTGACAAAGCAAAGGCCATCCCCTAGAATATCTTGTAGAAC
>JAHJSU010000307.1 GCA_018829985.1 Elusimicrobiota bacterium | reverse complement strand
TGTTTTAAAAATAGCGAAAAATCGCTCAAAATATTTCTCTCCAGGATCGCGTACAAACGATTTTTATTCAGTGGGTAAAGTGTTTTGATGGTCATTTTCAAAGTTGATTTTTAGCCGGAGGGGGTTTTTCAGCGGAATCAACAACTTAACTACGTCCCCTTACCCAAAAAATATGAAAGATATTCTGGCCAGGAACATACTGTTGCTGGGCGCGCTTGACGAGATAAGCGCGGCGGCCGCCCAAAAGAACCTCAGGCTGATACTGCTTAAGGGCGCGGCCCTGCTGGCCGAGGGGGTTTACGGGCCCGGGGAACGGGAGATGACGGATGTAGACATACTCGTGCGGCCCCGGGACGAAAAGGCGTTCGACGCCCTGCTGGCGGGCCTGGGCTTTAAGCCTATGGAGAACAGTTCCCAGGCTTATTGCAGGCCGGCGGGCCCTTCGACTTCGCTCAGGGCAGGCTCCTCGGCGCCGCCGGTGATAGTGGACTTGCACACCGGGCTTTGGCACGAGAAGGAGACGGAAGCGCTCTGGCACAGGTCCGCGCGGGTTTCGCAAGGCATGAGCGTTCCCGCCCTCGGCCTTGAGGACCAGTTGCTCCATCTGGCCTCCCATACCCTGCTTTATCACGGCTGCCTGGGGCCGAGGACCCTGGAGGACCTGGCCCGCCTGGTTAAGTTCGTATATCGGAAAACGGACCGGGCGGACTTCTGGCGGAGAGCCTGCGATATCGCGGCGGACGAGAAACTTAAACCGGCGCTAATCCCGGTATTCACCCGGTTTGCGGCGGCGCACCCGGAACTGATGTCGGAAAAAGAGCTTGCCGCCTTCGAGCCGCCCGGAACGGAGAAGTTAAAAAGCCGCTTTTTTGAAAAAGCGGCCGTCAGGCATTCCCGCCTGCTGGAGTATGTCCTGCCGGGGCTTTACCGGCCGTGGCTTTTCGTCAGATACCTGTTCCCGGGGAAGACCTTCCTTGAGAAACGCTACGGCAGGGCCTCCTGGACCAACCATTTCATAAGACCCTTCCAATTGATCGCGGCGATATTAAGGAAAGAAGATTAGAAAACAGTAGGTAGTAGATAGTAGGTGGTAGGCAGGGAACGGCAATAGTAGATTCCCAAGAGCCGTCGGCCCAGCAGAGACCCCAAGTTTGATAAAAGTTTACAGATAATTTTCCTATCTACTACCTACCACCTACTACCTACTTTTTTTATATTTTCACTAATGTTACCAGTTTGAGGATATTAGCCAGGCGGTCGAGGCCGGGGGGTTTTATGACGAAATCCAGGGCGCCTTCTTTCAGGGCTTTGGCGGCCAAATCGGCGTTGTCCAGCCCTGTTATTATTATCACGCATACTTCTTTGTTCTTCTCCCGGGCTTTATAAAGCAGTTCCAGGCCCGAAACCCCGCGCACATATATATCGGTCACGACAATGTCGAAAGCCCTGTCTTCAAGGAGCCCCCGGGCCTCTTCGCCGTTATCGGCGCGCGTTATTTCGAACTGCGGAAAATTATTAAGTATCTCGTTCACGCGGGCGATAACATAGCCTTCGTCTTCGATGAAAAGTAATCGCTTAGTGTTATCCATAATGTAAGGGTAGAGGGGTTAGGGTAGAGGGTAGAGGGTAGAGGGTAGAGGGTGCAGAAATAAGGAACTCCTTACCCTATACCCTAAACCCTCTACCCTATACCCTTTTGTTACCACTCCACCCACCAGCGGGCCAGTTCCAGTTTGGCCGCAAATTTGTGGTTTTTGCGGCTTATTTCCTCTAAATTCACGATGCGCTCCACGGCCGTCAGGGGGTATTCCATCAGGTCGATCAGCTGCGGCTGGACCGGTTCGTAATTCGCGTCAAGGAGCACTTCCACCACCGGCCAGGTAAGCGATCCTTTATTGGCCATTACCACCCTGGCTGTTTCGCCGGTGGATAAAGCCACCAGCGAGCCCGGAGGATAGAGGGTCACCGTCGCCATGAGCGCCTTGACGATCTTTGAATCAAACCCCCTGCCTTCCTTGTCTATAAGGTGTTTTACCGCGTTATGGGGATGATAGGCCTCGCGCCTGGGGCGGGGATGAGACATGGCCTCATACACGTCGGCCACGCCTATGAGCTGGGCTAAGATGTCTATTTCCCCACCCGCCAGGCGCCTGGGGTAGCCGCTTGAATCTATCCGTTCATGGACCTGGGATATTATTTTCATGGCCCGCTCTTTGACTTTATAATCCATGTCGATTATCCGGTCCACTTTGTCCGCGCCCGCGTCGGCGTGAAGCGTTATCACGGAGAATTCCTCGTCCGTAAGCCTGTCCCCTCTGTTGGCAAGCTCCAGACAGCCCGTCATGCCTATGTCGTGGGCCAGCGCGCAGAAACCGAGAAAAGCCGCCTCTCCCGGCTCCAGATTGAGCGCCAGACCCATGGCCTGGCTTATTATGGCCGCGTTGGCCGAGTGGGCGTGAAGATAATTGCCGGCTGTGGCGTGGGCGGCATAATTCAACAGTGCCGGATTTTCGACGAGCGTGCGCGAGGTCAATTCCGCCAGCCGGATTATTTTCTCGTATTTCTCCACATAAGGCTGGTCTATCTGGCCGAACAGTTCGCCGGCCAGGGAAAGGTTTTTTGAATAGATTTCCCTGGCTTCGGCGTCAAGTTCCCTGAAAGGCCTTTGATTCCCCCTGGCCGAAGCTTCGTCTTTTCGCTGCTGTTCCCTTCGCGTGCGGACACGGGGGGCGGAACCTGCGGGCACGGCTTCAGGGGGCTCCGCGGACCGGGGAACCGGTGGGGCGGCGGACGGTTTTGCCTGCCCGCCAGGCAATTGATCGGCGCTGGTTTGTGCACTTGGCAGGCGGGCCTCCTCTCGGAGCGGCTCGGACGGTACGGCCCCCCCGGCGGCCGGGGGAGGAACGGGGTCGGGAGCGGGGGCCGGCTTTGCGGCCGCGGCTTTAGGTTTGTCTTCGCGGGTTTTCCTGCCGCTGAGGTCTGAAAATCTCATATGATATTATAAACCTTTCAAGTTAAGCAAAGTTTGCCAAAAAGTTAAGGAAGAGATTACAGTGAAGAGATTACAACGATGAAACAAAACGATTACAGCGATACAACGTAACTACTCAGGTTCTCCGTATTTTTCACGTATTTTTTGTAGTGGCAAAGCTTGCTTTGCCTTTTTGGGCAGAGTAAACTCTGCCACTACGACGACAGACCTGGGTAGTTACGATACAACAACAATTCGGCAATCTGACATTCCTTGTCAGCTCTTTCATCTCTTCCCCCATCGCTGTAATCTCTCTTTTTATCGCTGTAATCTCTTTTCATAGATGCGGAACTTTTTATAAACTTTCCCGCCGGCGGCCAGAATGACATTGTTTATCAGCTCGTTGTCTTCCAGCGTCCAGGAAAGATCGCCGTATTCCCATTTCATCTTCGCGGCGGACGCAAGAGCCTGTTTGATAAGCAGGAGTTCTACCCCCCGGCCGCGAAATTCTTTTTTAACGCCTAAAGCCAGCAGGCGGCCGCGGCGCATCGGAGCGGCCATCCTGTAAAGGAACGGCAGGATATTCAGCGGATTCAGGGAGCCGTTGGCGCCCTTAAGGGCTATGTTAAAATCGGGCAGAAGCAGGACAAAGCCGGCGGGCCGCCCGTCCACCCTGGCGAAATACAGATATTCCGGCTTCAGCAGCGGCTTTAAGGCCCGGGCCAGCTCGTCTATCTCCTCATCGGTCATCGGTACAAAGCCCCAGTTCTTTTCCCAGGCGGAGTTATAGATGTCTTTCAGGTCGGCCAAGGCCTCTTTGATACGCTTAATATCCACAAATTCCATCGAGACTTTCCCGGCGCGGGTCATACGCCGGACTATCTTTTCCATCCTTTCCGGAAAACCGTCTTTGGTGAACGCCTGAAACGCGTAAAGGTCCTTAGCCTTGGCGAAACCCGCGGCCTCTATCAAACCGGCGTAATACGGCGGGTTATAAGGCGTCATCACCATGGGCGGTGAGTCAAAACCTTCTATAAGCAGGCCGCAGGTCTCATTTGTGGACGGGTTGACGGGCCCGCGGACCGTGTCCATGCCGCTGATTTTAAGCCATTTCAGGGCCGCTTCGAACATGGCTTTCGAGACCTCCGCATCCTCTATGCAGTCGAAAAAGCCGAAAAAGCCGCATTTTTCATCATGGAAAGCGTTGTGCTTGTGATTCAGGACGGCGGCCAGCCTCCCCGCCGGTTTTCCGTCTTTATAAGCCATGAACAGTTTTCTTTCCCCGTGGCGCCAGAACGGATGGGCCAGGCCCAACAGGCGGCGGACGTCTCCCTTGAGTTCTCCGACCCAATAGGGATGGCCTCTGAACAGCTTGTACGGAAAGCCCACAAAAGCGGAAAGGCCGCTTTCGCTTAGTTCTCTAAGTTCTACAGGCATAGGTAAAGTGGTAAGTAGTAAGTGGTAAGTAGTAAAACTTAATTCTTAGAACTTAATCCTTAATCCTTGATACCTGCTGTTATCTGACCAGCGCGGAATATTTCTTTTTGAGCGTTCCCTTAGCGCAGGCCTCAAAAATATCAAGCGCCTTGTCAAGCTGCGCCCTGGTGTGGGTCGCCATGACGGCTATTCTTATCAGCGACCTTTTCGGCGGTACGGCCGGGCTGACGATGGGGTTGGTGAAAAGACCGGCTTCATAGAGCGCTTTCCACAGCAGGAAAGTTTTAGTGTTGTCGCCTATTATGACCGGGATGATGGGGGTTTGGGTCTCGCCGGTATTGAAACCCAGGGCCTTGAATTTGGCCAGCAGGTATTTTGAATTGTCCCAGAGCTTTTTAAGGCGCTCCGGCTCGCTCTCTATTATGTCCAGGGCTTTCGAGATGGCGGCCACGGAAGCGGGCGGCAGCGCCGCCGAGAAGATCATGGACCTGGAGGTGTGCTGGATGTAATGGATAATATCTTTGTCGCCCGCCGCGAAACCGCCCACGGAGGCCAGGGATTTGGAGCAGGTTCCCACGATAACGTCAACCTCGCCATGGTTAAGGCCGAAATATTCGCTGGTCCCCCTGCCGTGCCTGCCGAGGACCCCGGTGGCATGGGCGTCGTCCACCATTATGCGGGCGCCGTGTTTTTTGGCTACTTTCACTATCTCCGGCAGCGGGCAGATATCTCCCTCCATGGAGAAAACGCCGTCCACTATGACAAGCTTCCCCTTTGAGGGGCCTATTTCTTTAAGCACACGCTCAAGATCGGCGGGATTATTGTGCTTAAATCTCCTTATTTCGCCATGTGAGAGTCTGCAGCCGTCCAGGATACTGGCGTGGTCCAGTTTGTCCACCACGGCAACATCGCCCTTGCCGACCAGACTTGAGACCACCCCCAGATTCATCTGGTAGCCGGTGGCGTAGACAAGCGCGGCCTGGCGGCCCTTGAAAGCGGCCAGTTTTTTCTCAAGTTCGGTGTGGAGCACGGTATTGCCGTTCAGAAACCTGGAACCGGTCGTGCCGGTGCCGAATTTATGCACCGCGTCCAGGGCGGCCTTTTTCATCCTCGGATCGTTGGCAAGGCCCAGGTAGTTGTTGGACCCCATCATTATAAATTGCTTTCCCTGGATGGTAACTTCGGTGGACTGTTCGGATTCAAGCTCTTTGAAATAAGGATAGATGCCGGCATCCATAAGCTGCCTGGCAAGGGTGAAATTTCTGCATTTTTCAAATAAATCTGTCATGGTTACCTCATTCATGGGATATCCTATTATTTTATTAAATTTTGAGCCTTAATTTACACAGGAAAAAAACTACAACAGGAAAAACTATACCCTGCCCCCTCCCCTCTCCCCTCTCCCCTCTACCCTTTTTATAAGGCCGGTGGTGGAACGCCCTTTTACAAGGGGCACCCTTACGGTGCGTCCCGCGAACTCCCGGCCTACTATCCGGGCAACCCCGTAATCCGCCCCTTTGACCAGAATATCCGGTTTCAGGACTTTCAGCAGTTCATACGGCGTGTCCTGGCCGAACGCCACCACCATATCCACCGATTCCAGCGCGGAGAGGACGCGTGCGCGGTCCCGCAGCCGGTTAAGCGGGCGTGTTGGTCCTTTGAACCTGCGCACGGAAGCGTCCGTGTTCACGCCTACTATAAGGATAGTACCCATGGATCTGGCTTTCTCGAGCAGAGCGACATGGCCGGAGTGGAGCAGGTCAAAGACCCCGTTGGTGAAAACGACCATTTTCCCGACCAGGCGGGCTTTTTGCCGCAGGGTGACGGCTTTTTCAAGGGTCAGTATCTTGTGTTTTGTGTCCATAAAGGGATTAAGGATTAAGTACTAAGGATTAAGACTTAATCCTTACCACTTACTCCTTATCTGCTTTTAATAGCCTTTCCATAAAACCGGTATCCACGTCCCCGGCCTGGAACTCGGGGTTGTCCACTATCATTTTGTGGACATCTAGGGTGGTGGAAATGCCGGACACCCTGAACTCGCCCAGGGCCCTGCGGGACCTGGCTATGGCGGCGGCGCGGTCGGGCGCCCAGACTATCAGTTTGGCCAGCATGCTGTCGTAATAGACCGGCAAAGTATAGCCCTGGTACATATGAGTATCCAGCCTTATGCCGGGGCCGCCCGGGACCAGCCATTCCTCCACGCGGCCCATAGAAGGCGCGAAATTTTTGGAGAAGTCTTCGGCGTTTATCCTGTGTTCTATCGCGTGTCCGTGAAAAGCGGAGGCTTTAGCGGGCTTTGAGCTCAAGCGTTCCCCCGCCGCTATCAGGACCTGCTCTTTTACCAGGTCCGCCATGGTTATGGCCTCGGTCACGGGGTGCTCCACCTGCAGGCGGGTGTTGACCTCCATGAAATAAAACTTCCCCTGCCTGTCCATCAGGAATTCCACCGTTCCCACTCCCACATAACCGGCCGTGTCGGCAAGCCGGATGGCGGCCTCCTCAAGCTTGTCGCGCAGCTTCTGGGTAACGGCGGGCGAGGGTGACTCCTCCAGCAGTTTCTGGTGCCGGCGCTGTATGGAACAGTCGCGCTCCGGGAAAGCTATGACATTGCCTTTGGAATCGCGCGCGAACTGCACTTCGATATGGCGGGGGCGCTCCAGGTATTTTTCAAAATAGACTTCGCCGTTCCCGAAAGCGGCCGCTGCCTCCGAGGAGGCCATCTCGAATTCATGGGTGAGTTTTTCCTTTTCCCTGACTATCCTTATGCCTTTGCCGCCGCCGCCCGCAGCGGCTTTTATCATTATCGGGAAGCCTATCTTCTCGGCTTCTTTCAGAAAATTCTTCGAGACGCAGCCTTTGGTGCCGGGCGTGACGGGGATGCCGCCTTTGACGGCTATCTTTCTGGCGCTGGATTTATGGCCGAGCATCTCTATGGCCTGGGGGCCGGGGCCGATGAACACGATGCCGTTCTTCGCGCAGGCGGCGGAAAAAACGGCGTTCTCGGAGAGGAAACCGTAGCCCGGGTGCACGGCCTCGGCGCCGGTGATCCGGACCGCCGAGAGTATGGCGGGTATCTGGAGATAGCTTTCTCTGGCCGGCGCCGGGCCTATGCAAACCGCCTCGTCGGCCTCCCTGACATGCAGACATGAGCGGTCGGCCTCGGAATAAACAGCCACCGATCTGACGCCCATTTCCCTGAGCGTCCTCATGACCCTTATGGCGATCTCGCCGCGGTTGGCCACCAGGATTTTTTTAAACATAGGTGAATCCTCCAGAATAGTAGGTAGTAGATAGTAGGTAGGATTTACTGAGGCTGCGTTCCTTTACCTACATACTACCTACTCTCTTCCGCTCCTACCTACCACCTACTGCCTACTGCCTACTGCCTACTGCCTACTGCCTACTGCCTACTGCCTACTGCCTACTATCTACTACCTACTGCCGTTTGCGCCGGCTGGGACGGGTCTCTTTCAAGTTTTATAACGCCGGTCCACAGGTTGACCATGAACACGTACAGGTCTTTAAAATCTTTCTGCCGGGTGCGGGGATTTATGCCTTCCTGCCTTAAGATCACCCTGTATTCGGGCCCGGACAGATGCGCGGTTATCCAGTTGTCTTTCGGCATAAACTTCATGTTCCTGGGGCCCAGCATGGCGGCCAGGTCCGCGTAATCTTTTTTTCTCAGCTCCGCCAGCGGCGGCAGGTCGGGCTTAAACCTGGCCTTCTGGGCGAGGTCAACGGCCTCCTGCATGGCGGCGCCGTTCAGGAAGCGCGTTTTTTTAAGCACCTCGGCCTTATTCGCGTCGGGGCAGACCGCGTCCGCCTTAAGCATATCGTACAGGGCGCTATCATATTTTTTCATCCGCACCAGGGCGTCTGCCCGGTTCAAATAAAGCGGGCACTGATCCTTCGCCAGCAGGGTCGGTATCTTCAACAGCTCGTCATATTTTTCAAGCGCTTCTTCATATTTTTGCACAAAGCGCAGACTGTCGGCATAATAGATCTTGAACCAGAACATATCGCCCGCGGAAAAGCTTGAGGGATAGGTCATGACCGAAGCGATGGTCTTTTTGCAGGAGTCCGCCGATTTGTCGTAGAGCCCCATAAAAAATTCCGAGACGCAAAGGTAGCCTGAAGAGCGCGGATCCATGGGATCGGTCAGATAGAGCTTCTGCGCCAAAAACATCGCCTGGGGATAATCTTGTTTGGCGATGGCGGATTCTATGGGCTCGAACAGCATCCAGATATAAGGCCGCGTCCACCGGTCATGTTCTTTGACGAACGAAATATAGTCCGCCCGCCAGGGCGCCGAACCCTCCTTAAGCTGGTATTTTACCATGGCGGCTTCCGGCGCCATGACGAACATCTTCACGTTCTGCACTTCCCAGGGGGGCGCTTTTGCGTAATATTGCCTGCTATAATTCACATAATCCGCCATGGATACCGCCGCTTTGGAATTGGAGGAGAGCAGGTCATAGGCTTCTTCATATCTGCCGGTTGAAAGTTTTTTAAGATAGCTTTTAGCGGTCATTTCCAGCTTAAATTTAGGGATATGCGGGGCCGCTATCAGGTAGAGGAGAAAAACCAGCGCGCAAAAAAGGCCCGCGGTGATAAGTATGCCCGCGATCTTTTTAACCGAGGGCATCTTTACGGATATACTTATCGCTTTCCGGCTTTGGCCCCCCCCGGCGGCCGGAGGAACGGGCTTATTCAGAGCCTCGGCGCCAGGGACACCGGGCGCGGCGGGTTTGCCTGGAAAGAGTTTTCTGAAAGAAATATCTTTTTCGGATATCGTGTCCTGAATAGGCTGCATTTCAAGCCGGTATTTCGGTTTTTCCGGAGGTTTCTCCCCCCCCGCAGCGGTGGGGGGAGGCGGGGGGGGGGGCGCGCCCGTATCGTCTTGTTTCGGAGGGGCCTTGAGGACCATCACCATGCCGCACTGGTCGCAGTAGTTCTTTTCCACCGCGTTCGCAAAACCGCAGCCGCCGCAGACCTTTTCAAGTTTTGCGCCGCACTTTATGCAGGTATCGCTTATAATATTGGACTCATGTCCGCATTTACGGCATTTTATCACTGATATTTTCTGCGGCATAAGCGTAGGGGATAGGGGTTAGGGGATAGGGGTTAGGGGAGGAGTTCTTTATAACTATCCTCTATCCCCTCGCCTCTATCCTCTATACCCTGATTCACTTCGGCTCTATGAAAAACAGAGGCTGGCCGTATTCGACGGTCTGCCCGTCTTCCACGGATATGATCTTAAGATAGCCGTCTACTCCAGGCGCAACAGGTTTAAAATCCTTGGCCACTTCCACCACGCCCAACTCGGCGCCTTTTTTCACGGCCAGCCCCTCTTTAAGCGTATTGGTTTTGCCGGGCCTGGCGAAGCGGAATATGCCTATGGAAGGAGCCGGGACCGTCACAAGCGTGGAGGAAAACTTGCTGTGGGCCTCGGGGGAGTTATTAACTTTGAGGCTTATTTTATCCGCGCCGTTCTTCCAGGTTATTTCTTCCAGGTCGGTGGATTCCATCCATTTCGTTATCCTGCCGAGTGTTTTGACGTCCATAACACCTCCGAAAAAGATAGGGTTTTAGGGTCTAAGGGGTTTAGGGTTTAAGGGAAATAATTTTGCTGTTACCCTTAACACCTAAAACCCTTGAACCCTTCCCCGTTTTACAGTCCCGCTTCCGACGGGTTAAACGGCTTGGGCAGGAGCTTGGAGACCCTTGTATGGGCGACATGCTCTTTTTTTTCAAGCGGCTGCCAGTCCACGCAGATGATTTCCGCGTCTTTGAGAGCGAATTCTATTATTACCTGCCGGCAGGCGCCGCAGGGCCTGGCCGACTTGGCCGCCACGCAAACAGCTCTAAGTTTTTTTTCACCATGGCTGACGGCGTTGAAAATGGCGACCCGCTCGGCGCAGCAGGCAAGGCCGAACGAGGCGTTCTCGACGTTGCAGCCGGAGTATATCCTGCCGGATTCGGCAAGCACGGCCGCCCCGACAGGATAGCGGGAATAGGGGGAATAAGAGGCCTTCTGGGCTTTCTTGGCCGCCTCTATGAGCTTCTTGCGCATAGAGTTGACCCATGTTTTTCTGCTTGTTTTCCGGCCTTTGGCTTTTCTTTTCATAATCAGCTCACCCGATTATCGGCTTAAGGGCCTTATAGAGTTTTTTTGGGAAATTTTCCCTGCGCGTAAACACCGAGGTCTTGATGAATTCGGAGCAATTCGTGGAGCAGCCGGCCTCCAAAACGCCGGGGATGGCTTTCACCAGCAGGCGGCGGATGTTCTCGATGTTCTTTTTGAGGTTAGTGACCACTTTTTCCTGGTCCACTTCCTCGCCCTCTTTCCAGCAGTCGTAATCGGTCACAAGCGAGATCGGCACGTAATGAAAGCCGGCTTCGCGGGCCAGTTTGGCCTCGGTGGGCACGGTCATGCCTATGACGGAGTAGCCCAGCTGTCTGTGATACCGGGATTCGGCCTTTGTCGAGAAACCCGGCCCCTCCATGCAGGCATAGGTCCCGCCGAGATGCGATTTGATGCCGAGTTTTTTCGCCTCTTTATGCATCATTACGGAGAGCGTTTTGCAGAAAGGCTCCGCCATAGGCACATGTCCCACTATGCCGCCGCCGAAAAAGGTGGACGTCCGGCCCTTGGTCTCATCCACGAACTGTTCGGGGAACACGAAATGGGTGGGGGCTAATTCCTGCCTGAGCGAGCCGACGGCGCTGGCCGAGATTATGGTTTTAACGCCCAGGGACTTCAGCGCCCACATATTGGCGCGCTGGTTTATCTCGCCGGGCAGGAGGTTATGTTTGCGGCCGTGGCGGGGAAGGAAGGCCACGGGAACGCCTGAAAGGTTTCCCGTTATAACGCTGTCAGAGGGGTCGCCGAAAGGAGTCCTGACCTTTACCTCTTTGATATTGCGGAGCTCCCGCATCTCATAAAGGCCGCTGCCGCCTATAACCGCGATATGCGCCAGAGGTCTTTTACCCATCTAAAGCTCCTTAAAAAAATCCATTTTGCAGCGTTTATGGCGTTTATCGTGTTCGTCGCGTTCATCGCGTTAATTCGTTACCGCGGAATTCCTTAGAACGCTATAACGCCATAACTCTATAACGCTACAACCCTATTAATATAGATTTTATAACAATTGGAAGCCCTTAGAACATCTTATTTTTCGAAACCCGGATAGACCGGGAACCTGGCGCAAAGCCCTTTTACCTTTTCGGCTATCCCCTTGAGCGCCTTGTCGTCGTTCTTGTGCTTGATGGCGTCGTCGAAGAAATCGGCTATGGCCGCCATGTCGCGGTCCTTCATCCCCCTGGTGGTGACCGCCGGCGTGCCTATCCTGACCCCGCTGGCGACCATCGGCGGCTGGGGGTCGTACGGAATGGTATTCTTATTGACCGTGATGCCGGCCTTATCAAGTGCGTCTTGAGCCTCTTTGCCGGTCACGTTCTTGGCCCTCAGGTCCACGCTCATCAGGTGGCAGTCCGTGCCGCCGGCCACTATGCGGTAGCCCCGGGCCTGCAGCTCCCGGGCCAGTTTCCGGGCGTTTTTGAGCACCTGCTTCTGGTAGTCCGTAAACGCCGGTGCAAGCGCTTCCCTGAAACAGACGGCCTTGGCGGCGATGGCGTGCATAAGCGGCCCGCCCTGGTTGCCGGGGAAATTGGTGCGGTCTATGGTCTTTGAGTAGACGGCCTTTGAAAGGATCAGCCCGCCCCTGGGCCCGCGCAGGGTCTTATGCGTGGTGGTGGTGACCACGTCCGCGTATTCGACCGGCGAGGGGTAGATACCGGCGGCTATGAGGCCGGCGTAGTGGGCGATATCGGTGACGAGATAGGCCTTCCAGGCGTCGGCCATCTTTTTAAGGCGCTTCCAGTCCCAGACCCGTGAATAATTGGAGGCGCCGGCCATGATGAGCCTGGGACGCTCTTTTTCTATCACTTTCGCGGCTTCGTCGTAATCCAGGAGTTCGGTGTCTTTGCGCACGTTCATGGTGACGATCTTAAAATACCTGCCGGAAAAGTTGAGCGGGTGGCCGTGGGAGAGGTGTCCGCCGTGGGAGAGGTTCAGGCCCATCACGGTGTCTCCGGGCTCGATCAGCGCCAGATACGCCGCGATATTGGCCTGGGTGCCGGAATGCGGCTGGACATTGGCGTGTTCGGCGCCGAAGAGCTTTTTGGCCCGGTCAACGGCCAGTTTTTCGGCGATATCCACATATTCGCAGCCGCCGTAATAGCGGCGGCCGGGATAGCCTTCCGCGTATTTATTGGTCAGCACGGAACCCAGAGCCTCCAACACCGCCTTCGAGGCGTAGTTCTCCGAGGCTATAAGCTCCAGGTTGTTCTGCTGCCGGAGCACTTCGCCTTTTACGGCTTTATAAAGCTGCGGATCGTTCTTGCGTATCTCGTCGTACATTAGGTTTCTCCTTGAATGCCGAAGGGTTTTAGGGTCTTAGGGTCTAAGGGTTTTAGGGTAAAGAATTTTGTTGTTACCCTTAACACCTCATACCCTTAAACCCTTCAGTTCAGTTATTCTACTTCTTTTCCTGCAATACTTGTGTAGGCGTCCGCCTAAGGCGGATGTCTATCAAGCGACCTATGCGTCTCAGACGGCCAATTTGTTAAACACGGCCTCGACCGACTTCTTTATCAGCCGGAAGGCCTCCAGATAAAATATCTCGCCCCTCCCGTAGGGGTCGGCCAGATCGGCGCTGCCGAAACCGGCGTACTCCACAAGCGTATGGACCCTGTCTTTGGCTTCGGGAAACAGCTCTATTATCTTCGTCCTGTGCGCGCGCGTCATGGCGAGTATCAGGCCGGCCTCTTTCACCATTTCGACGGTCGTCTCCGCGGGCACATGCGCCGACACAGGAATTTTCTCTTTTTTAAAGAGCGTGTTGATGATCTCCGGCATGGGGGTATCCTTATCGGCCTCCAGGCCGCTTGAGCTGATCTTAACATCGAGCTTTCTGTCGGAAGCGAGTTTTGCGGCGTAATAATGGGCCATCACGCTTCTGCAGGTATTGCCCGTGCACACGAACATTATGGTCATAAACCCGTCCGCCTGAGGCGGACGGAGGGATGAGGTATGAGGGCTGAGGGATGAAAAGATAATCCTTGTTTTTTAATCGTCTTTTGTCTCATCCTTCATCCCTCATCCTTCAGCCTTCCCTCGTCCGGGGGGCGGAGCAGAACTGTTATCTCGCCTTTCACTTCTTTGACCGCTTCAAGCTTTTTGAGTGTTTCCAGGGCCGTCCCTTTGAGCCATTCCTCGTAGACTTTGGTAAGTTCGCGGGCGATAACCGTTTCCGTCCCCGGGCCGAATTCGGAAACCACCAGTTCCATGAATTTTTTTATCCTGAACGGCGATTCATAAAGTATAACCGTCTTTTTGAGCGTAAAAGCTCCTTTGAGGGCTTTGACTATCTTACCTCTTGAGCGCGGCAGGAACCCCAGGAAAACGAACGAGTCGGCCGGCAGGCCGGAGCCCGCGGCGGCCGTTATGACGGCCGAGGGGCCGGGCAAAGTCTCCACCGCCAGGCCGCTGGCCCTGGCCAGCGCCACCAGCTTGCGCCCGGGGTCGGAGATGCAGGGCATGCCGCCGTCGGAAACCAGCGCGATTTTTTTACCCAGACTTAAAAGAGCGGCGGCTTCGCTTAAAGAGCGTTCGCTGTGTTCGTTGTACCGGATAAGTTTTTTACTTATGGCGTAGTGTGAAAGAAGCTTGATGGTGCGGCGGGTGTCCTCGCAAAGTATGAGGTCGGCCTCGCGCAACGCCGCAAGCGAGCGGAGCGTTATATCTTCCAGATTGCCCAGCGGCGTGGGAACTATGGTAAGCATAAAGTAGTAGGTGGTAGTTAGTAGGTGGTAGATAGGGGGTGGAGTTCCTTAAATCCTACCTACTATCTACTACCTACTACCTACTATTCACTACCCTTTCCCCGGGTCCTGCCATTCCTTGTGTTCAAGTTTAAGGAAAGCCTCCACCACCTGGGGGTCGAACTGTTTGCCGGCGCCTTTTTCAAGTTCGGATATGCCAATCTCCCTGGAAAGGGCCTTTCTATAAGGCCTGTCCGACATCATGGCGTCCCAGGCGTCTATGGTGGCCACTATCCTTGCGCCCAGCGGGATCTCTTCGCCCTTAAGCCCTTCCGGATAGCCCATGCCGTTATACCATTCCTGGTGATAAAGCACCATCTGGGCCACGGGGCCGAGGAAATGGATGGGGGAAAGTATCTGATAGCCTATGGCGGGGTGTTTTTTTATCTCATCGTATTCTTCCGTGCTCAGGCGCCCGGGCTTTGAAAGTATGACCCCGTCTATGCCGATCTTTCCTATGTCGTGCAGCAGGGCGGCGTATTCCACATATTTTATCATCTGTTCCGGCATATGCAGTTCCTTGGCCAGCTGTCTGGCTTTTCTGCGGGCGCGGCCGGCATGGTCGCCGGTATAAGAATCCTTGGCGTCTATCACCCGGGCCAGCGTTTGCACCATCTCAAGGTAAAAATTCTCTATGCTCTCGTAAAGCTTTATGTTCTCGAGGGTGATGGCCGCTTCCCCGGCCAGCAGGGTAAGGAATTTCAGGTCGTAATCCGTAAAAGACTCTTTTTCCCGGGAAAGGTGGAGGTTCAGGACGCCGAAAGGCTTATCTTTTACCTTAAGCGGTATCGCTATGAACGGTTCTTTCTGCTCCTCTTTGCCTATAAAATCCTTATACTGCGTGTTATGCTCCGGGTCGGTTACGAAAATCGTCTCTCCCGTCTGAAAAGCGCGGCCGGCTATGCCCTGCCCCGGCTTGATGTGGGTGCTGTCTATGACTTCTTTGGAGGTGTTCTTTGAAGCGGTGATCCTGAGTTCTTTGAGTTCGTCATCATAGACCATAAGGGACCCGCGCGTGGATCGTATAAGTTCGCATGCGCTTTCCACCACGGTCTGATAAAAATCTTCTTTCTTGATATCGCCGGCGTTGATTATGCCTATCTCGTGGATGGTCAGAAGGCTGGTCAGAAGCTCGTCAAATTTATTCCAGGTATTTTTAAGGGAGGCGTTCCGCTCTTCGGTCCCGGAGGCCGGTTTCTCCAGCTTCATGGCGTAGAGCTGCTTTAACAGGAAACCAATCGCCGCCAGCAAAAGCGCTATAATAATGGCCAGGATATAGGAGGTCATTTATACTATAAGAATAGCAAAATTATCCCGCGCCGGGCAACCGCGCGGCACCGCGCGCGGCGCGCCCTCGCTATGCGATGGGAAAGTTGCAACTGCAACTTTCCGGTTAAACGGCCCTTCGAAACCCCGCTTTTCATAACTTTGCGCAATCAGGGTCAAAATTTCTTACAATAATCATATCTTCCCGCCTGACGGTCACGTGGTTTCGGTCATGCAATAATTTTCCGCCAGAGGCGGATCCCCGCCAATACAACTCGGCGGGCGCAGCGCCGGGTTGTTTTCCGCCACACTACTCGGCGGACCCGCCGGACTGTTTGGCGGGGGCGGAGGCGGGCAGTTAAAAACAGCCGAGGTGATAAAATGCCGGAGCCCGTTAAAAACAATATTAATATCCCCTTTTTATTTTTCCTTTCCGGCGTGAGCGGCCTGATATATGAGACCGTCTGGTTCAGGATGCTGATAAGGGTTTTCGGCACCACCCTTGAGGCCACCAGCACGGCGCTGGCCGTTTTTATGGGGGGGCTTGCGCTGGGCGCCTGGCTTATCGGAAGGAAAGCCGACAAAATAAAAAATCCGCTCCGCTGCTACGCTTTCATAGAGATAGCTGTCGGACTTTTAGCCGCTGCGGCTACCATCCTTCTGATAAACCTGCCGCAACTCATAGCCGGGCTTCTGCCTGAAGGCGCCGGTTTTGCCGCGGGCCTCGGCCGGGGGCTGCTGAGGATAGTTGTGGCCGGAGCCATTCTGCTGCCGCCCACGATATTGATGGGCGCCACTCTCCCGCTGCTGACCGGCTATCTGTCAAAGAGCCTCGGCGAGGCGGGGGGAAAACTGTCGCGGCTTTACGCCCTGAACACGTTCGGCGCCGTGGCCGGCGTTTTGGTTTCCGGCTTCCTGCTGATAGGCCATCTGGGGGAGACGGCCACGGTCATGGCCGCGGCGGCGCTCAATATCCTGATAGCTTTAAGAGTGTTCGTCTGCCGGCCCGCGGAAGGCGATTCCCTCCGGCCGGAGATGCAGCCGCAAAGCCCGCCGGACGCCCGGGGCGTCTATAGGAAGCTCGCTTTTATTCTCGGCCTGTCCGGTTTCGCGGCTCTGGGGCTTGAAGTCCTGTGGGCCCGGATGCTGATCCTCGCCATAGGCAACTCGGTCTACGCGTTTGCCGCCATGCTGGGGGTTTACCTCACGGGCATAGCCCTTGGAAGCCGTTATGCCGAACATAAACTACCGGCCCTAAGCGCGCCTTTTGAGACCCTGGCAAAAGCCCAGGCGCTCACCTCCGCGCTGGCGCTGGCGGGCTTCGGCGTCTTCTGGCTTATCGGGCGTACCACCCTGGACGCTAAATACCTTTATTCCCCGTTAACACAGGCTTCGGACATCCTGATGATGTTCGGCTGGGCGGCGCTTATAATACTGCCGGTCACATTTATCATGGGTTTTTTCTTCCCCGTGGCGGTTTCGGCGGGCGTGAAGCTTTCCGGCAGGATCGGGGGGGGAGTGGGGACTCTTTATGCCGCCAATACCCTCGGCGCCATTTTAGGTTCGCTCGCGGCCGGTTTCGTCCTGATACCGTTTCTGGGCACAAAGTACAGCTTCATATTGATAGCCATATTAACAGCCCTGACGGGCGCCATACTGGCCGGGATGGGCGGTGCGGAGGCAAAACGCAGGTACGGGGCATGGATGGCTTTACCCATAATGGCGGCGTTCGCGGCCTTTATCGTTCCGGACCCCGTATTCAGCATTATAGAAGGCCGGATCATGCATAACCAGCCGGGCGAAATAGTCTTTCATGCCGAAGAAAAAGCCGGGGCCGTTACCGTGTGCTTCGCCGACAACGGAGCTGTTCAATACCTTTGTATCAACGGGTTCGTCGTATCCGGCAACGGCCCGGCCGGCAAGCTGATGTCGCATTTTCCGCTTTTGTTCCAGGAAAACCCGAAAGAGATGTTTATAATAGGGCTGGGCGTCGGCAGCGCGCTGCGCTCCGCCGTTCTGCACGGCGTCCACGTGGACGTGGCCGAGCTTGTCGCCTCGGTGGCCGAGGCCGGGCCGCTTTTCACGCCGGGCTGGGACGAACTTCTGAAACGGAACAAATTCAGGGTCATACTTAACGACGGCCGCAATGAGCTTTTAAGGACTAAAAAGACTTACGACGCCATTGTTGTGGATGTCACTCCGCCTATCTACAGCTCCGGCGCCGTCAATGTTTACAGCCGGGATTTTTTCAAGCTGGCCAGGAAAAAACTTTCCGCCGGCGGAGTTTTGAGCCTGTGGATACCCAAGCCCTGTTTTGAAAGCGATTATTTTATGATACTGAAAAGCCTAAAGGCGGTATTTTCTTACGTCAATGTCTGGAGCTTCCCTGAATTGCCCGGATTTCTGGCATTAGCTTCCAATAACGAGCTGGATATGACGCCGAAAACGCTTGAGGCCAGGATAAAAAGAGGCAGGGCCCGGCTTGATCTCCCGCCGCTCTCTCCTGAATTTATCTCCCATTACAGGATCATGACGAACGATGAGGTGGCCGCCGCCTCGGCGCCTTACCCGGCAGTCACGGACGATAAGCCGTTTACGGAGTTCCCGCTGGTCAGATTCCTGGCTTTTTCACCGGTGTGGTATTAGCAGAAAGGCTAAAGGATAAAGGCTTAAGGATGAAGGGGGGAAACGCATCAGAGACAAAGTGATTTTCTGCCCTTTAGCCTTTATCCCTCATCCTTTATCCTTCCTGAAAAATTCAACTGAATTTTTCAGGTTAGTCCCAGCCCAGATCTTCCAGCATGTCTTTTTCAGCCTTGAGGGGGGGTCTCTCCGCCGGCTTAACCGGCGCGGGGGATTTTATTTTTTTAGCCGGAGGCGCCGGGATATCGCCCCCCCTGGCCGCTGGGGGGGGGGCGCTTTTGTCGGGCGCGCGGGTTTCAAGCGCGGAAACCGGTATCGCCCAGTTCCGGCCTATCCTTATCGCCGCCAGCCGGCTTTTTTTAACCTGTTTAAAGACGGCTATCCGCGTGATGCCAAGTATCTTTGCCGCCTCGGGGATGGATAGAAATGGTTTTTCATCAGCCATATTGCTCCAAAAGTTTCACTTAACCGGAATCTAGTTAACTTATGTTAACCAAAACATTATAGCACATTATAACCAAAATACAATATCCCTGAAAAGAATTCGCCCGAACCGGCTTGGTTAACTTATGTTAACTTGATAGTATAGGAATTTCAATGTTCCTCACGCAAAGGCGCAAAGGCGCAAAAAAACAGATGCATGCCCGCTTTTCTTTGCGAGCTTTGCGGCTTTGCGCGAGACAAGACAGGCCTGTAGTTACATTTTGCGGCCAAAGGCTAAAAAAGT
>JAHJSU010000306.1 GCA_018829985.1 Elusimicrobiota bacterium | reverse complement strand
CCGTCAAGTTTGCCGGCTATTATTTCCTTAAAACCCCGTATGGTCTCTTTCAAGCCCACATATTTTCCTGGCCGGCCGGTGAACTGCTCGGCCACGAAAAACGGCTGGGAAAGGAATTTTTGTATCTTCCTGGCCCTTGAGACCACCAGTTTATCTTCGTCGGACAATTCATCTATGCCAAGGATGGCTATGATATCCTGCAGCTCCTTGTAGCGCTGAAGTATCTTCTGCACTCCCCGGGCCGTCTGGTAATGTTCTTCGCCCAGGATCAGCGGGTCCAGGATCCTGGACGTGGAGTCAAGCGGGTCCACCGCCGGATAGATGCCCAGTTCCGAGATGGCGCGGGACAGGACTATCGTGGCGTCCAGATGGGTGAAGACGTTGGCCACGCCCGGATCGGTCAGATCGTCGGCGGGCACATAAACCGCCTGTATGGAGGTTATGGCGCCTTTCCTGGTGGAAGTGATGCGCTCTTCAAGCATGCCTATTTCCGTGGTCAGCGTAGGCTGGTAACCCACGGCTGACGGCATACGCCCGAGCAGGGCGGAAACCTCGGCGTTCGCCAGAACGTATCTGAACACATTGTCCAGGAACAAAAGCACGTCCCGGCCCTTGCTGTCCCTGAAATATTCGGCCTGTGTCAAAGCGGTAAGCCCCACCCTGGCCCTGGCGCCGGGCGGCTCATTCATCTGGCCGTAGACCAGGCAGGTCTTTGAAAGCACCGTGCTGCCGTCGGAAAGCTTGGAGCCGTTCATCTCATGCCAGAGGTCGTTGCCTTCCCTTGAGCGCTCCCCTACGCCGCCGAAAACCGAATAGCCGTGGTGCTGCCGGGCCACGTTATTGATAAGCTCCATGATGATCACGGTTTTGCCCACGCCGGCTCCGCCGAACAGGCCGACCTTGCCGCCCTTGACGAACGGCGCCAGCAGGTCTATGACCTTGATGCCGGTCTCAAAGATCTCCGGTTCCGTCTTCTGTTCGGTCAGCGGGGGCGGCGCCCGGTGTATGGGCAGATACTCTTTGGTCTCTATGGGGCCGAAGGAATCCCTGGGCTCGCCCAGCACATCCATCAGCCGGCCGAGACAGCCTTCCCCGACCGGCACCGTGACCGGGGCGCCGGTATCCTTGACCTCAAGCCCCTTGCTGAGGCCGGTAGTTGCGCCAAGCGTTATGGCGCGCACGGTATTATCGCCCAGGTGCTGCGCCGTTTCCGCCACCAGCACGGTATCCCTGCCCTCGTCCTTGTATTTTATTTTAAGCGCGTTCAGGATGCCGGGCAATTCGCCCTGCTTGAATTCCACGTCTATAACGGGACCTATTATCTGCACTATTTTGCCGATACTCATAAATAAACTCCCCTCTACATTTATTAAGTGATTCAGTGATTTAGTAATTAAGTAATTGAGTTTGGAGACAATAACTCTTTAAAACTGAATCACTTAATCACTATTTACTAAATCACTTTTTTATCCGCCCAGCGCTTCCGCGCCGCTCACTATTTCGTTAAGCTCGGTAGTGATCATGGCCTGGCGCATCTTGTTCAGTTTAAGCGTAAGACCTTCTATGAGCTCGGAAGCGTTTTTACTGGCCGATTCCATCGCGTTCATGCGGGCGGCCAGTTCGGCCGTCTGCGATTCAAGCAGGATGCGGTAGAGCTGCGCGTTTATGTACCTGGGCAGAAGCGTCTCAAGCAGCTTGATTTTGTGCGGCTCAAAATCGAAATCCCTGAATTTCCCCGCGACGGCGCACGAATTATCCAGTATGTGCCGCTTCAAAGGCAGCAGCCCGACGCCGACTATGCGCTGCGCCATCATGGATTTAAATTCGTTGTAGATGAGATTTACGCTTTCCACATCGGGGTTCGCGTAAAGCCTGGTGATATTTTCGGCCAGCAGATTGGCGTGCACATAGGCGACTTTAGGGAATATCCCCACCATCTCATAGACTATTTCAAGGTCCAGCCCTTTGAGCCGCTTTAAAAAATCCCGGCTCTTCCTGCCGACGCACACCGCATAGATCTTTTTGCCGCTGTTTTCCTTCAGCCAGACCAGCGCGTTTTTAAGCAGGTTGGTGTTGAACGAGCCGGCCAGCCCCTTATCGGAGGTTATCAGCACAAGAGCGGCCGCTTTTGCGCCCTGGCGGGCCGCGAACAGGTTATAGACCGGGGAAGCCCTGAAATCCTCGGACTCCATCTCGCAATAAAGGTCGGCCATCAGCTGCTCCATTTCGTCGGCGAAAGGCCGGGAGGCGAGGATGGCGCTCTGGGCCCGCTTAATGCGCGCCGCGGCCACCATCTTCATGGCGTAGGTTATCTGTTTTATGCTCTTAACAGAAGAAATATGTTTTCTGATGTCGCGTAGTGAGGCCATAAATTCAAGGGTTTTAGGGTCTTAGGGTCTAAGGGTTTGAGGGCAGGGAAGAATTTTATTTCCTTACCCTTATACCCTAAAACCCTTAACACCTTAGCCCCTTCTTTCTTTCTCCAGTATACCCACGTAATCCGCTATACCGTCCTCCAGTTTCCACTCCGGCCGGTAATTCAGATGCGCCTTGGCGCGCCTCATGTCGGCCTGGGTCTTCAACTGGTAAAAACCGTAAGGGTTGTCAAAATATTCCGGGTCCAGGTCCGTTTTCATCGCCTTGTTCAGGCAGTCTATCACCCGGTTGAAGTTTTCCGGCACGCCCGCGGCGATATTGACCACGCAGGACTGTTCGGCGTCGAGCGCGTTCAGATTGGCCCGGATGACGTCTTTGATGTAAACAAAATCCCGCATCTGCTCGCCGAATTTGAATATCCTGGGCCTTTTGCCGGCCTTCATCTGCAGATAGAGCTGGTACATCATGCTGGCGGCGTGTCCTTTATAATATTCCCGCGGGCCGTAGACGTTGAAATACCTCAGCCCCACAAGCGTCATCTCCTTGTGGGCGGCGGCGAACTCCCCGGCAGCGTTGTCCATCATGGCCTTGGAAAAACCGTAGACGTTCTCCGGAGTCGGAGATTGGTCTTCCTTCATCGGGCAGGCGCCGTTGCCGTAGACCCCGGCGGAAGAGGCGTAGATCACTTTTTTAACGCCGGACTCCAGCGCGAACCTGAGGACGTTCCTGAACCCCTCCACGTTGACTTCCATCATTTTTTTCTGGTCGGCGACGGTGGTGTCGGTAATGGCCGCTTCGTGGAAGACGGCGTCCACTGTCCCGGCTTTCTTGAACCAGCCTTCGCTTAAAATCTCGTCGGCTATCACGTCGCCGCTGAAACCGATGAGATTCCTGTAATTGCCGGACGAGAAATTATCCAGCGCCGTAACGAAAGCCTTGCGCTCGCTCCCGAGGGCGAAAGCAAGGTTGGAGCCCACAAACCCGGCGCCGCCGGTGACCAGATATCTCATAAAATCCCCTTTACCCCGTTAGAGAAGGCTATAATGCCGCCATCTATAACCGTTAGAGCTTGTTCTCTAACGGGGTTTATTTTTTCTTGAATTCCGTGATCACGCTGACCAGTCTCGCTTCAAGCTCCGCGTCCAGCTGTTTCTTGCGGGACACTTCATCCAGCAGATTTGAGTATTTATCTTTGACGAATTTTAAAAAATCCGCCTCGAATTTTTTTATCCGGGGGAGTTCCACGTCGTCAATGTAACCCCTGGCGCCGGCGAAAAGCACCAGCACCTGTTCGGCAACGGGCATGGGCTTGTACTGGTCCTGCTTTAAAAGCTCCACCATCCGCTCGCCGCGCCGCAGCTGTTCCAGGCTCGATTTGTCGAGATCCGAGCCGAACTGGGCGAAAGCGGCCAGTTCGTTGTACTGGGCCAGGTCCATCCTGAGCCTGCCGGCGACCTGGCGCATGGCCTTTATCTGGGCCGCGCCGCCGACCCTGGACACCGAGATGCCCACGTTGACCGCCGGCCGGATGCCGGAGTAGAAGAGCCCGGATTCCAGGTAGATCTGGCCGTCGGTTATGGAAATGACATTGGTGGGGATATAGGCCGTGACGTCATTGGCCTGGGTTTCGATGATGGGCAAAGCGGTCAGCGAGCCGCCGCCGTTCTTATCGCTCAGCTTGCAGCCGCGCTCCAAAAGCCTTGAGTGGAGATAGAAGACGTCGCCGGGGTAAGCCTCGCGGCCCGGCGGGCGCCTGAGCAGCAGCGACATCTGCCTGTAGGCCTGCGCGTGCTTTGAAAGGTCGTCATAGATTACAAGGGTGTGCCGGCCCGCCCACAGGAACTCTTCGCCTATGGCGCAGCCGGAATAGGGCGCCAGATACAAAAGCGACGCCGGCTGGGAGGCGCTGGCGGAAACTATAATGGAATATTCCATGGCCCCGTGGTCCGCGAGGGTTTTGGCCACCCTGGCCACGGTGGATTCTTTCTGCCCCACGGCCACGTAAATGCAGATGGGGCGCCTGTCGGCCGGTTCGTATTTCTGGTTCAGGATCGTATCTATGGCCAAGGCCGTCTTGCCGGTCTGCCTGTCGCCGATGATAAGTTCGCGCTGGCCGCGGCCTATCGGGATCATCGCGTCTATCGCCTTAAGCCCGGTCTGGAGCGCCTCTTTGACCGGCTGGCGCTCAAGAACTCCCGGAGCGATGATCTCCACGGGACGCCTTTTTTTGGCGTTTATCGGGCCCTTCCCGTCTATGGGGCTGCCGAGCGGGTCCACCACCCTGCCGATAAGCTCCGGGCCCACCGGCACGTCCATGACGCGGCTGGTCCGGCTTACCCGGTCGCCTTCCTTGATAAGCGAGTCCGCGCCCATCACTACCACGCCGACATTCTCGCGCTCGATGTTCAGCACCATGCCGCGCACGCCGCCCTCAAATTCCACCAGCTCGCCTATTACGACGTTGTTGAGGCCGTAGATGCGGGCTATGCCGTCGCCCACCTGCAGGACCTGGCCGGTTTCGCTCAGCTCGGCTTCGGGGATAAATTTCTCTATCCTCTTTTTGATGATATCCGTTATCTCTTCGGGTCTGATCATAGTTTCCT
>JAHJSU010000305.1 GCA_018829985.1 Elusimicrobiota bacterium | reverse complement strand
TCTATAACTCCGCAACGCTATAACGCTAAAACAGCGTTTCTCCGGGTTTTTCCCTCTTTTCGGTCTCCGGTTCCTTCTTCTTGCGGGATTTTACCGTTTCCGCCTCGGCCTCACCCATACCGAGGCGGAATATTTCCACTATCTGGTAACCGTCATCCCTTAATTTCATGAGTTTCTGATTGTCCTCTTCAGAAAGGGAGATCACTATCTGGTAGCGTGCCTTCATTAATTTACCTTCCTTTTTTGGTGTAGCTCAGCGCTGTTTTTATCCGTTCCGCTCTGGCCCGCGAAGCGCCCATTTTCCCGTCTTTTATCAGCCCCAGCGTAACCGCCATCCATACTTTAAAGTCCCTGTTCACAGTTTCGCTTGTCATACTCATATTGTCTCCTTTTTGCGCCTTCCACTGCCCGGCTTATATAGTATAGCATAGCATAGTATAGTTGTCAAGGCCTAATTTTTCCGCCAAAGGCGGACCCGCCGAGTTGTAATGGCGGGCAAAAACAGGGTTTTACCAATGAGAAATAATCCCCCCCCCACACCTTTTTTTGCCTTGTTACTCTAAACCAGCGCATGAAGGCGAAAATCCGTTCTAAAAAAACGGCTGTTTTTTTCCGCCGAAAATGCCGGGTTAAACCCGCTTTTATTCTCCCGGCGCCGCTTTTAAAATCCCCGGTTTGAGCGTGCACCGGGCTATCCCGCCTGAGGCGTCCGGCTAATCCAGCGGACGCTCGCTATGTTTAGCGAACGGACCCGCCCGGACTGTTTGGCGGGCGCAGGTGGATCCCCGCCAATACAACACGGCGGGCACAGCGCCGGCTGTTTTCCGCCACACAGCTTCGGCGGACCCGCTTGCCCGCCGGCCGTTTGGAGGGCCGGGTTGTTTGGTGCGGGGGCGGAGGCGGGCAAGGTTTGCCACGGCCATCTAAGGACCTGAATTCCATACCGGGGCCCGGAACCCTGAAATCGGCTTTTTCATCCACCTGGTGAATCGCAAGCTCTTTTTTACGGTAGCAATAGTCTGTTTCCTTATATATAATATAGGGGGATTCTGCGGTTTTATTCAGCATTGTACCCTGAATTTGCGCCCCCATAGCTCAATGGATAGAGCACCTGCCTTCTAAGCAGGTAATCCAGGTTCGATTCCTGGTGGGGGTATGGATTTTTGGGGAAGGATAAAGGCTAAAGGACAAAGGCTAAGGGACGGAAAAATTTATGTTTTTCGCTGCTTTTCCCTCATCCTTCACCCTTCATCCTTTAGCCTTCCGAAAATTGCAAGGATGCATTTAATACATTATGTTGTGCACTAACAAATGGAGGTTGCCGGCAATTTTCGGATTGGTCCTGTGCCTGGCGGCTTGCGGCGCGAATTATCATTATGAAGAGGCCTCAAAGCTGGAAAAACAGGGCCTGTTTTTAAAAGCCGCCGCTTATTATAAGATCTTCGCCGACAGGAACCCCCGGGACGCGAGAGCGCCGGACGCCATCTTCAAAGCCGCCGAGATCTATTCAAAGAATTTCTGCCTCTGTCATAAGTCAAAACCGCTTTTTGAAAGACTGCTTAAAAATTATCCGGACACCCCGCTGCGGGACGCCGCCATGAAGGGGCTTTTTGTCTGCCCGGATTATTTTCCGATAGACAAAAGGCAGGTCTGGACCTACGGAGACTCCGAGACCGGCGGCGACAACGCCAGCCAGGAGACGCGCGTGCTTGAACTCAAAACCGGCGGCGAGGCCGTGACCGGCACGACCCTGTACGCCGGCAGCGTCGTGGTGAGCAAACAAACCAAAACCTACAGGTTTTTAAACAACGAGTTGATAGAAACGCAGAGCGGTTTTGATACAATTGTATTAAGATACCCGGTTGAAAAAGGCCGCGCCTGGACTTCCGTCTCGGCCGGCCGGAAGGTTGTGTTCACGGTCCAGGCCGCGGGGCTCAAGGTAAAGGTCCTGGCCGGGGAATTTGAGAACTGCATAAAAGTTAAACAGCAGATGGAAGGCCTGCCTTCCTGGTTATACGAATATTACGCGCCCTGGACCGGCAAGATACTGACCGCCGTCGCCGGGGAAGGTTATGAGAACCGCGTCATGGAACTTTTAAAATATGAAGAAACCCAAAAAAACTGAAGATCCCGCGCCGGGCCTTTTCGGCGCCGCCTCAACTTCCGCCCCGGAACCGCAGAAAAGATCAAAATGTTTTTTCTCCTTTTCGTATTCCAAGATGGCTTTATATGAAGAGTGCCCGCTTAAATACAAGTTCAAGTATGTCGACAAAATAAAGGAGGAGCCCAAATATTATTTCGCTTTCGGTCATAGCATCCACCATGCCCTTGAATTTCTTTACGCCGTCAAAGCCCCCCCTTTCCCGGCCGTAGGCGAGGTGCTGGAGGCGTTCAGGAAAGACTGGAACCTGAAATCCTGCCTGGAGAAGGGCTATAAGGACCCCGCCAAAGCCGACGGTGATTATCAAAAAGGGCTTGAGATGCTCTCTGCGTATTACCGCCATCACGACGGCCGGTTCAAACTTCCCTTCCTGCTGGAATACGGCGCCGACGTGGAAGTGGACGGGATGGTGGTGCGCATCATAGCCGATAAAATAGAATACCTGGGCAAAGGCGAACTCGCGCTGGTGGATTATAAGACCGGCAAGGACGTCAGGCGCCGGCCGGACCAGCTGCACATGTACCAGAAGATCTGCGAGCTTGACCCGCGGCTCCGCGAGCGCGTTCACGAGGTTTACGGCGACAAGGTCCCGGTCTTGAGAATAAAACAGATGCTGTACTACCACGTGCCGACGCTGAAAGAATACGCTTTTGACCGCGCCGAAGACGCGGAGATAGGCGTTTTCTGGGAGCGGGCCCT
The DNA here is from genome assembly GCA_018829985.1 of Elusimicrobiota bacterium. Lineage (GTDB taxonomy): Bacteria > Elusimicrobiota > Elusimicrobia > Elusimicrobiales > UBA9959 > JAHJSU01. The sequence continues at coordinate 6,734 of JAHJSU010000305.1, read as the reverse complement.
GGGCGTGGCGGAGAACATCCGCGCGGCCAGGTTCGACCCCTCTCCCGGCGAGAGGCAGTGCGCGTGGTGCGATTACAAAAAATTGTGCCCGCATTTCTGCGGCGGGGAAGAGCGCCGGCCGGCCGCGGCGCCGGAGGCGGAAGCCGTCGGGGAGCTGGTGGACAGCTACGGCCGCCTGCGGGAAAAGCTGGACGAAATGAGCGCCCGGGCGGAAGAGCTGAAGGCGCGGATAATCTCACTTGCGGACGGCGCGGAGGTCCTGGCCGGGAAAGAGTACGAACTGAATATCAAGCGCGTTGAAAAAACGGAATTCAGGAACCGCGAAGCCGTCATAGCCGCGCTGAACGAGTTTGATCTTTATCAGAAGGCGCTGGGCCTGACCATAAAGAACATAACCGCTTTGATGAGCGATCCTTCGGTTCCCGAAGCGGCCAGGGAAAAACTGCTCAGGCTCGCCGGCAAGTCCCGCGTGTTTGATCTGATCCCCAGGAAGAAAACGTGAAAGAAGAATTTATAATAGTGCTGGACCAGGGTAGTTCAAGCTCAAGGGCGCTGGCCTTCGGCCTGGACGGCCGCATCCGTTTCAAGGCGCAGAAAAAAGTCGCGCTCAGTTATCCGCGCACCGGCTGCGCGGAATACGACGGGCTTGAGCTGCTGAAGAGCCAGTCCGAAAGCCTGGCGGAAGTTTTGGCCAGGCTGCCGGACGGCTCCGGCGTTAAGGCGCTGGGCATAGCGGCCCAGCGTTCCACCGTGGTCCTGTGGGATAAGGAAACGGGCGTGCCGCTTTGCCCGGTCCTGAGCTGGCAGGACGGCCGGGCGCAGGCCGAACTGGCCCGGGTCCCGCTTTCAAACACCGCCATCCACGACGCGACGGGCCTTTATAAGACCCCTTATTATTCCGCCTCCAAAATACGCTGGTGCCTGGATAATTTTACAGAGGTCAGGAAGGCCGCCGAAGATGAAAAGCTGCTCATTTCGCCCGTGGCCGGATTCCTGTTATGGCATCTCTCCAAAGGCAGGATCTTCGCTCTCGACCCGACGCAGGCCCAGCGCACCCTGCTTTTCAATATTAAAAAACTTAAGTGGGACGCCCGGCTTTTAAACGCGTTCGGCTTAAGCTCCGATATGCTGCCGGAAATCCTGCCCACGATAGGCGATTTCGGGAAAATAAAAACAGGAGGGTTCGAGATACCCGTGCGCGCCATGATAGGCGACCAGCAGGCGGCCCTGCTCGGCATGGGCGCCGGCGACGAGAATGCCGCCGCCTTAAATTACGGCACAGGAGCTTTCCTGCTGATCAATACCGGTCCGCGCCTGATAAAAGTGCGCGGCATTTTAAACTCCATCGGCTGGCAGGCCGCCGGCAAAGCGCCCTGTTATTTCCTTGAAAGCACGGTTAATTCCGCCGCCACGGCCCTTGAATGGCTTAAAATTAAATTCGGGATCTTCAATGAACTCTCCGAAGTGGACGGGATGTGCCGGCTGTCCAGGAACCGGCTTTTCTGCCTGCCGGCCATAGGCGGCATAGGCTCGCCTTACTGGGATTTTTCCACCTTCACCACTTTCGCCGGTTTTTCCCCTCATACGGACAAGCACGATATCGTACGGGGCGTGGTGGAAGGCATAGCCTACATGGTGGGCGACGCTTTTGAACTGATAAAAAAGCGGGGTTTTAATATAACGGAGATCCGGGCCTCGGGCGGCCTGTCAAACATAGACTGGCTTTTGCAGTTCCAGGCCGATATTACCGGCGCGAAGGTCCTCAGGCTTGAGGAAACCGAGGCTACCGCCGCGGGCGCCGCTGTGAGCGCTGCGCGCGCGGCAGGCATCGAACTGCCGGCGCGGCCCGGGATAACTAAAGAATTCGTCCCCTCGATCTCCGAAGAGGAAAGGGCCAACCTTATAAAGGGCTGGCGTATTTTTGTGAAAGATATCCGCAGGGCCAGCGCGGACCTGAGAAAACTTAAGATACTGCCGCACAGCTAGGGGTTAGAGGCGAGAGGTTAGGGGTTAGGGCGGATGAAAGTTCCGTTATTCCGCCCCTATTCTCTAGCCCCTAGCCTCTATCCCCTATTTCTTTATTTCTTCCAGATATTTCAGCGCTTCCATGGCGGCTACGCAGCCGGAGCCGGCCGCCACTACGGCCTGCTTGTAGTGCGGGTCCATCACGTCTCCGGCGGCGTACACGCCCCTGATGGAAGTCTGCCGCCGCTCGTCGGCGACGATATAGCCGGCGTCGTCCAGCTTGAGCTGGTCCCCGAAGATCGCCGTTTCCGGCGTGTGGCCAATGGCTATGAAAACGCCCGGAGTGTCCAGCTGCCGGGCCGCGCCGGTCTTCACGTTCTTCAGGATTATCCCGGTGGCTTTTTCCCCTTCGGCTCCGCTCAGGGCAGGCCCGCCCAGTATTTCCTGCGGCACATGGTCGTAGATTATCTCTATTTTCGGGTTGGAACCCAATTTTTCCTGCAGCCTGGTGCAGGCCCTTAATTTGTCCCTGCGGTGGACCAGGTAAACTTTTGACGCGAATTTAGCCAGGAACAGCGCGTCTTCCGCGGCGGTGTCGCCGCCGCCGATGACGCAGACTTCTTTGCCCCTGAAGAAGAAGCCGTCGCAGGTGGCGCAGCCGGAGACGCCCTTGCCGGTATATTTCCGCTCGGAAGGGAGCCCCAGCCACCTGGCGCGGGCGCCGGTGGCGATTATTACGGCGCCGGCGGTGTATTTTTTGTTTTCCCCCGCGAGGATCGTGAAGGGGGCGGTTTTCAGGCCGGCTTTCAGCGCGTCTTCCTGGAATACCTGTACTCCGAGGCGTTTGGCCTGGTCGAGCATCCTTAGCATCAGTTCCGCGCCGGCCACGGGCTCCGGGAAGCCGGGGAAATTTTCTATTTCGGCGGCGTAAAGGAGTTGGCCGCCGGGCGCGACGCCGCCGAAGAGGGCGACGGTTGCGCCGCCGCGGACGGCGTAGATGGCGGCGGTAAAGCCCGCCGGCCCGGACCCGATAATGATGATGTCAAAGTGATTATTGTTTTCAGCCATAGATGAAATTCTACATTTTACCCCCCCTTTTAGCAAAGCCTGTCTCCCCCAAGCTTGGGGGGAGGGGACAAAGGGGGATTTGAATAATTTTTTACACTGACAAGGGGGCCGCCACTGTTTGGTAAAAGCCGGTCGCCGCTTTTGGTGCGGATTTTCTGTCGGGACTGACGAAAGGTGTAAGATGGATTTTTGGCTGTTTCTGATTTCTGCCCTCTGACTTCCAGTTTCTGCTGCTGTGCGTTGCTTCCCGCTATTCCTTGTAGCTTGCCGTGGAGGTTTCGGTTTCCTGAAAAGAGACTTTTGCCCGAAAGGCCCAGGCCTGAATGGGACCTTCGGCACTTGAAAGATCAAAGAATTTAAGCGATAATACTCTTAGCTAGTTTCCATTGTAGCCCGCGGAATATGGCCGCGGGGTATCCACGACCCGACCATTCCGCCGCGAAGCGCGGCGGACCTGCCAGGCAGGCAGGAAACCGGGTGAGACCAGGGAAACAGGAAAGGCCTGTTTCCTTTTTTGTTATATAGAGGAGAAAAATGATATGAACCTGTTAAAACTGATCTTGGCGGGCGCAGTAGCCGGTTGTTTCATGACGCCGTCTTTTGCGGGAAGTTTTCCGGCTGCTCTGGAGCAGTTAGGAACTATAACGGGCGTAGATTTGACCGGCCGGAATTTAAATAAAGAGTTGTCCGGCGCCGAATTGGAGGAGCTTAAAAACACGGATTATTTCGAATATACCGAATATCTAACGGACAGGTGTTCCGCTTTGCTCCGGCAAAAGTCCGCTTCTGAACTTGGAGCCGCGCTCAAAGATATTGAAAAAGAAGACCCCGCCAAACACAAGGCGTATCTGGAATGTTTTGAATCCCGGGACGCGATAACCCGGGTCCCTTATGAAAAACTTTCTTCTCGGACAAAAAAACAGCTTCTTTCGGACCTAAGCGTCGGCAGGATAGGAATAGTGGAGGGAGCGCAGCTCCTGATGTACATCGGCTCAACGATTATGAACGTCATAAAGGGCGGAGAGATCGTGCATGAGAATGCTTATGGCTGTGTGTGGCCTAAAGACGCCGACTGGAGATATTTTACCTGGAACAAACAGGCCGTCTACGCTTTTAATTACAAGAAAACGATCCTGTTCGGGAAACTGACCGCGATTGACTCAACCGTCGCGGTTTCTTATAACTACGACGGCCAATACCAGGGCAAGGGAAGCTATCTCGGAAATATTCAGGTTGTAGCGGAAAAATGCACGACTGCTTTCAACCACAGCCTCAGCGTTACCGCCCAATTGCCGCCTTCATCCGTGGAAAATCTTGCTCCGCAGAATCCCCTGGACCCGGTTGCGGCAATCGACTTGAACATGAGTTATACGATTTCCTGGCTGTTTCCGGGCCAAAAATTGTACAGGTATCAGATACAGGGAGCTGGCAAGCTGATTGACAAAAATACCAATCAGGAACCTTTCCCGCCGCATATAATCGATTCCAAATGATAAAGGGTTAACATGACGCTGAAATTAGCCGCCTCGCTGGTTTTTCTAAACCTCGTATTTATAAATCGGGGCTTAGCTCTGGAAGACCGTCAAACAGCGATATGCCAGCTGACGGGCATTTCAGGGACGGAACCGCCTATGCTGCAAATTCAACCTTCAAAGACGGCTGTTCCTTTAAAAGATAAAATCGAGCCGGAGCCGGTTATTGAGGAAAATAAAATTCTTGTGAACAACGGGGTGTTTTCTTTGCAGCCGCTTTATGGCGGCGGCGTTTTGCCTCCCCAGGTTCTGAACGAGGAAGAACTCCAGTGGCTGAGATACGAGGATTTTCACGTGAGTTTAAAACAGAAAAATCCAAAAACATCCGTTATAGTTTCAACCCTGACAATAAGAATTTCCTTTAAATATGGAGGGAAATACCGCGGCAAAGGCGCCTACCTCGGAGACATCCGGGCGCGCGCCCTGAAATCAGAATCCTCCAACACGGCGGGCCTCAGTCTTGCGGCTGAATTGCCGAGAAGTTCCGTGGAAAACTGCGGGAGCATAAATAATCCCGTGTCTTCCATAGGCCTTATCTTGAATTTAAGTTTTAAGTCCAATTTTTACGAAAACGCCTTTCAATCGTTCAAATTCGGCTTGAGAGGCGACGGAACCTTGCTGTTGCCTTCGCAAGATTTTTTAAGCCCCGCTTTAACCTCCGGTTCGGTTTATTACCAATGAAATCACCAGGAAGGCAAAAAACAATGATAAAAAAACACCTGCTTGCCGCAGTCGCTTTTGTGTTTATTTTTTCCCGCGATCTAAACGCGCAAAACGGTTTTAACCTGGAAAGCATCACTGTAAACGACATAAAGAATGCCCGGGGGATGGAGCAGGAAGACCTTGCCGCCGGCCTGCCGGCGCCGGAGCCCGACAGGGTTTCAAAGCCGGACACGAAGGTTGAAAAAGAATGGACGATCATGGTTTTCATGAATGCCAAAAACGACCTTGCGGAAAGCCATTTCCTGGGCCTTGTCGGCAAATGGGCTGAGAAAGATTTGAAAGAAATGGAAAAGATCGGCAGCACTGAAAAAACAAACGTGGTTGTTGAACTCGGATTAAAAGGCAAAGGCTCAAAGAGGCTGTATGTCCTGAAAAAAAAGCAGGGAGCGTCCGCGCGCGGCGGCTCGCAGGTCATTGAAGAATTTCCGGACGCCGACATGGGGGATTACAAAAGAGCGATTGATTTTATAAAATGGGCCAAAACCAATTACCCCGCGAAAAGATATTTCTTTATTCTGTGGAACCACGGGCTTGGCTGGATAGACCCGAATATGCACAAACAGGACGCCATAACACCGACAACCCCGGGTCTCGGCGACAGCGGCAAAGGCATAGCGTTTGACACGGAAACCAAAAATTACATAAGAACAAAACAAATGGGCGAGATCTTGAAACAGGCGGGCGGGGTTGATTTTTACGCTTCAAACGCGTGTCTCATGCAAATGGCGGAAGTGGCTTACGAAATGAAAGATTACACGGATTTAATAATCGGTTCGGAGGAAGTAATGCTTGCTTACGGATTTGAATACGACAAATTGATCTCCTTCATGGATTCAAATCCGAAGGTCACGGCCGAGCAGATGAGCGCACACCTGATAAACTGGTACAGGGAATTTTACGCCCATGGAATAAATCTTGGTCCGATTAATATACCTCTCACCGCGATCGGAGCGACGCTTTCAACAATCAGGCCGCGGGCGCTAAACGAGCTTCCGCTGCATCTTTCACAGTTCGCCTCGGCCGTGATGAACAACAACGAGACGGAAGCGGTTACCTACGCCGTGAGAGATGTCATAAGGTTTATACTGGATCCCAAAAACGATCCCAAAAAGCAAATAGCGTCTTACGGGGATTTATATGATTTTGCAAAACTTGTCGGTGAAAGGGCAAAAAGCCCGGACACAAAACAAAAAGCGCGCGACTTAATGGGCTTTATTTCCGGAAAGCTTGTGATGGCGAAGATCGGAATAAACGGGGACCAGGAAAACGGATACGATTACACCCAAGTCGGCGGAATTGCGATCGAGGTCACAAGAAGGGCAAAGAAACTCCCGCCGAACTTCGACCAGATATCTGAAACCAAATACTCCGACCTGGCTCTTTCCCAGGCCTCCCTCTGGGATGAATTTGTCCAGTGGACCGACAAGGTCTGGCAGGCAGCTCCAT
>JAHJSU010000304.1 GCA_018829985.1 Elusimicrobiota bacterium | reverse complement strand
CAAAGAGGGGCTGGGTTTAAGTCTCCGTCCGCCTAAGGCGGACGGGTATGAACCGCATCGGTTTAGAACATCGTCCAACGCGTGGTCCCCTTTAGGTCGTTATGGGTGCAGGCGGCAACAAAAGTGCCCCAGTTGGCGGGAGTGGCGCTGTCGTTTAAGTAAAGCCACCCGCCTGAGTCCCCACTGGCCGCATCAGGATCAGTAACACCGGCGGCGGTTATCGTGCTGGCCGTAACAACAACTTTGGAATCACTATGGCCGGTGGCAGGCAGCTTGGCGAGAGGTATGTCGGTGATGTATTTGGCTTGGGCAACGAGAACGGCCAGGTTGTCCCTCGGGAAGAGGCCTTCATTGTCGCCGTAGTAGACCTGCAGAGCGCTTCTTACCGATGAGAGCGCTCCCTTGGTCGCGCCTTCCTTCGATTTGTTGATCAGATCAGCAAACTTCGGGATGGCTATCGCGGCCAGAATACCTATGATAGCAACCACGATCATCAGCTCGATGAGCGTGAAGCCTTTCTTGTTCAGTTTCATTTTACTACCTCCTTGTGGATGGTACTTATGATAACGCTTACCCCGGGATAATATATAGGATAATGCCCAGGGACGAGTTATCAGGATATAGTCTACGTGAATATCACGGCATTGTCAATGTTAAAAAATCACATGTGACAAAAGTCACTTGTTTGAGGCTAAAGATAGCTACCCAGGTTCCAGGTTCACAGTTCAGCGGTTCAACGGTTGAAAACCAGAGAACACAAGAAGATCGTGAAAAAAATAACCCTGAACCTTGAACCCTGAACCTGATAACCTGAACAGTTACGGCTAAAGATAGCAACGGGAAGTAAGACACCGGACTTAAATTCTTACCTTCTGTTGCCTTCCGCAGCTTTCAGCAGCCTTCAGTTGCTATTAATAATGGTTTGGCTTTCAGTTGCTAAAAGTTAAAATGGGCGAGAAGGGAGTTGAACCCTTAAGGCCTTTCGGCCACACGGTCCTGAGCCGTGCGCGTCTGCCAGTTCCGCCACCCGCCCATAGGGGGTAGTAGGCCACCTACCTACCACCTGCTACCCGGTTTATGTTACAATTCTAGGATATTTGCGGACTTTAGACAAATTATAATTATGAAAAAGGGCAAAACAGACCGTGAAACCGTGGCCACTAACAGAAAGGCGCGGCATGACTTCGAGATCCTCGAAACCTTCGAAGCGGGCATAGTGCTGGAAGGGCCGGAGGTAAAATCGCTCAGGTTGAAACAGGCCCATATCAACCAGAGCTTCGCCCGGGCGGAGCCGGACGGACTGTATATTTACGGGATGCATATCCAGCCTTACGCTTTCAACACTGTAAAAGAACTGGATCCCCTGAGGACCCGGAAACTCCTTTTGAACCGCGGAGAAATAAAAAAACTCAGCCGTGCCGCCGCGGTCAAAGGAACGGCCATAGTCCCTCTTGAGATCTACTTCAAAAACGGCTGGGCAAAAGCGCTTCTGGCGCTGGCCAGGGGCAAACATACCCGCGACAAGCACGAAGCCATAAAGAAAAGAGAGCTCGACCGGGAAATCAGGAAGGAATTCAAGGAAAAATTTAAAGGCTAAGGATAGGGTGTAGGGGATAGGGTAGAGGGTAGAGTGATAAGGAACTCCTTATACCCTATACCCTATACCCTCTACTCTATACCCTGCTTTTAGAACCGCAGTCCCGCGCCGGCGTTTACCAATGTCCGGCCGTGGGTGCGGGTTACACCCCCGGAAATATACCCCAGCTTGAATTTGGTCCTCAGGCCGAAAGTGTAGCGCTGCTCCATAGCATATATTCTTTTGTGGCGAAGCGAGGTGTCCACCGTGCCGCTCTGAACCGTCAGCCGGGTATTGTCGAAGCCGGCGGCGAAATACGGGGCCACAGGCACATTTATTGAGAAGAGAAGGCTCGCGGAGAACTGGGTCGCGTAGAAATATTTCTGGGCCGCCATATTGCCCATGACGACTATCATGGCCTGGCTGCGGAACGGTTCGTCCAGAGGCTTGGTCAAGCCGTATTTCAAGCCGCCGCCGGCCAGGGCGATGCCGTCATAAGAACCGGCCCTTATAAAACCGTCTATGCGGAACGGCATGCCTATTTCCGCCTGGACCCAGCCGAGGCTGAAAGGATGGTTCTTTTTCAGGATACCGTTTTTATCTTCCGGTTCCAGCTGCGTCGCCCCTTTAACCCCCAGGTCAAAACCGGCAAACCCGAGGATCCGGGCCGTCTGGTTCGTCCCGCTGCCCATAAGGCCGCCAAGGTCGCGCGTAAACGGTTTAAGATCGGACAACCGGGCCAGAGGAAAATCGGAATAAGCGCCGGCGCAAACCCGGCCAAGCGGCATGGACGAAAACATTAAGATCAAACAAATTCGCTTTATCGCTTTAATATTCCATGTCATTTTTATTTTTGTCCTCTGTCGTAACCACTCAGGTCTTTGCCGGGAAATTAGAAAATCCCCCTCGACCCCCTTTTTATGAAAAGGGGGAACTGAATAGTTGCCCTCTGTCTTGAATCTTAAATCTTTAATCTTGAATCTTCAATATTCTACTTCCCCGCGGAGCCGCCAAGAACTTCCTTTACCGTGGTATGGCCCAAAAGCACTTTTTCCAGGCCGTCCATCGCTATAGTGCGCATTCCGTTCTTCATCGCCATATTTTTGATCGGTATGGCGGAAGGGTCGCTCAGGATCTGCGTGCGGATGGCCTCATTAAGTATCAGCAGTTCATGCATGCCGCAACGGCCTTTATAGCCCGTATCCTTGCAGACCTCGCAGCCTTTTGCCGCGAAGATCTTGCCGCCGGCGGGTATTTTGACGTTATTAGCATCGAACACCGCGCGTTCCTCGGGAGAGATCCCGATTTCCTGTTTGCATTCCTTGCAAAGTCTCCTGGCCAGCCTCTGGGCCAGCACTGCTTTCATGGTGTTCGCGACCACGAAGCGCGGAACACCCATCTGGGTCAGACGTTCCAGCGCCGAAGCGGCGTCGTTGGTGTGGATGGTGGAAAAAACGAGATGGCCGGTCATGGCGGCCCCTAAAGATATATGGGCGGTTTCTTCGTCGCGGATCTCGCCCACCATGATGACATCGGGGTCCAGACGCATGAAAGACCGCAGCGCCGTTGCGAAATCAAATTTTTTGTCCCCGCCCAGTTTAATGTCCGGGTTCACCGGGACCTGCACGATCCCGTCGATGTTGTACTCCACCGGGTTCTCAGCCGTAAGTATCTTTATGTCCGGGCGGTTGACATAGTTCAGACAGCCGTAGAGGGTGGTGGATTTGCCGGACCCCGTGGGGCCGCAGACAAGCATAAGTCCGAAATTCTTCTTGCCGCCGATGCCCTCGAACTGCGCCAGAAGCTGCTTTTCCGTGTCGGGCAGGAAACCCATAACCTTGATGTCGACGCGGACCGAAGCCCGGTCCAGGATACGCATAACGCACGACTCGCCGTACACGGTTGGGACCACCTCCACGCGGAACTCTATAGGACTGCCCTTGGCGATGATCTGGATGCGGCCGCTCTGCGGTATGCGCCGCTCCGTGATGTTCATGGAGTTGGTCATGATCTTTATCTTGGCGTTTATAGCCTGGCGGTACATCCAGGGAACGCTGAAAGAAGCGAGCCTGAGCATGCCGTCCACGCGGTAGCGTATCATGACTTTGGAGTTCTTCCCGTTGGGATCTTCAAAAGGCTCTATGTGGATGTCGGAGGCCTTGATGCTCAAGGCGCCCAGAATGATAGCGTTGACAAGGCGCTCGATTTCCGGGGCATTGGCGTCCACATCGCTGATATCTTTTTTCTCCTCCTCGTCGGCAAGGGAGAAAGACTCTTCCTCGCCCGCGGCCTTTGACGCTGCCTGGGACTGGGCGACCGATTCCACAAGCTGGTTGATCTGCGCGGCGTCGGCTTTGCCGTAAACGGCGTCAAGGACCTTGTTGATCAAATGAGGCAGGGACAGATAGGCCTGGACCTCAAGGCCGGTCCTGAGGCCGATGTCCTCTATCACCAGAAAATCGCGGGGGTCGGCCATGGCCAGGAAAAGGACATTGTTCTCGATAGCGAAAGGCACGCAAAGCTGTCTCTTCGCGATGGCTTCCTGGACGGCCATCACGGTTTCCCGGGGAGGGTCCATTTTGCCCAGGTCTATGGCCTTGAACCCCCATTCGTCCGCCAGGACTTTCAAAAGCTGGAGTTCGCCGATAAGTTTTTGCTCCACCAGGACCTGCTGTATCGGCTTATTCTCGGTTTTGGCAAGCTCTTCGGCGGCCTTGAACTTGTCTTCCGCCACTAATTTGCTTTCTATCAGGATCTCCCTGATATTCCGTTTTCTCTGCAATCCCTTGGCTGTGGCCATAATCAGTTATTATTATAAATTTATTAGAACGCTTTTTCAAACAAACTTTGTAACTGCCCAGGTTCACGGTTCAACGGTTTAACGGTTCAGCGGTTGGAAATCAGGGAACACAAGAAGATCGTGGAAAAAAATAACCGTGCCCGCCAAACAGTCCGGCGGGTCCGCCTCTGGCGGAAACCCTGAACCGTGAACCTGACAACCTGAACAGTTATCTGAATTCCAAAAGGTCGCCTTCCTCCAGCAGGCCGGAGAGCCGGCCGGGAGCGAGTTCCAGCACGCTTTTCGCCCCGCGGACCCAGGGAGAAAAGCGCCAGGGCTTAAGCTCCGGGCATATTTTCAGCGCTTTAAGATCCGCCCCCAGGAACACGGCGTCTATCGGAAAGCTCATGAAACAGGTGTGTATCATGGCGCACGGCTCAAGCCAGAGCCCTTCCTCCGGAGCCATGGATTTACGCGGGATAAGCCCGAAAAGCCGGCTTTGAAAACTGTCGGCCTTTATGACTCTGGCGGCTATCTGCAATTTTTTCGTCCTATTGAAAACTATCATAAATCGTTACTACTCAGCCACAAAGTCACAAAGACACGAAGGAAATCAGACAACAAACCGTTTGATCCATAAACTTTCTTTGTGCCTTGGTGTCTTAGTGGCTAAGTAGTTACCATAAATCAGGGTATGGGGTAAGGAGCTCTTTATGACTCTACCCTCTACCCTTTCTTTCACCCTCTACCCTACCGTATCAGCGCAAACTTGCCCTTGGCTTTTCCTTTGCCCGTCTTGACCAGGAACAGGTAAACGCCGCTGGCCGCCCATTGGCCGGCCTCGTTCTTCCCGTCCCATAAAAGGCCTGAAAGTTTCCGCACCTTTTCCCCTTCGGTGTTGTATATTTCCACCGCGAGTTCCCCCCCCATAAGCCAGGCCGGTATGGAAAGGGTCAGTATCCGGTCGGAAGCCGGTTTGAACGGATTCGGATAAGCATAAGTTTTCTGAAGCAAGGTGAACGCGGTGTAGGCGGAAAGGTTCCCGTCAACGGCAAGGAGTATCGCTTTATACGCGTTTACGCGTCCATAGCCGAAATAATTATCCGGGCCGGCGGAGCCGAGATCATCGGCAGAATTACGCAGCGCGTCGCCGACCTGCGCGTTTGTAAGCGCCGGTTTGGCCGACCAGACAAGCGCCGCGATACCGGAGACAAACGGCGCGGAAAAAGATGTGCCGGAAGCGTCGGCAAAATTCCCGTTCAGATCGGTGGTGTAAACGCCGACGCCCGGGGCGGTAACGCCGCGGGCGGCCATTATGGAGCCGTTCGCAGAAAAAGAAGCTATATTATCCGAGATATCGGTCGCCCCCACCGGGGTGACGCCGGTGCAATTGGCGGGAGCATCTATCCCGGCCACGGCGCTGTTCCCGGCCGCCGCAACTACGATCAGCCCGGCGGACACCGCGTTGTCCACGGCCGCCTGCATGCTCCCCGAACAGAGGCCCCCTATTTCTCCGATGCTCATATTAATGACTATCCTGCCTGTAGTGGTGGAATTATGCAGAGTGACCGCGTGACCGATGGCGGCTATGATGGCCGCATCCGAAGAGCCGCAGGTGGTATCCGGCGAACAATCCGCGTTGCAGTCCCCGTCATTAAATATTTTAAGCGAGATGAGCCTTGCCCCCCATGAGATGCCGGCGATGCCGCAGGAATTATCCGCCGACGCGGCCGCGACGCCCGAAACGCGCGTGGCGTGATTGCAGGCCGGCGTGGGCGGCTCATTGGAAGACATATTGCCGTTATCAGGGTCAAAGAACTGACTTGTGCCGGCAAGTTTGGGGGATAATTCCGGATGGGTTCCGTCTATGCCGGTGTCTATCACCGCCACCGTGACGCGGCTTGAAAAGCCGGTTTCGTATTCCCAGGCCCTGAAAGCGTCGGTCCGGTTTAAGGCGTACTGAAAAGACAGTAACGGGTCGTTGGAAGTTTTGCTGACCCTGTAAACGCCGTTGGGTTCGGCGGCGGCCACGGCCGGCATGGCCTTCAAGATGGCGAGGCCGGCAGGAACGCTGATGCCCGGGGGCAGTTTCACCAGTGTCCAGCCTATGAAATCCAGTTCGCGCGCTATTTTAAAACCGGAAGCGGCCAGCATCGCGGCTTTGGCTCCGGACGAGATACCGGCGGAAAATTTCACGAGAGCCTGGCCGCTGATAACTTCCCGCTGGCGCGCGGCGCCGGACGCCGACGGGGCGCGGGAAACGGCCATTCTTTCTATATTGACGGCCGCGGCATCGGATATCGCCAGCACCGACAGGATCGCCGCCAAGGGCAGTATTATTTTCCTGGAAGGATAAGCGACCCCTCTTTTTAAAAGGGCGGACTTTACCGCAGTTTTGCGCCACCCATGGACACAATTCAGTGAACAAGCGGTAAGGGGAGATTTTTTCAACTCCATTTATTAAATCCCTCCCAACCTCCCTTTACAAAAGGGAGGGGTAAAAACAATAAAAACCGGACTTAGCCTTTAGCCTTCCCGGAAAATTCGCCCGCTATTTCAGCGGGCGTCCGCCTAAGGCGGACGATTTTCCGGGTTTACCGGAAGCTTCGGCATACGCTTCTTTTACCGCTTTCGCTATCGCGCGTTTAAACGCGGCGTCTTTCACTTCCAAATTGGACGGATAAGCCACCCATAAGTCGCCTGAGCCGCTCTTTATGACGCCGAAAGTAACCTTCAGCTCGCCGTCAAAAGAGACTTCGGCATTGGCGATCCTGGTCTTGGATTTAAGAGGTTTCAACTCCTCCACTTTTATGACGGGGGCTGCGGCCGCGGTTTTGGAGACGCATTCGCCTTTGGCGAAACACGCCTGGATCTTCAGATAAAGGTTTTTTGTAAGAAGTTTTATATCGGTATAAGTCCTGTCCTTGTATTCGGTTACCGGCATGACGACCGCGTTTTTTTTAAAAGCTATGTTTTTCACGGCAAGGGCGTTGGAAAATGTAATATCCGCCTTGGCCGTTTTGCCGCTTTGCGGACCGGCGGCCTTCGGTACGGCGCTTCCGGAGGATTGAGACGGCGCCTCCGGAGAATCGGCGGTATTCCCGGGAAAATCGGCCTTTGTGAGCTCAAGCGCGCTCAAGGCCTGAGCGGCCAGGAACATAAAAATCCCGGCGGCTGCGCAAACTTTATTCCTGTTTTTCATTTATCCCCCGGATAATGCGCACTATGTCGTAAATATCCTCGAGCTCATAATCCGCGCCGGTGAATTTTTTACGCGCCTCCTCTATTTTGTCGGGGTCCACGCCGTAACGCGCCCAGGCGGTAATCATGCCTATCTTTTTAGCGCCCTCCACATCGCGCTCCCCCCAGTCTCCGACCATTATGGATTCTTCGGGCCTTGTTTTCAGCAGTTCAAGCATCTTATTGAAAGGCTTGGGCGAAGGCTTCCGCTCGCCCGTGTCTTCAAAGGTGACGACATGCTCAAAATAGTGGTGCAGACCTAAAGCTACTATTCTCAGCCATACCGGCAGGCGCGGCGCGTCCGAGACCAGCCCCATCTTCACCCCGCTTTTTAAAAGGTCGGTCAGCGTCAGGCGCACGTGCGGATAAAGGGTCATGTGGCCCTCTTTGGCCCGCTTATAGCCGATGATGCCGGCCGCGAGCACGCGGTAATCTATCTGGCCGAATTCCTTCAGCAGGACCTTATCCAGGATGTTCTGGTCTTCAATGCCGTCTTTCCAGTAGCACTCGAAAATAGCCTCGCACATCTTCTCTTTGGAGATGGTAAGACCCGCGTCCAGCATGGCGTCCACGGCCGCGTCCACGGCCGCGCGCTTCATGCGCATAAAGTCCATCAGGGTGTTGTCTATGTCGAAAATAACGGCTTTGATCACGTCTTTCTCCTTTCAAACATCAGCGGAGATCAATAGTCTAAAGTCGAAAGTCTAGAGTCTAAAGTAAGATAAGGAACCCCGCACTCTCGACTTTAGACTCTCCACTTTAGACTCTCGACTATTTCTTCGGCTCCGTGAACCTTTCAAGATATTTAAAAGTCCTGGTGTCCACGCGTATTTTATCGCCTTCGTTCACAAAAAGCGGCACTTTAACCTCAAGCCCTGTGGAGACTTTTGCCGGCTTCATCACATTGGACACGGTATCGCCCTTTATGCCCTGCACGGTCTCGCTCACCGTCATTACGATATTGGCCGGCAGATGTATATTGAAAAAGCGTTCGTTCAGGTATAAGCCCTCCACTTCCATATTCTCGGTCAGGAACTGCATAAGGGCGCCGATCCTGGATGTGGGCAGGCCGGCCTGGTCAAAGGTGGCGTTATCCATAAAATAAGCCAGGTTGCCGTCATTGTACATATAGGTCTTGGGGCGTTTTTCGACCAGCACTTCCTTGAACTTGTCCTCAGGCCTGTAGCTGGTCTCTATAATGGCCCCGGTATCAAGGTTCTGAAGCTTCACCCGGACCACGGCCCTGGCCTGGGATTTCCTGTGATGCTGACAGGTCAATACTTCCACTATCTGGCCGTTCTCGTTTACGAATATGCTTCCTTCTTTGAATTGTGTGGAGGCAATCATGTTCTTTTCCTTAAGGTGAACAGGCGGTGAATGAATAGTAGGTAGTAGATAGTAGGTGGTAGGCAGGGAAAGCGGTATTCCTTAAAAACCTACCTACTACATACTACCTACCACCTACTTCCCCTACTACCTACTGTCCCTTGCCTGGTACGCCATTACCTTCAGCGCGAGTATCCTTTTTTCCATCGGCGGATGCGTGGCCAAAAGGTCGGCCGCAAAACCGAGCTTCTCTTCGATAAGGCTGCCTCTGGGGTCGGCTATGCACATATGCGCCACCCCGTTATTTATCGCGTTGGTAGGCATGACCGCGTTTCTGATCTTCTCAAGCGCCGAAATAAGAGACAGCGGGTTGCGGGTGAGTTCCGAACCGGAGGCATCGGCCAGGTATTCCCTCTGCCGCGATATGGCCATGGCAAGCAGCCGGGAAAGAAAGGGCGCCAGTATCATGAGTATGAGCCAGACGACGTAGATTATCACTACAGCGGCGCCGCCGCCCTTGCTTCTGCCGCCGGAAGACCGGCGGCCGGAAGAGGAATAGGACGAGGACCTGAACCGCGTTGACCTGCCGGCGAAATCGCTTATGAGGCATACGGCGCCTATCAAAGCCGCCGTTACGGTCATAAGCCGTATATCGTAATTCTTTATGTGGCTCATCTCATGAGCGACAACCCCCTGCAGTTCCTCCCGGTTAAGGGTGTTCAACAGGCCTTCGGTTATGGCTATCGCCGAATTGGACGGGCTTATGCCGGTCGCGAAAGCGTTAAGGTCCGGGTCGGGCACTATATAGGCCGTCGGGGGCTGAATACCGGCGGCTATGGCCATTTCCGCCACCACATTCAGGTACTGCTGTTCCTTACTGTCGGTGGAAACGGCCCGGCGGGCCATAGTGGAGCGGAGCACCATGGCCGCGCCGTTGAACAGGCTGTTCAATACCATGCCGAAACCCAGCAGAAGGGCTATTATCGTGCCGAAAGGGACGGGCTGGGAAGACACCGCCGCCTCATAATATCCGGCGCTGTTCCATACGTATTGCGGCGACTTTGCGGGATTAAAGCTCAGATAAAAATAATCGAACCCCAAACCTATGAACAGGAAAAAAACGACGAAAACAAGCATTATGCCCCACGTCATGCGCCTGTTATTTGCCTGCTGTTCGTAGATGTTCATCTGACTAGAGGTTAGGGGCTAGGGGCTAGAGGCTAGAGGCTAGAGGCTAGAGGCTAGAGGCTAGGGGAATACAATCCCTATACGCTCGCCCCTATACGCTCGCCCCTATACGCTCGCCCCTATACGCTCGCCCCTATACGCTAGACGCTGCTGTTAAACCGTCAGATCCACTTTGGGCACTTCCTTTTCAGGAGAATCCGCCGGCAGTTCAAAAAGGGCCGCCGGGGCAAAGCCCATCATGGAAGCGAATATATTGGTCGGGACTACCTGCTGCTTGGTATTAAACGCGGTCACGATATCATTATAGAACTGCCGGGCGAAGCCTATCTGGTTTTCAGTGTGGGTCAATTCTTCCATCAGGATTTTGACGGATTCATTGGCCTTGAGGTTCGGATAATTTTCACTGAGGGCCATCAGTTTGCCGAGGGCCTGCGTAAGCATTCCTTCCTTGGCCAGGATCTCGTTCATGTTCCCCGCCTGTCCGGCGTTGACGGCGGCGGCGCGGGCCTGTATGACTTTTTCAAGGGTGCTGGATTCGAACTTCATCTCGCCCTTGACCGAATTGACCAGGTTGGGGATAAGGTCGTGCCTTCTTTTTAACTGCACGTCTATCTGCCTGAACCCGTTAGCGACCTGATTGCGCAGTTTTACCAGGCCGTTGAACATAAACACCAGCCATAAGCATAAGACCAGAACCACTACGGCAAGTATTATCATCTTTCTCTCCTTAAATTGCCTATTTTAGTAACTGCTCAGGTTGTCAGGTTCACGGTTCAGGGTTTAAGGTTATTTTTTTCCACGATCTTCTTGTGTTCTCTGGTTTTCAACCGTTGAACCGCTGAACCGTGAACCCGGAACCTGTAGTTACCCTTTGTCTATTTCGTCAATATCTCGCAGCCGTTGTTTTTAACCAGCACGGAATCCTCTATCCGGACGCCGAATTTTCCGTAAAGATAAATGCCCGGCTCCACGGTCACGGCCATGCCCGCTTTAAGCACCTCTTCGGATTTCGTGTTAAGCGTCGGCGCTTCGTGTATCTCAAGGCCCACTCCGTGGCCGGTCCCGTGGATGAAATACTGGCCGTAACCCGCCTCCGCGAGATGGTCCCGGCAGGTTTTATCGACTTCGCGCGCGCATACGCCGGCCTTTACTTTTTTAACGCCGGCTTTCTGGGCCGCTTCCACCAGGGAATAGACTTTTTTAAATTCTCCGGCCGGCTTGCCCATGAAATAAGTCCTTGTGATATCGGAGCAATAGCCGTTATACACGCAGCCGAAGTCAAGCAGGACCGTCTCGTTCTTCTTTAAAGGGCGCTCCGAGCTTTCATGATGCGGCAGGGCGGAATCCGGCCCGAAACCGACTATAAGGTTGAACGACGGGCCTTTGGCGCCCATCGACTGCATGAGATCCTCCAGTTCTCTCGCCACGGAGATTTCCGTCCTTCCGGGTTTGATCCGGGGTTTTATTATTCTGAAAGTATGCGCCGCGATATGGCAGGATCTGCGCAAGATGGAAATTTCTTCGCCCTGCTTTACCGCCCTTAATCCGGCGGTCAGGCCTTTTATCTCGCGGAAACCGCTCTTCTTCCAGAACCGGCCGCGCAGATAGGTTTCGGCGGCCGGTTCAAAAGCGGTCTTTCTGAACCTGTTCTCTTTTGCCCTGGCCGCAACGGACTCAAGCAGGTTCTCGGACGCGGAGGCGTTCACGAAATCCACCTTTGATCTGAAATGGTCAAGCAGCATCTTCGGCATGAAAGCCCACGACTCGTTCCTGGAGACCAGCATCAGATACCCGTCCATGGCGAAACCTGTCAGGAAAGCCTGTTCAAGCGGCCTTGACACGACCAAAGCGTCAAGTTTCTCCTTCTTCAGGAGATACTGCAGATCTTTTATCCGTTTTTTATTCATAGACATCGAAGCCTCCCCGCCGGGCCGGTAACGGGCGGCAAAACGATTTCAGCCCGCCGGTTATAATTATACTATTTTTATTTCCGCGCCTCCGACCACCCGAAAATTGCCGTTGGCAATTTTCGGAAGGCTAAAGGATTAGGGATAAAGGCTAAAGGGCGGAATAATCTCTTTGGCCGTTTGTAAGCCATAGTTGCGGATACGGCACTGTCATAGGCTTGTTTTCCAGTGTTTTTCCTTTATCCTTCAGCCTTTATCCTTTAGCCTTTCGATAGCGCCGGGTCCTGACGAGCCCTGTTTTATTAACGCCGTATTCAGCCACGGCCAGCAGCGTGGACAGGCCGTACTTAACGCTTCTTGAAAAGCTTATGGAAGAAGCGTCGTCAAGATATTTAGCCGGCACCGGTATATCCCCTATCCTCAACCCCCGAAAAGCCGCTTCCAGCAGCAGTTGGGCATCAAAAACAAAATCATCGGAGTTGTCGCGCCAGTTCAGACTTTCAAGCGCCCGCCTTGAGTAGGCGCGCAGGCCGCTGTGCCATTCTCCCAGGTTCTGCCCGGCGGCCAGGTTTTCCGCCATGGTCAGAAAGCGGTTTGACAGATACTTGTAAACCGGCATCCCCCCTTTCAAAGCCTCGGCGCGGGTCCTTATGCGGTTGCCGAGCATAATATCGCAGATGTCCTTTTCTATAATGCCGGTCATAAAAGGGATGACATCCGGTTCGTACTGGTAATCGGGGTGAAGCATCACTATGATCTCCGCCCCGGCCTCTAAAGCCCGGCTATAACAGGTCTTCTGATTGGCGCCGTAGCCGCGGTTTTCCTGATGCCGCGTTGCGTCAAGGCCCAGTTTTACGGCCAGCTCATAGGTACCGTCTTTTGAAGCGTCGTCCACCAGGATGACACGGTCAAAAGAATCTTTTGGTATGGAGATTACGGTTTTTTCTAAGGTTTTAACGGCGTTGTAAGCCGGCAGAACGATGATTCGTTTCACTTTGCATCCTCGCAGATGCCTTAGGCTATAGACTATAAGCCATAGGCAGAGTTTTCGTATTCCGAAGCTTATGGCTTACGGCATACGGCTTATGGCGTAATAGCGGCTTCGCCGCTATTACTTTTCAAACGCCTCCGCGAGCTTCAGATAATCACGGACGGACAGATTCTGCGGCCTTGTCCCGGAATCGAAGCCGGCGGTTTCAATAACATTTTTCACCGAATCCTTGTCCCGGCAAAGCCCAAGCGCCAGGGAATTCATCAGCGTTTTACGCCTGTGCGAAAATGCGTGTTTGACGAAATCCAGAAAAGCGTCCCTTCGCGCGGGGGCGCTGAAAGCGCGAAGAGGCGTGAATACAAGGACTGAAGAATTCACTTCCGGCGCCGGGCTGAAACTGCCGGCCGGCACCTCCGACAGGAGTTTCACCCCGCTTTGAACCTGCGCGGCCACCGAAAGATAGCCGTAATTAAAATCCCCCGCGGACGCCGTGATCTTCGCGGCCACTTCCCTCTGGAACATGAACACCGCCGCCCCAAAGCCGGAAAAAGCCAGAGTCTTCAACAGGATGGCGGTCGCGCACTCATAAGGGAGATTGCCTATAAAAGCGACAGTTACGGCAGGCGAAGGAAAAGGGAGAGGTGGAGGTAAAGGTAGAGGTAATTTAGAAGTCAGAGGTCGGAGGTCAGAGGTCAGAAAGCAATCTGACATCTGCCTTCTGCCTTCTGACTTCTCCCCTATGCCTTTACCTGTTCCTGTGCCTATTAAGTCAAGGTCAAAACCCAGAAAATCCGCGTTATGAACGCGGACGGACGGATACTTTTCCTTTATCCGCGCCGCCAGGGCCGGATCTATCTCCACAAGCGAAAGCTTGTCTCCCCATAGCGGATAAAGGAACTCCGTAAGCGCGCCCCGGCCGGGGCCTATTTCAAGGGCCAGGTCGAAATCCCCCGGGCGGAGTTCCGAGGCGATGAGTTCGCACATCCCGCGGTCTTTCAAAAAAACCTGGCTGTATTTGGGCATAAAAGCAGGGTATAGGGGTTAGGGTAGAGGGTATAGGGTTCAGAGTAAGGAGTTCCTTATAACTCTACCCTCTCCCCTCTACCCTACTTTTATCATTTCAAGCTTGAGCTTTACTTCCTCGCCGAGCTTCCAGACGTCGCCGGCGCCGACGGTGATGAGCACGTCGCCGGACCTCAGATTTTTGGCTATTTCCATGGCGCCGGGGAATTTTTCCGCTTTTATACCGCGCTTTTTGATCCCTTTAAGCAGAAGTTCGGAAGTGACCCCGGGCAACGGCCTCTCGCCGGCCGCGTAGATATCCGTAATATAAACCAGCTCGGCGGAAACGAACGCCCCCGGAAAATCGCGCCGGAGTATTTTTGTCCTTGAATACCGGTGCGGCTGGAACAGGGCGATGAGCCGCGCGCCCTTATTCATGGCCGCGACCGTTTCAAGCGTGGCCTTTATCTCCGTGGGATGATGGCCGTAATCGTCCAGGAAAGTAACGCCCGCGCACTGGCCGGTTTTCTCCATCCTTCTTTTTACGCCGTTAAACGCCGCCAGCCCGCGGGCCAGCCCCTTGAAATCAAAACCCAGATAATACCCGGCGGCCAGGGCCGCCAGCGAGTTAAGCGCGTTATGCCGTCCGCCCGACCTCAAGCGCATCCTGCCCATGCGGCGCCCTTTAAAAAAAGCGTCGTACGAAACGCCCTGCGCGCCCTGCGCGAGATTGGCGGCGGTCCAGTCCGCGCCGGCTTTAAAGCCGTATGTTATCAGCGGCGCGCGCACGTTTTTTATCACCTCCGCCACGCCCGGGTCGTCGGCGCAGACCACGGCCGCGCCGTAAAAGGGAACTTTTTCCATATGCCGGGCGAAAGCTTTTTTCAGGTTGTCCATGTTTTTATAAAAATCAAGGTGGTCGGAATCAATATTGGTAACGCAGGCCACCAGCGGGGAGAAGTAAAGGAACGAGCCGTCCGATTCGTCCGCTTCCGCGACAAGATATTCGCCCGCGCCCAGCTTCATGTTGGAAGCGATGTTCTTAAACAGCCCCCCCACCACCACCGTCGCGTCCGCGCCGGCGCCTTCAAGCGCGGAGGCGAGCAGGGAGGTCGTGGTGGTCTTGCCGTGGCTGCCGCTGACGGTCACGGTTTTTTTGACATCCGCTATTTTAGCCAGCATTCTCGCGCGCTGAATTATCTTTACGCCTTTTTTTACCGCGCGCTTAAGTTCCGGATTATCCGGCTTCACGGCCGAACTTATGACCACGACGCCGGCCCCGGCCGCATTGCCGGCTTTATGCCCGATAAATACACGGGCTCCTTCCGCTTTAAGAGTCCTTGTTATCTCTGATTCCTTAAGGTCCGAGCCGCTTACCGCAAAGCCCATTTTAAGCAGGAGCCGGGCTATCCCGCTCATGCCTATCCCGCCTATGCCGATAAAATGGACGTTTTTTATATCTTCAAACCCGAAATCCGCGCTGTCGGTCATTAAAGTCTCCCGGCCAACCAAAAAAATCTCCCTTCCCCCCTACCTACTATCTACCACCTACTACCTGCTCCCCAACTCCCGTATCCAGAATTCCAGCCAGCCGTTCAAAACGGACTCGACCTCCGTGAAGGTTTTTTCGTCAAGGTCCAGCACCATAGTATTATCCATTTTTAAAAATGCTTCCTCAAATGTTTTCGCGCCCTTTCTGAACGTGGCAAGGCAGGGGACTTCGCCTGAGCCCAGCGCGTCAAGCGCCTGAACGGCCAGTTTTTCCGATTTCAAAGTAAGCGGTCCCAGTTCGTCCATAAGGACCACTTTGCCGTCTTTGCGCGCCGCTGCGAGCGCCTGGGTTCCCAGGACGTCAAGCGCGGAGAGGTTGACCCCGTATTTATTAAAAACGGCCTGAGATATTATTTTCGTGGAAGCAAGCAGCTCGGAACCGCCGCGCGGAGTTTTAAGGATAAATCCTTCCCTGGCGCCGCCGGAACGCAGTTCTTCCGTGAAAAAACCGCCAAGCCAGTAGCCGTAATTTGAGACAAGTTTTTTAAGCAGGCGTGATTTAAGCGCGCCGGAGCCGACCCTTAAAGCTATGTTCTTTTTAAATTCCATAAAACGTAACTACTCAGCTATTAAGAGGTAGAACGCTGATAACGCTGATTTTTAGTAATTACTCAGCCACTAAGACACCAAGGCACAAAGAAAGTTTATGGATCAAACGGTTTGTTGTCTGATTTCTTTCGTGTCTTTGTGACTTTGTGGCTGAGTAGTAACGATTTT
>JAHJSU010000038.1 GCA_018829985.1 Elusimicrobiota bacterium | reverse complement strand
TTTATGGAAATAACCCTATTAGCAGTTTTATTGTTACTACTCAGCCACAAAGTCACAAAGACACGAAGGAAATCAGACAACAAACCGTTTGATCCATAAACTTTCTTTGTGCCTTGGTGTCTTAGTGGCTGAGTAGTTACTATTTTTTGAGAAATTCAAAAATAAAGGGCCGGGGACGCCGGAGGAAAAAACCCTTTTTCCGTTTCTGTAAAAATCAAGCGCCGAACGCTCCTGTTTCAGCGTGTCGCAGCAGACGATCAAACGCCTGATTTTGGGGTTCAAAAGAGAGCGCGGCTCAGGCGCGGCGCGGTAGCGCATGACCGGATTCGAGAACCTCCCGTCCAAAACGAGGTATTCGTATTTGCCGAAAAACAGCACCGGCCGGGCAAGGCGGTTTTCAAGTTCGCCGGCGTAGGCCGGGCAATGGCGCTTTAAGAAAGAAAAAATAATTCCGGCTTTTTCTCCGCTGGCCGCGCAGCTATAGGAACAGGGATGCCAGCTGATAATATGAAGCGACGGCAGATCAAGTTTTTTATTGGCGTCAAGGATCCGCGAGTGGCGCAGGCAGTCGCCGGGGGTCTTAAAATCAATTCTGGAAAAATAGTTCCATACGTTGTTCAGCCTGAAATCAAGAGTTTCCCCGCCGCCGGTGTTTGAAAATATCCGCCTTACAAGTTCGTCCCTTGACTTGCGCCGGTCCCCGTCGCGGAACCATTTTATAAAAGCCTTGACGCAGCATTGCGGATATCCCAGGCTGAGCGCCCACGGGGCTTCTGTTGTGGAAACGGACCAGGCTTTTGCCGCCGCCGCCAGTTGTTCGGGATTTTTCCCTATCAACACCATTTCCTTTTGTCTGCCGGCGCCGAAATGCCCGCCCTGTCTGCCGAAAATTTTCTCCGGCAGCAGATATTTAAGCTTGAGTTTTTCGCAGAGCTCTTTTAGAGCGGGCAATGACTCCGGCAGGCAGTCCGTGTAGGTGACGGGTTTTACTCCGGTGAGCACGCCGGCCAGGTCGGAAAAAGTGGGGTCGTTCACCCGGAGGCGCGAAACTCCGGGAGCAAGCGGCCTTGTCAGGAGTATGAAACCGTTTTTATCAAGATATTGCGGCCCGGCCTTCATTTTGATATTTTACTATAAAAGGACAGAGTCGGAAGTTTGATTCGGAGGCCGGGATATTAATAACATAGTCATTAGGCAAATCTATGGCCTTGATCCATTTGTTCAGGCGGTGCAATCAGAGGTGCGTGTTCTGCTCCTATCCGGCCGACGCCGGACCGCAGGGGAAGGCCGGCCTCGGGTCCTGGCTTAAAGAGATCTCGGAGATGCCGCCCGGGCTGGTGCAGCTCTCCGGCGGGGAGCCGCTGCTCGCCGATTTTGAGGATCTCATCAAGGTCATCGCCTTTTGCGCGAGGACCGGCCGGCGGGCGGAGCTGCAGACCAACGGCATAGCCATGGCGGGGCTGGCCCCGGAACGGCTCAAAACCCTGGTCAAAGCCCTGAAAGCGTCCGGCGGCTATTTCAATATTAATTTCCCGGCGTATAACGCCGCTTTGGACCTTAAGATAACCCGGACCAAAGGCGCTTTCGCCGGCCGGACCAAAGCGGTAAAAAAACTGCTGGCCCTGGGAGCGAAGGTGCGGCTCACCCATGTCGTCTGTTCGCTCAATTATAAGGACACGGCCGGATTCTCCGCGTTCGCCGCTGAAGAATTCAATACTTGCGTAAGCGCCGTATCAAAGCACGGTGTGCCTCAGACGGCCAAAGGGCTCTCCTGGCTGCAGTTCAGTTTTATAAAAGGCATAGGCCGGGCCAAAGGGCCGAAATTCATTCCCAAATATTCAACGGCAGCCCCGTATTTAATAAAAGCGCTTGACCTTTGCGGCCGGAAAGGGGTTAAATGCGATGTGGACCATATTCCGCCCTGCTTCCTCGGCAGGCATTACGCCAAGAACGTGGACCTGGTCAAAATGCTGGAAGGCCGCAAGGGCCCTCATCTTGAGGAGAAGGAGAAGGTGCCGGTATGCAAAGGCTGCGAATTTTTCACGCTTTGCCCCGGACCCAGGAAAGATTATATAGCCGCGCACGGGGCTCTGAAATGACCAAAAAACCGGTTTTCCCTTTTACTAAAGAATTCCCGGCGCTGGCGCGCGGGCTCGGCGGCCGGAAGATGATCTACCTGGACAGCGCCTGCACGGCGCTCAAGATGAGATCCGCCGCCGGCGCGCATAACGAGCTTTTGCTCCATCTCGGCGGCTGCGGCGGCAGGCGTTCCAGCCACGCGCTGGCCCGGGCGGTTGAGGAACTGTACGGCGGGGCGCGGGCCGATGCGGCGGTTTTTACGGGTGCGCAGTCCCCGGACGAGATAATATTCACCAGCGGCGCCACCGAGGCGGCCAATATTTTCGCGGGGGGCTTTCCTTTCACCCCGGAGAAAAACGAGGTCATACTCTCCCCGCTTGAGCATAACAGCGTATTCCTGCCTTTTTATAACCTGTCCAAGACCGGAAAAATAAAATTAAAGGTGATGCCGCTTAAAGGCTTTAAGCCGGATATAAAAGCGTTCGCCCGGATGCTGAGCAAAAGAACGGCGCTCGTCTGCGCCGCCAGGGCCTCCAACTTCTTCGGCGGCGTCATAGATCTCAAAAGCATAGCTGAACTCGCCCGGCAGGCCGGCGCGGCGGTGTTCTCCGACGACGCGCAATACGCCCCTACGCACCCGGTCGGGGCGGCGTCTTCGGGCGCGGATGCTTTGGCTTTCTCGGGGCATAAGCTCGGCGCGCCTTTCGGCACCGGCGTCCTGTGGGTCAAAAAAGCCCTGCTGAACAGGCTTAACCCCTTTAAGGTGGGCGGCGGCGTGGTCAAGAGCGTGGAGCGTTCCGGTTCCGGCTTTGAGGTGGAATATCTCAGGGATTATCAGGGCTTTGAGGCGGGGATACAGAATTACGCCGGCGCTTTCGCTATGGCCAGGGCTTTTAAAACGCTCTCGGCGCTGGGCCATGAGAACATCAGGGCGCACATGGCCGAAATAGTCTCCTACGCTTATGAAAGGCTCTCCGCCGTCAGGAAAATAAAGGTGCTGGGCGAGCCGGAAGACCTAAAGAATGGAGCGCTTCTCCCGTTCGTCCCGGCCGGGCGCGCTTTCTCGCCGGCGGACCTTAATATTTTCCTGAACACTTACTATAAAGATCGGTTCATCGCCGTGCGCACGGGCCGCCATTGCGCGGACCTCGCCTCGTTGAACAGCGGTCTGGCCGAAACCGCGAGGCTTTCGTTCTTCGTCTACACCTCAAAGCGCGACATAGACGTTTTTATCTCCGCCCTGCAAAAGTATCTCTCGTTTTTGTGACGGACACAATCCCGGTTATTTTTAATGATACGGAGGTTTTGAGATGCACTTATTGTCCGAGCTGGAGAAGTATGATTTTTCAAGGGTCGTCGGTTTCGCGCAGAAGCTTATCCAGCACCAGAGCCTTTCCGGCCGGGAAAAGCCGGTCGTGGAAAGCTGCATAAGAGAAGCGGTCAAGCTGAATTTTAACGAAGCCTGTTCCGACAGGATGGGAAATTTCATAGGCAAGATAGTCATCGGCGACGGCAAAGGCAAAAAGGTGATTCTTACCGGGCATCTTGATACGGTCCATGCGGAGCCGTCAAAATGGGACCCCGAAACGAACCCGCATTCCGCGACGATAAAGGATCACAAGCTGTACGGCAGGGGCGCGTCGGACATGAAAGGCGCCTTCGCCGCCATGTTCGCTTCGGGCGCGTTCCTGAAGGGCCTGGACCCCAAAGAGTACGGCGGGGAAATATATATAGTCGGAACGGTGGTGGAGGAGCTTTTTGAGGGCGTAAGCTTTCTGGAAGCCCTGAAGAAGATCCATCCCGATTACATTATCATCGGCGAGGCATCCGAATGCAGGCTGAATATCGCCCAGAGAGGCCGGGGGGAGATCCTGATAAGCGTGCTCGGCCACGGCAAGCACGCCTCCGTGGGCAGGAGCGCGGTAAACCCCATAGAACAGGTGGCCTTTATCATCGAGGCCTTCCACGTCTGGTACAGGTCCGAAGCCGTGGCGCTGCTGGGAAAACGGAACATCGTCCCCACCGATATAAAGATCCCCGCGGGCGGTGGGGGCGGCCTTGACGGGCGGGGCGGGAACTCCACGGTCCCGAACGAAGTGGAACTCACTTACGACGTGAGGACGCTGCCGGGCGACACGGAAGAGTCGGTGCTCAAGCTGGTCAGGGACAACATGGAGCCGGTGACCTCCCACGGCAAACGGCTGTACCCGGCGTTCAAAGATCCCATAATCGAATATGCCAAAGACGAATGCGTAACCTATACGGGAGTGCCGATACGGCAGACCAAGTTCGCGCCGGCCTGGCAGGCTGGAGAGGATGACGAACTCGTGGTGAAAGCAAAGCTGGGCTTGCAGAAAGCGGGGCTCCCCGTCGAGATCGGGGCCTACAGCTTCTGCACCGACGGCAGCGCGGTGGTGAAATACCGGGAGCTCTATCCCGACAGGAACTGCCAGGTGATCGGCTTCGGCCCCTCCCTGGAATCCCTGGCGCACACGACCAACGAATACATAGAAATAGATCAGATGAAGAAGGCCTTCAAAGGCTATCTCGGAATAGTGTCCGAACTGCTGAAAAAATAAGGCTAAAGGCTAAAGGCTGAAGGATAAAGGAAAAACACCGAAAAAAAGATTATTCCGCCCTTTAGCCTTTATCCCTAATCCTTTATCCTTCCCGAAAAATTCCGCTCGAATTTTTCGGGTTTACAGGGATTTGAGGACCCCGGTCTTCTCGTTGAAGTCCTCGATGAGGCGGTCCCACTTCGCGGCCTGGGCGAAGGTCTCCGTCCAGAATTCCGGCTCCCAGAGGCGGTCCAGATCTTCTACGGTCCTTTCCTGCTGTTCCACCCAGGTGAAGTACTTGAGGTTGTGGAGGGCCTTGCGGTCCAGCAGCGTCAGTTCCTTCATCCAGTCGGTCGTCTGGCCCAGCAGGGAATTTTCATAGTCCGCCGCGGCCTGATTTTCCGTGTAGGCGCCGCGCTCCTCGCGCAATTCCTTGATCCGCGACTGGTAGAGGTCCATGGAGTCGGTGAAGATCGTGAAGATGAAGTCCTCCTCGCCAAGGTCCTGCTGCTTGGCGGTCTTGATAGACGCCAGCATATTGCAGATGCCCGAGATGCCGAGCAGGCTCAGGGATTTGAGCGTTTCCTCCGAAACTTTGCGCGCCTTGAGGTATTTGAGGCCCGCGGGCTCGTTGAAAAGCCTCATAACCCGCATGCAATCCTCGTCGTCTATATCCGCCACGATGTCGGTGTTGCGGACGTTGTGGATCCAGGGAACGTGCTTATCGCCGATCCCCTCGATGCGGTGGGCGCCGAAGCCGTTCAAAAGCAGGGTGGGGCACTGCAGGGCCTCCACCGCCGCGACCTTCGCGTTCGGGAACCGGGTCTTCAGATAATCCCCGGCGCCGATCGTGCCGGCCGAGCCGGTCGCTGAGACATAGGCCGCGAGCCGCCCGCCTTTTGAGACGCTCCGGAACACTTCCTCGATAGAGGGACCGGTGACGCTGTAGTGCCAGGAGCAGTTGCCGAACTCCTCGAACTGGTTGAAGATGAGGCAGTCCTTGCGGGTCTTCTTGATCTCCCAGCACTTGTCGTAAATTTCCTTGACGTTCGACTCGGTGCCGGGGGTCGCGATGACCTCGGCCCCGATGGATTTGAGCCACTCGAAGCGTTCCTTGCTCATCCCCTCGGGGAGGATGGCCACGGCCGTGCATTTAAGCAGCGCCGAGTTGAACGCGCCGCCCCGGCAATAGTTGCCGGTGGAAGGCCAGACGGCCTTCTGCGTTGTCGGGTCGAACTCGCCGGTCACCAGGCGCGGCGCCAGGCAGCCGAAAGCCGCCCCCACCTTGTGGGCGCCGGTCGGGAACCACTTGCCAAGGAGGCCGATGACCCGGGCCTTGATACCCGTGATCTCGCGCGGAATCTCGAGGTAGTTGACGCCGCCATAAAGGCCGGTCTTGGTGTCGTTCTTCCAGGTGATCCGGAAGAGGTTCAGGGGATCCACGTCCCAGAGCCCCACGGGCTTGAGGCGTTTCTTTATCTTCTCGGGAACCTTCGTAGGATCGACATGCTGGGCCAGAGTGGGGATGACGATATTCTGCTCCCGGCAGCGTTTGATGGTTTTTTCGAGGACCGATTTCTTGATGGCGGTTTGAGGCATAGCGTCCCTCCGTGAATTCAGAGAATTAACGTAACTGCTCAGGTTGTTCAGACTGTAGGTTGTTCAGGGGATAGTGATTAAGCAGGAAAGTAAGTAAGCAAGGAAGAATCACTCTCTTACTCAATCACTCTCTTGCTTAATCACTTTCTTGCTTCTTACCTACAGCCTCTCCGCTTGAGCCGTTACCAATTATACCACAATTCAAGACGACAGGTCCTTTCCGCCAGAGGCGGACGATTTCAACTGCAATTTTCGGATTAAGGCTTACGCATGCTGTCATATAACTGCGGATGACCGGCGCGTTTTATCAAGAATTCAGGAGTCGTGGGATAATAATTGACTCGTAAAGGCAAAGGTTGTAGAATATCAGACAATAAGACACTTTAAAGCGGATTACACTGATTGATCCGGGCCAAAAGCATAGATGTTTGTGATTATCCGTGTAATCCGCAGTCGGAAATCCGTCTGATCATTCAAAGGAGAAACAAACATGAAATCGAACAAATTCCTCGGCAGAGACTGGATAGACGCTGAACTGGATTATACAAAAGAAGAATGGGAATCTCTTATTGAGGTGGCGCTTGATCTAAAACGCAGATATGCCATGAACGAAGATACCAGTAATATTCTGCGCGGTAAAACGCTTTTCACGATGTTTTTCAATCAATCTCTCAGGACCCGCAGCACTTTTGCGGCCGGCATACAGCAATTAGGCGGCTTTCATGTCGATCTGGAGCCGGGCAAGACCTATACTCCGGCGAGAAAGGGATTTGACATTCCTTATAAAACCGAAAGGATCAAGGATGTGGCCGAAATGCTGGACAGGGTCGGCGACGCCATCGCCATAAGAATGTACGGCCCGCCGGCGAACTGGATTTACGGTTTTGCGAACTCCACCATGAAAGAATTCGCGGATTCCGCGTCCTGCCCGATAATCAACATGGAATGCGACAAATATCATCCGACGCAGTCGCTTGCGGACATGCTAACGATCAAAGAAAAGTTCGGAACTTTTAAAGGAATAAAGATGACGATGTCGTTCGCTTATTCCGGCTCGATCGAGAAACCGCGGGCGGTGCCCCAGAGCGTCGTTCTTGCGGCGACAAAAATGGGGATGGAAGTGACTCTCGCCCACCCCAAAGGCTATGACCTTGACCCGCAGATCATTGAGGCTTGCAGGAAAAATGCGGAAATGAATAAAAGTTCCTTTAAAATCACGAATGATTTTAACAAAGGATTTAAAGGGGCGCATGTGGTTTATCCGAAAGCCTGGGGCTCCGTATATTGCTTCAACTATACGGATGAGACGGGAAAAACCGTCAAAAAGGCCGACCATGTAAAAGCGGAAGAGGTCAATACAGCCGCTCTGGGCTGGAAAACGACAAAAAAACAAATGGCGTTGGTTGATAAAAACGGCTATTACATGCATTGCCTGCCCGCCGACAGGGGCCAGGAAGTGGACGATGATGTCATTGACGGTCCGCAGTCGATCGTAATAGACGAGGCGGAAAACCGCCTGCACGCGCACAAAGCGATCATGGCCATGACCATGGGAGGACGGCTGTAAAAAAGCAACTGAAAGTAAAGGGTCTAAGGGTTTGAGGGGTTAAGGGTAAAAACAAAAATTCTCCACCCTAAAACCCTAAAACCCTAAGACCCTTAGACCCTTCGGTTCACAAGGAGGATGAGCATATGAACCTGTTCGGAAAAGACTTGATAACCACGCAGGACTGGGAAAAGGACGAACTTACGGCGGTCCTTGAGCTTGCCGAGGACATGCAGAAAAAACGCTTTTCCCCGAAGTACACGAAGCTTCTTCAGCACAAGACGTTTTTCATGTTCTTTTACAACCCTTCGGTCAGGACGCGCCAGTCTTTTGAATGCGCCTCCACGGAACTGGGCGGGCATGCCCAATACCTGGAACCGGGCGGGATGAGGCTGAAGACAAAGAAAACAGCCGGTGAAATAATCGAGGACGCGGCCAGGGTCATGTCCCGCTACGCAGCCGGGATAGGCATCCGGATGCTGGAAGACAAGATCACCCGCTACGGGGAAGCCGACGACATGCTGAGGGAATACGCGAAATTCGCGGATATCCCGATAGTTTCCATGGCGCATGACAAATACCACCCCTGCCAGGGGCTCGCGGACATCATGGGGCTGCGCAAGCATCTCGGCCGGGACCTGAAAGGCAAGAAGCTTCTTCTGTACTGGGGGCACGGCGCGCTCGCACGCTCCTGGTGTTCGGTGCAGGAAGCCCTGCTGATCTATTCCCGCTTCGGCATGGATGTGACGGTCGCCTCGCCCGAAGGCTACAACCTTGACCCCGCCGTGATCGAATCCTCAAAAAAGAACTGCGGGGACAACGGCCGCAAGTTCGAGATCACGCACGACCCGGTGGAAGGCTACAGGGGCGCGCATGTGGTTTATGCCCGGAACTGGATGAGCCCCAACGCCTATCACGACGGCGAATTTCATAAGCAGGAGGAGGTAGACAAAGCCCTCCAGCACAGCCGGTGGATCTGCGACGAGCAGAAAATGAAGCTCACCGACAAGGGGCTTTACATCCACCCGATGCCTATTGACAGGGGGCACGAAGTGACCGACGAAGTCGCCAGCGGGCCCAGGTCCATTATTTATGACGTGGCCGAGAACCGCCTGCACGCCCAAAAAGCCATCATGGCGCTGACCATGAGCAAGTTTGACTATAAGCTTAAGAAAACGGCGGCCAAGGTCGCGTAGAATAATTCACCGCAGAGACGCCGAGGACGCAGAGAAAACTTGGAAGAGCTTTCTCAACTATAAAAATTCCTCTGCGCACTCTGCGCCTCTGCGGTAAATCTTCTTTAAGGAGCATAAAATGGCAAAAAAACTCAGGATTTTCGCGTTCGGCGGCAACGAGGTTTCGCCGGTCGGGCTGACCGACCCTAAGACAGGAAAAGCGCTTGTCGCCGATATCGCAATGCAGTGGCAGCGGACAATCGACACCTGCCGCCTCGTGGCGGACATCATCGAAAAGCATCCCGACGACCTGTATGTTATGACCCACGGGAACGGCCCCCAGGTCGGGAACATCCTGCTCAGGGCCGAACATTCCCTCTCTATCCTGCCGCCCCTGCCGCTGGACGTCTGCGGCGCGGACTCACAGGGCGCCATGGGCTACATGCTCGCGCAGCTCGGCAATGAACTTAAGATGCGGGGCATCAATAAAGTGGTCGCCGCCGTGGTCACGCAGGTCGTGGTGGACAAAAACGACCCTGATTTCCAGAATCCCTCCAAATACGTAGGGCCGTCCTACACCTTCCAGGAGGCAACAGAGCGCAAGGTTAAACAGGGCTGGGTCATGAAGCTCTATAAGAAGGACGACAAAGGGGCGGAAGTCTGGAGGAGGGTCGTTCCGTCGCCGGTCCCGAGCGATATCGTGGAAATTGAAGCTGTTGAAGCCATGCTGAAAGCGGGGCTCATCCCGATAACCGTGGGCGGGGGCGGAATACCGGTGGAGGAAGTCACACCCAAAACAGAGAACGGGAAAGAGATTTACGAATGCAACTATGACATCAGGTTCTCAAAAGAAGCGGGAAAAACCCCGGCCAGGATATACTCCGGGGTGGAGGCCGTCATAGACAAAGACCTGGCCTCGGCCCTGCTTGGGAATATGCTTTATAAGCGGGCCAGGGCAAAAGGGGAGGACCTTGAAGTCAGCCTCACCATCTTCACCGGGGAGGACGGCGCCAAGCTCAATTACCAGAAGCCCGACCAGGTTGACCTGCGGATACTGACGGCGAAGGAAGCGCGGGAGATCTATAACCGGAAACCCGCCCCGTTCCCGGCAGGCTCCATGGGCCCGAAAATACTGGCGGCCATCAAGTTCATCGAGAACGGCGGCGACACGGCCTACATCTCCAGGACCGACAGGTTCGAGGAAACGCTTCAGGGCAAAGCGGGAACGACGGTGACAAAGTAAGGGTATAGGGTAGAGGGTTTAGGGTATAGACAGGGGATGGTAAAAGAAAATCAAATATCAAAAATTAAAAATCAAAAGTAACTTTAAAAAAATTCTGGGTTTTTAATGTTTGATTTTTAGCTCTTGATTTCTTTGCTATCCCTTGTTTTTCATAATGAAGAATAAAACAGGCATTCCGCCGCATTTTTACTGGGCGCGCCTCGGCAAAGAGTATCTGTTGACCAATGACGCCGGCGATTTCGCGTATCTTGACGCGGCCCGGTTCAGGCGGTTCACAGGTTCCGGCGCT
Organism: Elusimicrobiota bacterium; assembly: GCA_018829985.1. GTDB lineage: Bacteria > Elusimicrobiota > Elusimicrobia > Elusimicrobiales > UBA9959 > JAHJSU01. The sequence continues at coordinate 3,344 of JAHJSU010000038.1, read as the reverse complement.
TTAGGCGTTAAAGACCCCAGGTACCGGGAACTCGAGGCCAAAGGCTTCGTAAGGGACAGGCTGGATTTTGACGGGTTCGCGGCCAAATGGGGACAATCCAACGCTTATCTGCATCGCGGCCCGGGCCTGCACATAATGGTGCTGACGCTCAGGTGCGACCATAAATGTCTTTACTGCCAGTCCGGCGCGGTCGGCGCCGGTTCAAAAAAGACCGACATGAGCATCGGCACGGCTCGTAAGTGCGTGGAGTTCGCGCTTAAGTCGCCGAATTCCGGCATCACCATAGAGTTCCAGGGCGGCGAGCCTCTTTTGAACTGGCCGGCGCTTAAAGAAACTGTTTCTTACGGCGCGCGGAGAGCCAAAGAGGCCGGCAAGGAAATTAAATTCGCCCTGGTCTCCAATTTCAGCCTGATGACTTTGGAAAAGGCGGATTTCCTGATCAAAAAGGGGGTGGCGCTTTGCACTTCTCTGGACGGCCCCGCGGACCTGCATGATAAGAACCGGATATTAGCCGCAGGCGGCTCGCACGCCGCCGCGATAAAATGGCTCAGGTATTTCAGCAAAAAATGCGGCAGGGATTGCGACTGCGGCCCCAGCGCGCTTTTGACGGTGTCAAAACATTCGTTCGGCCGCGCCAAAGAGATAGTGGACGAATATGCGCGCCTCGGGCTTGCAAGCATCTTTATAAGGCCGCTCACTCCGATAGGCTGTGCCGGCGCCCTCTGGGATAAAATAGGCTATAGCGCTGAAGATTTCGTCAAATTTTACAGGGAGAGCCTGGCGCATATAATAGAACTGAATAAAAAAGGGATTTTTCTGAAGGAAAAAACGGCTTTCCTGATGCTTAAAAAAGCCCTCGGGTTCAGAGATAACAAATACGTGGACCTGCGCTGCCCCTGCGGCGCCGGTTTAGGCCAGCTTACTTACAACTATAACGGCGATATATACACCTGCGATGAGGCCCGGATGCTGGCCTGGGAGGGGGACGAGCTTTTTAAAGCCGGGAATGTGTTGAAGGACGCCTATCGGGAAGTTATCTCTTCAGGAGCGGTCAAAGCCTGCGCCTCCGCCTCCGGCCTTGATTCCCAGCCGGCCTGCGCGCGCTGCGTCTGGCGGCCTTATTGCGGGGTTTGCCCGGTCTATAATTACCGGACCCAGGGCAGCCTTTGGGGGCACATGCCGGCCAATGAGCGCTGCCGGCTGCTGAAAGGGGTTTTTGAGACAGTCTTCACTCACTTAAAAGACGAAAAGACACGCTCGCGGGTATTCGTAAAGTGGCTTGATCAGCAGCCTTCCGGCCGTTAACTGCACCCAACATGTCATCAACACTGACAGGCTGTTCAATATCGCTTTAACACCCCTTTTTCTAATTTTACCCTCTAATTTTACCCCTTGAAAATCAGCGCGGGATGTGCTATAACATACGGTAAGGTATTTGACCCCCCCAGCTTTTAAAGCGGGGGGGAGTAGTGGTTTGGCCGTTTGATGGCCACAGGCCCTGTTACGGCACTGCCATAGGCTTGTCTTTTTTAGTGCGGGATCGGGTGACATCATGAAAAAGTGGGTTATACTGGTATTGGTTTTGCTGGGCTGCCTGCTGCTGGCAATGCAATATCTGATGAACAAAAAAGCGAAAGGCCAGGTTTCTCCGGCGACGACCTCGCAGGGAGAGCCGGGGGGCGTGCCTTTGCCTCCCTCGGCGACCGGCTATGTCATACCCGATAGCTCGTTCGCGCCGGCTCCCGAGAATCTCAACGATCCCAGCCGCCTCAGGCTGCCGATCGTGCCGACGAACTATAAGGGGGCGTGCCCCGGAGGCTCGCTTGCGGAGATGAGCGCTACGCACGGCAAGTTTTGGGGGCGCCTCGCCAAAGAAACACCTTTCAGTCCCAACAACACCAGAAGGATGTACGGTTTTGTGGCCGATTATATCGGCTGCGTCGCCGTGGCGCGCAAGAACGCCTTGATATGCGACATGCTCCCGCCCGAACCGCCGGAAAAGGGCAGCGTCAGGCCGGGCGCCGGCAGGCCTGTAGCCGCGGGCGGCCGGTCGCAGCCGCGCCCGCCGGAAAAGGGCGCCATCAAGGAACGCGCCCAGGACGGTCTCCGCTATAATTGCAGGGAAAGAGTCAATCCCACGCTATTTATCGCCTATATGGCGGGCAAAAGCAGGAGCAGCGACTCTTGTCAGGCCATGCTTGCCGGCTGGGAGCCGCTGGTTCTGGCCAATATCTCCGTGACGGATTTCTGCGCGGCCACCGCAAAGGGCATAGACGCCGTCAATAATTACATGCAAAAGACCTTGGGGAAGAAGAAGCCGAAGAGGAAGAAGGGGATAGTGGAGAAAGATGTCAGTGCCCGGCAGCGGTTCGCCACTTCGGAATCGTCCTGCGGAGGGAACGCAGAGTGCATTAACGGCGCCAAACTGTACAACGCGATAAAAAGCGGCAACGTCTCCCGGTGTCCCCGCGTCCTTGAGCGCAGAAAACCGGCCGGGGCGGACGACAAAGAGCCGGCCCCTAAGCGCCCGGCCAACGCGTCCTCGTCCGACGTTTTATGTGAGGCCGCAATAACCGGGGCGGCGGTGTCCTGCGAGCCGATAGTAAAGGCAATGTCCGAATTTTACTGCGCGGCCGTGGAAAGAACGAAAAAAAAGACCGGCGGGTTTATAGGAATGTCCAAAGGGGAGATAGAAACCGCTATTGCCCAGAAGAAGCTTCAGGCAGCCGAGAAAGAACTCCGGAAGAAAGAATTAGAAAAGATCCAGATTGAAATAAATAAAAAAGTGAGAAAGACTTTAGGAAAGGATACGAAATGAGGGGGGTAACGATTATGAAAAATAAACCGTCCAAAATAAAGAAAAACATCAAATTATTCTTCTCCAGCGAAGAGGGGAAAATGCTGGATTCCGACATCGTTAAGACGGGGCTGGCGCTGGGAATACTCGGCGCGGCAATGGTGGACCAGGCCAGCGCGCAGAATATCCATTCCAATTATTTCACGTCTACCTCGCATGTAAGCCACCAGAGCCACGGCTCCCACGGGTCGCACGGCTCCCACGGGTCGCATGCTTCCCACGGCTCCCACGGGTCGCACGGCTCCCACGGGTCGCACGGCTCCCACGGGTCGCACGGCTCCCACGGCTCGTATTAGCCCGAAAAATTCAATTAAATTTTTCGGGAAGGATAAAGGCTTAGGGATAAAGGCTAAACTGAAGTTCCCCCGCATACCAAACAGTTTGTAGTCCGAAATTCTCCTTGAGAATTCGTCTATCTCCACCATGTTTGTTCGTTGGTTTTGTAGGCACTAAAGATATTGACATATATGCGCCGGTTTAGTATAAT
>JAHJSU010000303.1 GCA_018829985.1 Elusimicrobiota bacterium | reverse complement strand
GCTCGAATATCCCGCCTGCGACATGGCCTGCGCCCGCGACCTGGAAGAGCTTATCCAGACCGAGACCTGCGGGAAAATAGCCGCGTTCCTCGCCGAGCCGATCCTCGGCGTCGGGGGCTTCGTCGTGCCGCCGAAGGAATATTTCAAGGTCGCGGTGGACATCGTGCATAAGTACGGCGGGCTGTTCATCGCCGACGAGGTGCAGACCGGCTGGGGCAGGACGGGCGGAAAATGGTTCGGCATCGAGCATTTTGACGTCGTCCCGGATATCATGACTTCGGCCAAAGGCATGGCCAACGGCATCCCGATAGGCTGGACCGCCACGACCGCAAAGATCGCCGACGGGCTCAAGGGGCTGACCATTTCCACGTTCGGCGGCAATCCCGTCTCCTGCGCGGCCGCGCTGGCCACGATAGACTATATAGACGAAGAAAACATCATGGCGAACGTCTCTAAGACGGGCGACTATATGCGCGGGGAACTGCTCGCCATGCAGAAGGAGTTCCCCTGCATCGGGGACGTGCGCGGCATGGGCCTGATGCTGGGCGTTGAGCTCGTGGCGGACAGAAAAACAAAGGCCCCGGACGCGAAAGCGGTGCTTAAAATATTCGAGGAAACCAAGAAGGAAGGGCTCCTTATCGGCAAAGGCGGCCTGTACGGGAACGTGCTCCGCATAAGCCCCCCGATGACCGTGACAAAAGGCGAGGTCGACGACGCCATAAAGCGGCTCCATAAGGCGTTCAAGAGGATTTAATGAGCGACACAAAAAACGCGCACGGCTTCTTCGGCAGGCTTCTGGACATTGACCTCTCTAAAAAGACCTCGCGGGTCGTGGAATTCGGCGAGGCGGACGCGCGCAAGTATTTCCTCGGCTCGGGCCTGGCGGCGAAGCTCCTGTATTACGACTTCCAGAACGACATGGACCCGCTCGACCCGGCGGCGCCGCTCCTGTTCATCTCGGGGCTGTTCACCGGCGGCAATCTCCCCGGAACCTCGAAGCTCAGCGTCTGCGCAAAATCGCCGCTGACCGGGATCTGGAACGAAGCGACGGTCGGGGGACACTGGCCGGCTGAGTTCCGCAAGACCGGCTTTGACGGCATGATCCTGACCGGCAGAGCACCGGAACCGACGCTGCTCCATATTACGAAGAACGGGGCCGAATTCCAATCCGCCGCCGCTCTGGCCGGCAAAGACGCGTACGAGGCCGGCGCGCTGCTAAAAGAAAAGTTTTCCGGACGGGCGAAGATTGCCGTGATCGGCCCGGCCGGAGAACAACGCGTCCCGATCGCCTCCATCATGTTCGACCCCCCCATCTCGCGCGTCGCGGCGCGCGCCGGCATCGGCGCGGTCATGGGCGCAAAAATGCTCAAGGCGATAGTCGCAGAGGGCGATCCGTCCATTCAGCTCGAGGTAGCCCGGCCCGGGGAATACAAGGCCGAGCTCAAGGCGGATATAGAGGAGATACGCAAAAACACCGTCGGGCTGACCAATTTCGGCACTTCCGGCGGCGTCGAGGCCGTGGAAAAATACGGCGATCTGCCGATCAAGAACTGGCAGCTTGGAAGCTGGCCCGACGGCGCTAAAAAAGTCTGCGGCCAGGCTATGCAGCCGCTGATGCTGGACAAGCATTACTCCTGCTACGCCTGCCCGATCCGCTGCGGCAAGATCTATAAGAACGAAAAGCTCGGGCTGTACGGCCACGGCCCCGAGTACGAAACGATAGGCATGCTGGGCGCCAATTGCCTGAACGACGACCCGGAAGCGATCGCGGAAAGCAACGAATGGTGCAACCGTTACGGCATGGACACCATTTCGGCCGGCGCGATAATCGCGTTCGCGATAGAGGCCTACGAGCGGGGCATCATCACCCAAAAGGACACCGGAGGGCTCGCCCTCGGCTGGAACGGCGCGAGCGTCGTCGCGCTGACCCACAAGATAGGCCGGCAGCAGGACATCGGCAAAACCCTCGGCCTCGGAGTGAAGAGAGCGGCGGAAAAGCTCGGGCATAACGCCTCCGAGCTGGCCGTCCATACGAAAGGGCTGGAGTACCCGGCCCACGATCCGAGGGGACATGTGGGCATGGCGCTGAGCTATGCGACGGCCTGCCGCGGCGCCTGCCATCTGGAGGGCTTGACCTACTTTCTCGACCGGGGCATCCCGGCGGCCGATTTCGGCTACACGACGCCGCCCAACCCGCATCTCTCGTCGGACAAGCCGCCCATCGTAGTAAACATGCAGAACTACCTGTCCGTCTTCAACCCGCTCGGCATGTGCAAGTTCCTGTTCATAGGAAGGGTGGGGCCGAAGAAGATCGCCAGGTGGCTGGAACTCGTCTGCGGCTGGGACGCGACGATGGAAGAAGTGATGCAGACCGGCGAGCGCCTTTTTAACCTGAAAAGGATGTATAACGTCAAGCTCGGAGTGAGCAGGAAAGACGACGTGCTGCCGCCGAGGCTTTACGCCGAAGCCAAGCCCGACGGCTCGGCAAAAGACGTGCTCCCGGACCTCGGAAACATGCTCTACAAATATTATCAGCTCAGGAACTGGACCAAAGACGGCATCCCGGAGAAGGAAAAACTCGCCGAGCTGGGAATCAACTGACGCTGGTATGCTGGTAAGCGAGTATGCGGGCAGGCGAGTTGCTTTCTTAAAGCCTCCTAGCTTACCAGCCTACAAGCATACTAGCGCGGCAGCGGATCAAGCAAATGACGAAACCCCCAGATAAGCCGGTCCGGTACCGGATACTGGCGCACGCCAATTTAAGGCATTATCTTCCCGGCGCCAAGGAAGCGGCCGAGATCAGAACGAAGCGGCCGCTGACGGCCCGGATGCTGCTCAAGGCGCTGAAGATCCCTGAGAGCGAAGTGATGGCGGTCATGGTCGAAGGCAAAGCCGTGGAGCTCGACAGCGTCATCGCAAAAAGCTGCGTTGTCGAGATCTTCCCGGTGCTTTCGGGCGGCTAGCCGCAGGATAGCAAAATCCGCAGGACCCGCGGTAAACCCGGAAGGACCTTATTTTCTAAAATATAGCGGTACGATTTATTCAAATCCCCCTTCGTCCCCTCCGCCCCCGCCAAACAACCGGCGGGTCCGCCGAAGCTGTGTGGCGGAAAACAACCGGCGGACAGGCTTTGCTTAAAGGGGGATAACAGGAAAAAACATGACAGACAAAAAAAGAGTTCTGCTGATAATACGCGACGGGTGGGGGATCGCGGCGCCCGGCGAATATAACGCCGTGCGCAACGCCGGAAAACCCGTCATGGACCGCCTTCTCAAAACCTGCCCCAACACCGTCATCGAAGCCGCCGGCGAACCCGTCGGCCTGCCCAAAGGCTGCCAGGGCTCCTCCGAAGTAGGCCACCTCAACATGGGCGCCGGCAGAATAGTCGTCCAGGAACTCAAACGCATCATGGATATGATAGAAGACGGCGCCTTCTTCAAATGCCCCGCCCTTAAAAACGCCGTAGACAACGCCGTAAACAACAACTCCGCCCTCCACCTGATGGGCCTCGTCCAGGACGAAGGCGTCCACGCCCACCAGGACCACCTGTACGCCATCATGCGCCACGCCAAAAAAGCCGGCGTTAAAAAGATCCGGATACACTTCTTCTCCGACGGCCGCGACACCCCGCCCCGCAGCGCCCTGAGCTTTCTCAAAATGCTGGAAGAAGTCATAAAAGAAGCGCCCGAAGCCAAAATAGCCACCCTCATGGGCCGCTACTACGCCATGGACAGAGGCGAAAAATGGGCCTTGAACGATCAGGCCTATAACGCCATCACAAAAGCCGAAGGCGCCGGGGCCGCCACGGCCGAAGAAGCGCTCAACAACGCCTACGCCAACCTCAAAAACCCCAACGGTCAGCCCATCATGGACGAATATATCCCCCCCACCATAATCGGGGATTACACGGGCGTGCATGACGGCGACTCCGTCATACATTTTAATTTCAGGCAGGACCGCGCCATAGAAATGACCAAAGCCTTCGTAGAGGATAATTACCCCGGCAAGCGCTCCAAGAAGTTCAAGATAGCGTACTGCGGCCTCACCCGTTATTACGACGAGTTCAAGTTCAGCGCGCTCCCGCCGATGGACGAGGGCGGCGGCATGAACAACCTGCTCGGCCAGGTCATCTCCGAGAACGGCCTGAAGCACCTGCGCCTGGCCGAAACCCAGAAGTTCAAGCACGTGACCTCCTTCTTCAACGGCAAGCTGCTGGAGCCCTATAAAGGCGAGACGCAAACGGAGATAAAAGGCACGTGGGACCCGTCCAGCTTCGGCGAGCATCCGGAAATGAACGCCCCGGAGGTCCGCGAGCGCGCGCTGGCCGAGATAGCTTCGGAAAAATACGACTTCATCCTGGTCAACTTCGCCAACTGCGACATGGTGGGCCACACCGGCATCTACGAAGCCGCCGTGAAGGCCGTGGAGATGGTGGACTCCTGCGTCGGACGGCTTGTGGACGAAGCGCTGAAGCGCGGCTATACCGTGATGGTGACCTCGGACCACGGCAACGCCGAAGAGATGTGGGACTACAAAATAAACATGCCCAAGACCGCGCACACCACCAACCCGGTGGAATTTATTTATATAGCCGGGGGCGCATCCGGCGTAAAACTGCGCCCGCACGGCATCCTTTCGGACATAGCCCCGACCGTGCTTGAGGTTCTGGGCCTGCCGAAGCCGGTGGATATGACCGCCCAATCTCTGATACAGCGTTTAAAGTATGAAAATGGATTGCATGTCGTGGATGAATTAAGGGGTAAAGGCTATGGAAACGCGCTATAGAGTCAGCAATTCAGAGGCATAGCGACATAGAAGCGCAGCCGGAGGAGAAACAAGGCGCAGATTAGAAAAGGATTTGTTTAATCCGGCTAAATTGCTATGCGTCTGCGCCTCTACGCAGCTTATTTATGCTTATAAAATTAAAAGTCCACCCTGACACGAAGGAAAACTGGATAGTTAAAAAGGGTCCGGACGCTTTTGAAATATGGGTAAAGGCCCCGGCGGAAAGAGGCCTGGCCAATGCCGCCGCCATCGGTCTGCTGGCCGCTGAAATAAAGACAAACCCTAAAAGGATACTGCTGGTAAAAGGCGCGCGGAGCCCCGCCAAAATAGTAAAAATTATTTAGTATAATTTCGTTATGACGGTCAGAAAAACGCTGCGGAAACTGCTGGTGGCGGCGATACTCGTATTTCTGTCCACGCTGGGCACGCTGCTTTGCCGGCAATTCAGCATAGGACCGGAGCGCCCGTCGCCCGCTTTCAGGAGCTTCGGCCCCGCCGACGCCAGGATACGGATATACGAATTCACCGATTTCGCCTGCCCCGCCTGCGGAGCCGCCAACACCCACATGAAGAACCTGCTTGCGGCATACAAAGACTCCGTGCGCCTCAATTTCAAGCATTATCCGCTTTCGTCCATACACCTGTGGTCGTTTGACGCGGCGGCAAGCGCCGACTGCGCCGGCAGGCAGGGGAAATTCACTGAGTACGCAGACCTGTTGTTCGAAAACCGGGAAAAATGGGCTTTTGCCAAAGAAAAACCCAAAGAGTTCATGGAATACGCGAAAACGCTGAACCTGGACCTGCCCGCTTTTGAAAAATGCGCGGACGACGAAGCCGTTTTAAGGCAGATAAGGCTCGACGTCGCCGAAGGCGACGTAAGGGGCGTGAACTCCACCCCCACTTTTTTCGTGAACGGCAAAAGGGCGGTGGGCTCCGGCCAGCTGCTCGACCAGGCGAAACTGTTCGACAACTTTCTAAAAGAGTAACTACTCAGCAATAAAAGAAATGACACAAAAAACCACTAAGCGCACAAAGATAGAACGGAAAGGAAAGACAATATCAGCTTTGTGACCTTTGTGGTTAATCTTCTGCGCGGACTGATGAACGAAAGACCGGGAATAAAAGACATGCTCGGACTCGCGGCCAGGCTGATACTGGGCGGGGTTTTCGTTTACGCCGGTTTTTTGAAAGCCGTGGCGCCGGCGGAAGAATTCGCTTACGCCATAGAAACCTACCGGGTCGTCCCGCAGAACCTGGCGCTGCTATTGGCGCTGACCGTGCCCTGGCTTGAGATCTATCTGGGCGTTTTCCTGATAGCCGGCCTGTCCGGGCGGCTGTCCGCGCTGCTCACCGGGGCGATGGTGATAGGTTTCGAAGGGCTTTTGCTGCAGGCGGCGCTAAGGCATCTGCCGGTCACTTCCTGCGGCTGTTTCGGCGCGTCCAAAAGCAATTCCCTGGGCTATGAGCTGCTCCAGAACCTGCTGCTGCTCGGCCTGGCGGCCGCCGCTTTCAGACACGGCAAAAAAATATCCCTGGACGCACTGATGGAGGACCATGAAAACCATGAATAAGCCCCTTGTTTTCTGCCTGCTGCTGACGCTCGGCGTGGGGGGAGCGATCGCCCTGAGGCCTTACGGCAAGGGCGCCGAAGCCAAGGTAAGCTGGATGACCGTCTCTTCGCTTAAGACCGGCCAGGAATACTATATGGAGGTGGCGGCCGACGGCGCCGTCGTCACCCGGACCGCGGTCAAGGATGTCGTCGTCACCAAACGGGGCAAGATAGCCGCGCAGCTCGTCAAGGACTTCTTCCGCGAAATAGAAAACTCCGAAATAATCAACTCCCAGAGGAGCTCGTCCAGCAAGATGGTGTTTTACAGGGGCGACGTGCTGAAGATCTCGGCCTATATCAGCGGCGAGCTGAGAATGATAAACTCCCCGCTGAATAACTTCGGCGAGGCCTTCTCCTACGCTTTCGGCGAAGTCAGGAAAGCCGCGGCGAAGCTTGCCGATGAGCACGCGCTCAAAGGTTTTTTGACCGCCGAGCAGCTTGAAGGCGACAAGCTTCAGCAGTTCCAGCTGAAAGCCTCCAAAAACCAGGAGCTTAAAATCATAGAGACCTATGATATACAGAAGGTCGCGCCCCTTTTGAAGGCCATAAAACAGCCCCACCGGATGATCCCGCTTGAAACGGCGGACGAAGTGCGGGACATACAGGACTTTATCAGCTTGCGGCAGCTCTACGGCCTCAGGAAGCTTTTCTACCTGCCTTCCACCCGCGGCACTTTCAAGTGCCGGATATTGGACGCGGACAAGGCGGCGGTCAAATACAAGGGCTCAGACAAGCCAAAGGCCAAAGCCGCCCCGCGCAAGAAAAAAGTCAAGCGCTGGACCGCGCCCGCGGGAAATTAAGGATTTACAGGGCGTTTTTTTGTTAGAATAATGCTATGGGTGAAGAAACCAAGATAAAGGTCCTGGCGGTTGACGACGATGAGACCATACTCGACATATACGAGACCGGCCTCACCGCCGACGGCTATGCGATAAAGACTTTCTCCAGCCCCAAAAGAGCCAGGGAATTTCTGCTCGACGCCGCGCCGCCGGACATCCCCGATGTGATACTGATGGACATCATGATGCCCGGGATAGACGGCATAAGCCTTATGCACGAGATCCATTCCTGGCTGAACACCGCCCATATACCGATCATAGCCGTCAGCGGCCTCAACGACGCCGCCACGCTGAACGACGCGCTGCTGTTCGGCGCGATGGACTATGTGGTCAAACCTTTTGAATTCGACTTCCTGGAAACCAAAATAAAAAAAGCCTACGAGCTTTCCAAGAGAAGAGCCCCCAAACAGTAATATGTCCTGGACCGCCGGACAAGGAAAGGCCGGCTTTTTCCTGCTGTGCCTCGCTTTGGCCGGCGCCGTTATCACGGCTTACTCCCCCGTTTTCAGGGCCGGCTATACCAACTGGGACGACCCCGCCTATACCTTCGAGAACCGCTCGGTCCAGGGCGTCTCGCCCGCGAACCTGAAAGCCATCTTCACCGATTTCGGGATGGCCAATTACAATCCGCTTACCGGGCTTTCTTTCGCCGTCGAGAACGCCGTCTTCGGAGAGCGGGCGCTTACGCATCACGCGGTCAATCTTATTCTGCATGCCTTGAACGCGGCGCTGGTCTTTGCGCTCTTATCGCTGTTGTTCGCAAAAAAACGCCTGGCTTTCGCCGCCGCCCTTATCTGGGCGCTGCATCCGGCGAACGTGGAATCGGCGGCCTGGATAGCCGAGCGCAAGAACCTTCTTTACGCCTTCTTCTATCTTGCCGCCCTTATCGCCTACTGGCGGCATCTCGAGGCGAGAGGCCGGAAATATTATTTTTTCGCGCTCGGGCTTTTTATACTGGCGCTGGGCTCAAAAGCGGCGGCGGTCACTTTGCCGCTGGCGCTGCTGCTGATCGAGGCTTTCCGCGGGGCGCCGGGGCCGGCGGCCGCGGCGAAAAGGACCGCTCCTTTCTTCGCGGCGGCTTTATTATTCACGGCCCTGGCGGTAATGGCGCAAAGCTCCGGCGGCAGGATACTGACGGCGCGGGGGCCGGCGCTCCTGTCCTTTTACCTCTTAAAAGCCGTTCTGCCCTGCGGCCTTTCAGCGGTCTATCCTTACGAGGAGATGCTCTCCGCTTTTAAGGCGGGCGCGCTGCTTTATCTTCTCCCGGCGCTGACTTTCATCGCTGTTTTCTGGGCAGCCTGCAGAAACAACCGCCCCGCGGCCTGGGGGCTGGCCTTTTTCGCCGTTCATATACTCCCCTTCATCTCGCTGATACCGGTAGGAGGCATAATAGCGGCCGACCGCTATCTTTACCTGCCGGCGATAGGCCTTATCTGGGCTTTATTGAGTATCGCGCAGGCCGCGCTGCCTTCATCCCCCCCGGCGCGAAATCTTGCCTTCGCCGCGGTAGCCGCGCTGGCGCTGATCGCCGGCACGGCGACCCTTGAACGGACCAAAGTATGGACCTCAAGTCTGACATTGTGGACGGACACGCTTGATAAATTCCCGGACGACCGGACGGCCAATCTGAACATGGCCCATGCCCTGCTTGAACAGGGCGGCCGGCAGAGAGCCGCTGAGCATTACCTTAAAGTGTTGAGGGCGGATCCCGCGCACGCCGACGCGCTTTACAATCTGGGCACGCTATACGGCCTGACCGGCCGTTATAAAGAAGCCCTGGACCTGCTCGGCAAAGCCGTCTCCGTGAACCCGAAAAACGAGCTGGCCTGGAACAGCCTGGGCCTGGTATTTCAGGGGCAAAAGCTGCACAAAGACGCGCAAAAAGCCTTTAAAATGGCCACGGCCGCCAATCCTTCTTACGCTCCCGCCTACGCGAACCTGGCCGAAACCGAGGCGGCGCTCGGCGACTGCCGCGCGGCGCGCGCGCACTATTCGGCGGCGTTAAGCTTAGGCTTTACCCCGTTAGAGAAGGCCGTCGGCTCCTGCTATAATCGTTAGTGTGAATTTTACCACAGTCCTGCGCCACACATGGACACAATTCAGTATATCCAGGTTTGTTCTCTAACGGGGTTTACCCCCGCGGCCGGCCGGCATGACCGCCTAAAGAATTGCAGATAAAAGCGCAAAGTTATAGTATATAGGTTAAATTAACGCCCTTCGGGCGACTTCCCGGAATTCACCGCAGAGGCGCGGAGTACGCAGAGAGCAGAAACAGGAAGTGAAATTCTTCTCTGCGACCTCTGCGCCTCTGCGGTGAGAGCAAAAAGGAAATTCCTATTGTATTAAATTATCTAATTGGAGGGGCCCTTAAATGATAAAAATGATGAAGACCGTTTTCACGCACAAGACCCACGAGGGCACTACCGAAAGGCTGCTGCAGCTGGCTTTCGGTTATTTCGGCCTTTATGTAATCACCGGCTTCCTGGTCAAGTACTTCGACAAAGTGCTGGGAGTCGGCGGAACCTCGTACACCGTCTACAACACCATAGGCGGCCTGCTGATCTGCAACCTGGTGGTCTTCATCTGGGGCTGGTACAGGTTTAAATCCAGCGACTACATCAAAGTCCTGGGCATAAACATGCCCAGGGAATTGTTATACATAATCCCCTCCGGCGTCTGCACCGCCGTCATCATCCCCACCACCACGCTTATGTACACGCTGCCCATCTCCGTCATGGTCGCCATGATAATCATGCGGGCCAGCGTGATCGTGATAAGCCGCATCGTCGACGCGATACAGATAAGGCAGGGCATACTGCATAAGTTGGTTTACTGGGAAGAGAACGTGGCCGTGATCTTTGCGCTGCTGGCCGTGGGCGTCAAATTCTGGTACGTCGGCCCGAACGACTTCGACTTCATAAACAACGCCGCCGCCATGACCATACTGACCTTCTATCTTACAGCCTATTCCATCAGGATCTACATCTTCAACTACTACAAGAACACCCGCAAGCCCGGGGCCGTGTACGACACCAAGGGCTTCTTCGCCGTGGAGCAGATCTCCGCCACCAGCGCCATAGTCATAGCCGGCATCATCTACTTCCTCGTCTCCAACCCGGTGATGGACCCGGCCCTGCCGATGGCTAAACAGGCCTTCGCCTTCCAGTTCAAGAACGCCCTTATCAATCCGCCCGAAATCTGGGGCAAGATCATAGCTTCCGGCCTGCCCTTCGGCATCGTGGCTTTCTTCTCCGTGTTCCTGTTCATGTTCAAGGGCCGCACCGCCACCTTCGCCGGCCTGGTAAACCGCCTCACCTCGCTTATAGCCGGCACCGTGGCCACGCTCTTCGTCTGGTGGCTTATAGCCGGCCAGAAGTCGCCCGCCGGCGCGGACTGGTTCGGCCTCGCCGCGATCTTCGTGGCCATATACTTCATGAGCAAGGCGGAAAAGAAACGCTCCCGCGAACTGGCCAAAGCGCACGAGATAGAGCCGGAGGACGGCTCTGAAATAGTCGACGAACCGGGCGCGGCAAAACCATAAAGGTTGCCATACGCCGTAAGGGCGCCGCGCCCGCCATAAGCCATATGCCGGAAGCTATAAGCAAACTCCTAAAAAGCATATGGCATACGGCTTAAAGCTTATGGCTAACAATCACAACGGCTTATTGGATAAAATTCATGAAAAAGAACAAGAATGATAAAGTTAACATCTGTATAGTGGGCGCGGGCTACGTGGGCCTGGTAAGCGGCGCCTGCCTGGCCGAGATAGGGCATCGCGTGGTCTGCGTGGACTCCGACCCCAAAAAGATAGCCGTGCTTGAAAAGGGCGTGATGCCGATCTACGAAGAAGGCCTGGAACGCGTGGTCAAAAAGAACGTGAAGGCCAAAAGGCTGTTTTTCACTAACTCCATAAAGGACGGCATGCATCACGGCGGCCGCAGGGCCGAAGCCATCTTTATAGCCGTCGGGACCCCGCCGCGGGAAGACGGTTCCGCCGACCTTTCGGCCATAGAGAAAGTGGCCGAGCAGATAGCCCACAACCTCAGCGACTACACCGTCATCGTGGAGAAGTCCACCGTGCCGGTGGAGACCTGTGAATGGATAAACAAGACCGTGCTGCGCCACAATAAAAACCATATTCCCTTCGACGTCGCCTCGAACCCTGAATTCCTGCGCGAAGGCACAGCTGTGGGCGATTTCCTGAAGCCCGACCGGGTGGTGCTGGGCTGCCCTTCAAAACAGGCCGAGGCCGTTTTAAGGAAAATATACAAACCGATGAAAAGCGCCGTGCTGGTGACGGACGTAAAAAGCGCGGAGCTTATAAAGCACGCCTCGAATTCCTTCCTTTCCACCAAGATCTCCTTTATAAACGCGGTGGCCAACGTCTGCGAAAAGACCGGCGCCGATATTGAAGCCGTGGCCAAAGGCATGGGCCTGGACAAGCGGATAGGCATGAGTTTTTTGAAGGCCGGCATAGGCTTCGGCGGCTTCTGCTTCCCGAAAGACCTCGAGGCTTTCTACTGGCTGAGCCACCGCAAGGGCTATGATTTCGAACTCTTAAAGGCCGTCAAAGCTATCAACGAAAGCCAGAAGCTGTGGCTGGTTAAAAAGACAGAAGAGGAGCTCTGGAACCTGGAAGGCAAGACCGTAGCGCTGCTGGGCCTGGCATTCAAGCCCAACACCGACGATATGCGGTTCGCGCCCAGCATAGATATCATCGCCGAACTGCTTAAACGCGGCGTCAAAGTGCGCGCCTACGACCCGGTGTCCCAGAACAACGCCAAAAAGATCATAAAAGGCATCTATTTCGCGAAAGACGCTTATGACTGCGTGACCGGGGCGGACTGCGTCTGCCTTGTGACCGAATGGGACGAATTCGCGAAGCTGGACCTCAAAAAGGCGCTGGCCCTGGCAAAGCACCCCATAATGCTGGACGGCCGCAATCTTTACGCCCCCGCCAGAATGCGGGAACTGGGCTGGACGTATAAGTCAGTCGGCAGGCAATGATATAAAACAGGGGCGAGCGTATAGGGCATAGCGTATAGGAATAAAGCACCCCCTGAGTTTCCCCTTAACCCCTAGCCCCTATACGCTATACGCTTCATAGGAGCCATCATATGCGAATCCTCGTCACCGGCGCCGCCGGTTTCCTTGGCAGCCACCTTTCAAGATACCTGCTGAACAAGGGCCACTCGGTGGCGGGCATAGACAATTTCATCACCGGCAGCATAGACAATATAAACGACCTGTTCAAGAACGGCAAATTCGAGTTCCTCAAATACGACGTCACCAATTACCTGCACGTGCCCGGCAGACTGGACGCGGTGCTGCATTTCGCCAGCCCCGCTTCGCCGATAGATTACCTTAAATACCCCATACCGACGCTTAAAGTGGGCGCGCTGGGCACCCACAAGGCCCTGGGCCTGGCCAAGGACAAGAAAGCCATCTTCATGATCGCCTCCACTTCCGAAGTCTACGGCGACCCGCTTGTAAACCCCCAGCACGAGAAATACTGGGGCAACGTCAATCCCGTCGGCCCCCGCGGCGTCTACGACGAGGCCAAGCGCTTCGCCGAAGCCATGACCATGGCCTATCACCGCTACCACAGGATGCCGGTAAGGATAGCAAGGATCTTCAACACTTACGGCCCGAACATGCGCCTTGAGGACGGCCGGGCGGTTCCCAATTTCATGGTGCAGGCCCTTAAGAACAAGCCCATCACGGTCTACGGCACCGGCGAACAGACCAGGAGCCTGTGCTACGTCTCGGACCTTATAGACGGCATCTACAGGCTTTTGAACTATGACATAAACGAGCCCGTCAACCTCGGGAACCCGCACGAAATAACCCTGCTTGAACTGGCCGGACTGGTCAAGGCCGCGGCCAAAAGCAGGTCAAAAATAGTTTTCAAACCCCTGCCCGAGGACGACCCCAAGGTCAGAAGGCCGGACATCACGCTGGCCAAAACGCTGCTCAAATGGCGGCCGAAAGTGGACCTTGAGGAAGGCCTCCGCAAAACCGTCGCCTATTTCAAATCCCGCGTATAAAAAATCCTCCACCGCCCCCAAGGTCCCAATCAACTCATAACTGCAAAAATCAGGTTATGACAAGGAACTTGTGCCTGCCTGCTGAATTCCCGAAGTTTCCCGCCAAACAGCCCGGCGCCGCGCCCGCCGTGTTGTATTGGCGGGGGTCCGCCTTCGGCGGAAAACCGGCCACTCAAGCGACGCTATATGAACACGTCTGCGGCGCTTGCCTACCGCCTGCCTGCCGGTAGGCAGGGCAGGCAGGCGCCGGACGAGGACTGCGCCCGCTGAAATAGCGGGCGCCCGCCGTGCTGGCGGGCGGACCCGCGGATTGATTACGAAGCTGTAGAACCCGCCCCGACCGACGACTAACCAAACAACGCCCGCCGCATGATACGCCCGCCTCAGGCGGACGCGGGGGTTTTTTTAAAATTTCAGAAAACCGCCCCGAGTTTTGTATTATAGCGGTAAGGGAAGATTTCCGCGAGTTTTTTTAAGCGTGAAAAGATTAAGGTCGGGAAAGAATTTGCGATAACTGGTCTCATGTTTCCTACAAATTGGGCAATTTTCACACCATTTCCCGAACAGGGGGTTTTTCAGCGGAATCAAACGCTTAAATGTTCTTCCTTCGCTATTCTCCTTCCCTTATTTATGAATAAATTAGTTTTTTTACTAAATATTTTATTCTTATGCGGATGCGTTAGCTCTTTATCTTTACAATCAAAAAAAGATAACAAAACAGAAGTTGGAATAGAACAAAATATAAATAATGAAGAATATATTATTTATAGCAGATGTATTAATGAAGATTTGTTGTCGTATTTTAAAAAGGAAAAAGAGATAAAAATCAACGAAATATTTATTAAACAAAGAACTGCCGATCACATTGTAGCAGATCAAAAGATCGAACAAATAGCGGATTATATTGAAAGAAGCAAAATAAAAGCATTGGAATTAAAGGTTAAATTAGGCCCTTCGGGCTGACTTTTTTAGCCTTTGGCCGCAAAATGTAACTACAGGCCTGTCTTGTCTCGCGCAAAGCCGCAAAGCTCGCAAAGAAAAGCGGGCATGCATCTGTTTTTTTGCGCCTTTGCGCCTTT
>JAHJSU010000302.1 GCA_018829985.1 Elusimicrobiota bacterium | reverse complement strand
TTGCGAGGAAGAGTGTCCTATCCGACGCAAGCCGCGCCCTTAAGACCGTCGGTAAGCCGTGTGCGGGAAATCCGCATGCACGGTTTGAAAGGAGGATTTGGAATCGGGCTGAACTAGCCCGCGCCAATTTCTACCAATGGACATCAGGAAAAAACTGCTTGGCTTGGTTTTTGTCGCTTTGGCGCTCGGCGTTGGCGGCTGTGCTTCGCCCGCGGCGAAAGTTGACTTTAAAAAAGGACAACCGACAGCGGCGCAGGCATACTATTATGTGCCGGCCGGGCAGTTCAAAACCATGCGGTTCGACCCCCCCCCCGCCCCCGGCTCCGGCGCGCAGCAGGCCGACCTTGCCGCCGTAATGGACTGGCAGAAGAAGCGGACAGAGACGGACTGCGCCCGGGCAGAGTCCGTGTTTTTTGTCAGCTACGATCTTTTCTGGGGAGACAAAATTTTCTGGGGAGACAAAGAGCCTTTTTGCGCAGCCTCGGCTGGTGAGGTGAAAGAATTTTTTAAACGCGTGGATTCCGACGCCGGCGAGGCTGTTGATGTCATGAAAGAGAGATTTCAGCGGTCCAGGCCGTTCGCCGCCCGTGAGGAAATACAGCCCTGTATCAAAAAGAGCCGGAGTTACTCCTATCCGAGCGGACACGCGGCCTTTTCAAGGATTTTCGCGGCCGTGCTGGGCGATATTATCCCGGAGCGCCGCGATGAATTTATGAAAAAAGCCGACGAAATAGCGCGTGACCGCGTTATCGCCGGCGTGCACTATCCCGCCGACATAGCGGCCGGAAAGGTTTTCGGCGACGAATTTCACGCCCGGCTTCTCAACAGCCCCGCGTATCTCCGGGACATAGAAAAAATGAGGCCGGCGAAGCAATAAGGATTCATTCGTAAAAAGTCATTTTGCGGTTTTGTAGCGGGCGAATTACTATTCGCCTCTATTGGGCGGGATAGTAATCCCGCCGCTACAAGCCTATGGCAGTGCCGTAACAAGAGCTATGCTCATCAAACGGCCAATTTTCCGGAATAAGGGGTTACTGTTTGGATTCAAGGAGGGAGATGCGGTTCTCGTGGGTTTTTAATTCATCCTCGTGCTCGGTGAGAAGATTTACCCGCAACATGTCTTTTTTTCTGTAAAATTCCGCGTCGGCGGCGAATTTGTCTATGGCGTTCAATATGCGGTTCACGTCGTCCTTCGTCGCCATCCGATCTTCTATGCGGTTGACTCTGGAGTGGATCTTTTCCACCTCCAGCGCCACTCTTTTAATATCTTCCCGTAATTCGAACTTAAGCGAGTCCAGTTTATTGTCAAGCTTGTTGAAGTATACTTTTGTCTCGGTCTTGATGTCGTATATTTCCGATTTCAGTTCGGATTTTATGCTCTGCGTTTCCGACTGCATTTTGGATTTAACGGCCTGCATCCCGGAGCGCAGTTTCGGCTTGGCGGGTTCCAGTCCCGCGTTTAAATCCGCTTTTGCGGCTGGTCGATTATTGTTATTAGTCAGTTCACCCATATAGTTATTATACAATATTTTTGAGCCGCGCGGCGGGGTATTTTAAAGCCAGCGGGTGGGAGGATAGCGGCCTGTAATGCGGCGGCAGACGGCCTGCCAAATTATCTGCCGGCCCCAGTTCAAAGGGGCGTAGAGCTTGGTGAATGACAGGATTTCGCGGAGAACCCCTAATCTCTCCCGGACTTTGAGTTTTTTCAGCGCGCCGCCCAAGTCCGCCTCGTGCGGCCGGCCGAAAGCTATTTCCAGCGGATTCCACTGGTCCGAGCACCGCCGCACCTCGGACGCGATCATGCCGCGGTACACGCGCTGGACGTCCGCCGGATTCCTGAAAGATTCCACGGCCGCCTCGCCGGCGATGGCGCCCGAATGCAGCGCGCAGCTCATGCCTTCGGCTATCATGTTGAAAAAACCGGCCGCCTGCCCGGTTATCAGCACATTGCCTTTGCCGAAAATGTACCGGTTGATCAGCGAAGGTCCGAAGTTGGCCGGGACTATCTCAGGCGACTCGGCCGGGCCCAGCTTCACATGATGTTTGCGCTCCAGGTATTCCACCACCCGCTGATGGCGGACGTCGAAATTATCCCCCTTCAGAAACCCCACCCCCACTATCTGCCTGCCGTCCCTTGCGTGGCTCCAGGTGTAGTGGCCGAGTTCCGGATGGAACCAGAAATGGAAATACTTGTCGTCCAGCGGGCAGGCTATTACCGCGTGGAACTTCTGCCCGACCACGAACCAGGGTATCCGCCCGGCATAGTCCGGATAGAGCGCCCGGACTACGGACAGGCCCGGCCCGTCCGCGCCGATAACCCGGCGCGCGCGGTACCGCACGGTCCGCTCATCCCTCCTGGCGGTAACGTCGACGCGCGCGCCCTTGTCTTGGAGCCCCGTGAATTCGGTCCGGTCATGGACCTCGGCTCCGCTGCGGCGCATGGCCCAGTGGTCCGCATATTTGCGGTGGAGGTGGGGCGTAGGCCCGCCGTCGAAATCCATTGAAACCGAAAGCATGCTGGGGAAATGGAACGTTACCCCATCGGCCGAGGAAGGCGCGTGCAGGGTCTCTTTGGGAAGCGGCCCGAAATTCTCTATCAGGAACCTGTGGCCGCGCGGGGAAAGGATGCCGCTGCAGGCCTTGTGGCGCGGAAGCGCCTTGCGCTCAAGGGCCACTGTCTCATAGCCCGCGTCCACCAGGCGTTTGGCGCACGCCGCCGCGGCCGGTCCCGCCCCGATTATAAGCGCGTCCACTTCCCTGATCTCTTCGGAAGAGCCTTTTACCACCGCGTACTCCTTAATTGTAACTACTCAGGTCGTTTAGGCTGTAGGTTGAAAGTAATTGGAATTATTAGTCTAAAGTCTAGAGTCTAAAGTGTAGAGTCTAAAGTCTAGAGTCTAAAGTGCGGAAACACTGTTTTATTACTTTAGACTTCTGTTTTACTTACTCTCGACTTTAGACTTCTGTTCTATTTACTCTCCACTTTAGACTTCCGTTACATACGCCTGGCTACCTGAGCAGTTACCTTAATTCACTAATTCCGCGACGTGGATAACTTCTATTCCCGGCATTTTTTTAAAGATTTTCATATCTTCCACGGCTTCCGCCACCACCCGGTCCGTCTTACGCTTGTCCAGTATCCAGCGCGCCTGTTCCTCCGCGTCCACGCGGACCGGTCCGGGGCGGTTCTGTCGGTTTGCCGCGCCGGTGGGTATGGCCGTGCGCTGAAGGCTTGTATTAAGCCTGCAGCCTGTTTCAAGACGCATCCGGTCGTAGAAATTCACCAGGCGGCCGTAGTCGGCGTGGTAGCCGCGCGCCTCGATCATATAAAGGTCGGTCGCTTTGAGGGCCTTTTTTATGTCCGGCCGGCGGAGCAGGGTTTCGCCAAGGCCGGTCACGCGGACCCCCGGCAGCCATTGCCGGAGATGCCGGTGCAGAAAACCGTCCGCGGCGATGATCTCCGCCGCGCCGGCCATGGAACTGACGAAATCTTTGAACCATTCCGGGTCCGGCCGGATGCCGGCTTCCATTTTTCCGGCCATATCGGAAATTTCCGCGTCTTCATAGAGTCCGGCCCCGTCAGGCTCAAGCAGGCGGAGCGCGCGCCGCAGGAGCCTGTCATCCTTGCGCATGGCGGAACCGGGAAAAAATACCTTTCCGGAGGCCTTGCCATGCACCACGTTGGGTGCATGGCAAGCCGGCGCCGGGCCCGTTTTTTCCGCCAGTTCCATCCGGAGTTCCGTCGTGAGGCCGACCGTATCCACGCCCGCAGGGCAGACCGGGCCGCAGGACCCGCATAACACGCAGGCCGTAAGGGAGTCGCGCAGATCCTGAGGTCCGTCTCCGTTCTGGAGCGCCCTGGTCCGCCCGCAGGTCGTAAGCATTATGTCGCGGGTCTGGCGCCAGACCGGGCAGGTAAGCATGCACACTCCGCAGCCCGTGCAGTTTTCATATCCGGACTTGATTTTGTCGTTAAATAATTCCGTGCCGGTTTCAGTCATATTTTGTAACTACTCAGCTATCAAGATGTAGAACGCTGATAACGCTGATTTTTTATGATTAAACATGATTTTTTCTTTTGAATTATCTGCGTTCATCCTATTCATCTGCGTCATCTGCGTTCCATGTTGCTGCTGAGTAGTTACCATATTTTTCATTAAAATATCACGTCCGGGTTCAGTATCATCGCCGGGTCGTCCGCGCGCTTCATGGCAAGGTGCTTGTCCACCGGCTCGTCCCCGAAAACCCGCCGGACGTAGCCTTTCATCATGCCGCCGAAACGGTAGTAGCTGGTCTTCATGTCCACGCCTATGTCATAGATCTCGTTCTTGAAAGCCTGAAGGTACTCGCGGCTGTAAACCGTGTCTCCCAGTATCGGCTCGAACTCGCAGCCGTAAGCGAAATCCACGGCGTCCGGCGGAATGCAGGAAAGTTCGTAGCGCTCTCGTCTGCCGGAAAGCTTGATGCCCGTGCAGTAAAGGGTGTAGCGCGGGAAATATTTTTTGCATACCGCGTTGCCGCGCTCTATGGCCTCGACGTATTTACCGGCGCTGACTGCCAGGTCCGGTATCACCATCTGTTTGCCGCCCCAGAATTTCCATACCTGGTTGCCGAAGACCACCGCGCGGTCCACGATCTTGCCGTTCTCCATGTACTGGCTCGGGTTGAAAGCCGGTTCAAGGGCCCGCTTGCGGCCCAGCAGGTAAAGCGCTTCCCCGATGCGCCAGGGCCTCAAGCAGTAATACCGGGCCATGCGCAGCGCGAAGGCCGGCTCGCCGTGGCCGCGGATACGGTTCCTCCATTTCTCAAAAAAAACGCGCTCGCGCTCGTCCGAATCAAAAGCCACCAGCAGGTTTATCGCTTTGTCCAGTATGGTAAGTATGCCGCAATAGTCCGCCGCGTCCTCGCGCACCAGCAGCTGCAGGTCTTCCAGCGCGTCCCGGAGCGAGCCGTAGTAGAAATAATGCATCGTTATCGGCGTGAACTTGCGCACCCGCATCACGGCCTCCGTTATCACGCCGAACTGGCCGTAACCGAGCAAAACGCGCTCAAAAAGCTCCGGATCCACGGACTCGGAACACTCCCTGATCTCTCCCGTGGGCGTCACCACCTGAAGAGAGACCGCTTGGTCGGCGCTGCAGCCCAGCCGGGGCGAGTTGATGTCTATGCCGCCCACCGCCAGCGTGCCGCCCACCGAAGCCGTAAGGTTAAGCGGAGCGGACAGGTAATCCAGGCCGTCCCGGCGCAGTACTTCGGCAAGGGTGTGCCAGTGGATGCCGGCTTGCGTGCGTACCGTCATGTTTTTGCCGTCCACCGAAATGACGCGGTTCATGCCGCGCATGTCCAGCTGAAGGCCGCCGAACGCCACGGATTCCCCTTCAGTGGTAAGACCCCCTCCCTTGACCGTCACCGGCACCCGGTGTGTCTGGGCTTCCTTAAGGATGGTCGAGATCTGTTCGGCCGACACGGCGAGCGTCACGCCGTGCGGCATGCCGTAAGCCAGGCCGCCGGAATCCGTGGCGTAAACCCGGCAGGTCTGCTTTTTTTCGCGCACTTCCACGTTTTTGGCCCGCAGGGCGCCGACAAAAACGTCCCAGCCTTCGCCGTTCCACCGGGCCGGGTTGGTTTGCCTGCGGGAGATGCCCTTTAAAGAATCAGGGTGCACATGGTCCGCAGGCATGGCCGTCTGCGTCGGCGCCTCTGTGGAAAGGGCCTGTGATGAAACGTTGGTGGTATTCACAATAACGCTCCTTAAAGCAGGGGAAGTTGACAAGTTGACTGGTTGACAAGTTGATAAGTCCTTGGAGAATAATTTACTCTATCAACTATTGTTTCTTACTTATCAACTGTTGTTTCTTACTTGTCAACTGTCGTTCCCACTTATCAACTGCTGTTTTCCTTCCTGGTGTCCAGCCAGATCGTTACCGGGCCGTCGTTTATTATTTCCACGGTCATGCGGGCCGCGAAGACGCCGGTCTTTACTTCTATTCCTTTATCCCTCAAGGCTTTCACGAAATGCTCGTAAAGTCTGCCGGCGTCCGCGGGTTTCGCGGCCCCGGTAAAGTCCGGGCGCCGGCCTTTGCCCGTGTCGCCGTAGAGAGTGAACTGTGAGACTACCAGAGCTTCGCCCTTGACGTCCATAAGCGAATGGTCGAACTTGCCCTCGGAATTGGAAAAGATCCGCAGGTTAGCCGTTTTATCGGCTAAAAATTCGGCGTCTTTCTCGGCGTCCCCTTCTCCCACGCCCAAAAGGATAACGCAGCCGCGGCCTATGGCGCTGTGGGTCTTGCCTTCTATTTCGACGCCCGCCCGTTTTACGCGTTGTATCAAAGCCCGCATATAATCTCCGGAAAGTAATTATAATCAATTTACCCCGTTAGAGAAAGCCCCCGACCTGTTTTCGCTGAATTGTGTCGCTTCGCTCCACCCCCGTCGGGGGTATGAGTCCGAAGTTTCAGCCGTCCGCTTTAGGCGGACGGCTTTCCCCGCGAAGCGCCCGTCTCTAACGGGGTTTACCGCCGTTGTAAAAACTAATATATAATACTAAAAATGTCCGCGAAACTTTTTTCGGCGAAAACGGCTATGAGGCCGGGGTTGTTTGTCCCGGTGATTTGCGTCATGCTCTCGATGGCGTTCCTGGTGGGCAGCTACGGATTTATCCGTCCCGCGGCGGAATCCCTGTTTATCCATACTTTCGGCGCTCGTAAACTTCCCTACGTCCTGACGGCTGTTCCGCTTGTCATGGCGCTTTCGATTTACTGTTACGGCCGGGCGCTGTCTAAAATAGGCGGCATGAAAACGCTGCTGGCATCGCTTATTGTTTCCATTTCCGTCTTTTTATGGTGTTTTATCAATATCGAGGCGGGCGGAAGAATGTCCGTCGCCGCCCTTTACCTTTTTAAGGAATGCTATATTGTGATTCTTATTGAGCAGTACTGGTCTCTGATCAACAGCATTCTCAATTCCTCCGAGGCGAAAGCTCTCAACGGTCCCATAGCCGGCGGCGGATGCCTGGGCGCCATACTCGCGGGCTTTCTCCTGCAAAGGTTCGCCGAAAGTCTGGGGACGGTGCAGTTCGTGCTTATTACCGCGGGCGTTTTAATGCCGGGCCTTGTTTTCTCCTATGCGGCCTATAAGCTGGCCGGCGATCCGCAGCCTTCCGCCGAAGAGAGATGCGCCGCCAAAGGACATCTCCATTTGAGCCTTTTAAAGGAAAACCGCCTGCTTTTGATCCTGGTCGGCATTGTCGGCCTGTCGCAGGCATTGGCTACGGTATTAAACCTGCGGATGTTCCAGATACTCCAGTATGCTTTGCCTGATATCGACGGCAGAACGGCTTATCTGGGCGGATTTTGGATGACTGCCAATATACTTGCGGCCGTTATGCAATTTGTCGGAACGCCGCTCCTGCTGAGATTCGCCCCGCTTAAATACATATACATGGGAGTGCCGCTGCTTAATGTCGTCATGTGCCTTGCCTTGTTTTTCAGCCCTTCGCTTGCGGTCGCGGCGGGCTCGTTAATGGTATTTAAAATTATGGATTATTCCGTTTTCAGGGCCGGTAAAGAAATACTGTATATCCCCTTGAGTTACGACGCGCGATACCGCGCCAAGCAGGTAATTGACGCGTTCACGGACAGAGTTTCCAAAGGCGTTACGGGAGGCATAATGTCGCTGGCGGGAATAATGTTTGCCGTGGTTCCCGGAGGCATTTATACCTCTTTCGGGCTTTTGTGTTCTCTGCTCTGGACCGGCCTGGGGTTTGCGCTCGTCAGACATACTAAAAAGACCGCTGAGCCGCAATTATCATAACCGAAAGACGGGGAAAAAATATATAATCTGATATATTGAAGAAATAAGGAGATGCCGATATGGTAACAGGACTTGTGCTGCTGAAACTTATGCCTGGCAAAGAAAAACAGGCGTTAAATAAATTGAGGGCTCTTAACAGCGTGGTGCATATGTCGGCCGTGTTCGGCCGCTGGGACCTGGTGCTGGACATGGAGACCGAGGATCTGCCCAGCCTCTCAAATACCGTGGTGCGGCAGATACGCTCCATTCCCGGCGTTTTGACCACCGAAACTTTAGTCACGACGTCGCTGTAGAATCAGGGTCTCAGGGTTTTAGGATCTAAGGGTTTAAGGGTGAAAAAAATACCGTGACTTAGCCCGGTTTCCAGATCCTGATATATTATGTTCAGGCTTTTACTGGTCCTGTTTATTTTTATCGCGGCCGCGCTGTCGGTTTCGGCGCAGGTGTATCTTGGCGCCGAGCTGGGTCCGGGTTCTTTGCTGAAGGCCGAAGAGGCGAAGCTAAGCCGGGAGAACGACGACGCGTTCGCCGGTGTTTTTGTCCTTGAAAACTCCACGGCTGCCGTCTATTCCGTTTTTGAATCCACAACCCCTGAAAGAATTGTAGCGTCTTATCTCCGCCAGGGGATATACCGTCAGGAACTGCTTATGCTTTTTGCCATAGCCGGGAACTCCGGCGTCCCGTTCAGCGCCCTCGCCAAGGAAAGAGCGAAAGGCGTCAGTCTCCGGGAGCTGGCCGGCAAACATAACGCCGATCTTTTGAAACTTTTCAGGGCCGCCCAGGCGCAACAGAAGACGATTGAGGAAAAAACGGCTTTAATAGAGGCCGTTTTCACCTCCGCCGCGTCCCCGGTCCCCGTCGCCGAAGCGGAGAGCTCCACCGCCGCCCCGCATGAAAATGAGAAAAAATAAATTCCTGCTGCCGCTTCTTCTTCCGCTGTGTTCAGCTGTTTCGATCCGGGCGTTTGAAATACCCCCCGGCGCCGAAGAGGCGTTTTTAATCCTGCCCGGCGGTTTCAAAGTCAAGGCGGAACTGGCGCTGACCCGAGCCGAACAGGCAAAGGGACTTATGTTCCGGAGAGAGCTCAAAGAAGACCGCGGAATGCTTTTCGTGTTCGCCGACGGCGGAGAGAGAACTTTCTGGATGAAGAACACCTATCTCCCGCTGGATATCGTGATGCTGGACCGCGGGCTGAAAATCCTGAAGATATTCCATAAAGTCTTTCCCTCCAGACCCGGCCAGTCGGACCTTGAAGTGGCCAGGGTCTCCGGCCGGGGCCGTTACGTTCTTGAATTGGCCGGCGGAACGGCCAGGAAGCGCGGCCTTAAGCCCGGCTCCGTAATTAAGATCAGTTTCCCCGCCAAAAAGCCGGTTGTCGCGAAATAATAAGCTCTTGTCGGAAAAGGCTGAGGCTGAAAAATAGGCCGCTGTCTCCCCCTATTGTCAAAAAGCAAATAAAAAAGGGCCCTGTTTTCAGGCAGGGCCCCTTTTAAGCGCGGGCAGGTTATTTCGCCACGCTGTTTATCCAGCCGACCGCGCTGTTCACCTTGGAGTAGACGCCGTACTTGTTGGGCCTGGCACAGCCCTCTCCCCAGCTGACAACGCCGGTGAGAACCCTGTTATTGCCGGAGCCCATCACGAGCGGGCCGCCGCTGTCGCCCTGGCAGGAATCCTTGCCGCCCTCCGGGTAGCCGGCGCAGATCATGCTGTCGGTAATGCTGCCGGGATAGGCCGCTTCACAGGCCTCCTTGTTAACGAATGGCACGGAAACCTTCCTCAGCGCTTTGGCGATGCTGCCGCCCTCGCTGGTGGTCCCCCAGCCGGCCGTCGTGAAGGTCGCCTTTCCGCTGACTTCGGAAGAATTAAGCTTTATGGGGGCGTACTTGGACTCGCCGTTGAGGCGGACAAGCGCGAAGTCGTACTGCATGGTGTTGGAGTCCCACCCGGGATTCTTGACGACCTCGGCCGCGGTGAACGTCTCAACGCCGGCGGTGTCGCCCTGGTTGTGCAGGCCTATCACTACGGTCTTGAGGTATCCGCCCTCAACGCAGTGGGCCGCGGTGAGCACCCAGTTCTTCTTTATCAGCGAACCGCCGCAGAAGTGGCCGTAATAGCCGGCCTGCAGGGACACCATGAAGGGGAATTCACCTTTGGCCGCCTCCACGCCGCCGACTATCTTCTCAAAAGCGAAGCGCGCGAAACCGTTTTCCATTTCGGGAACGGGGGCGGGACGGGCAGGGATCTCAATGGACTGTATCGCGGGCAGAAGGCTCTGCCCTTGGTCGTCGAAACTTAGGTCGGCCGCATTTGCCGGAACCATGGCCGAAGCCAGAACCAACGCCGCTATCATCTTTATCATGCATCTCCTCCGCTGCTTGGTTTGACTGCCTATCTGAATTGTGCAAAATCGGTTGATGGATGTCAACAGAAAATTTGCCCGACGGTCCTATAGCGCGTCAGGCCCAAAGGCCCACCCGCAATTTGCCCGGGCGGAGGCGGTGCGAATTTATTACAGGGGGCGCTGATGACTTTATGATTCCGCTGGAACCCCCCCTGTTTCATTTTTCCTAAACTTTGGTTCTCCCGTAAAAAGTCCCAAATGGTAGCCGCAGGCTTTAGCCTGCGAAAAACAGTAAGCCATCCGCCTAAGGCGGACGCAGGCTGCCCGCCAAACAACCGGCGGGTCCGCCGAAGTTGTGTGGCGGAAAGCCTGCGGCTACAAAGGCGATTTTTGAGCAAAAT
>JAHJSU010000301.1 GCA_018829985.1 Elusimicrobiota bacterium | reverse complement strand
CTTTTCGAGATGTGCGGAATGTACGTTGCAGAGCTTGCTCTGCGTAAAAGGCAAAGCAAGCTTTGCCACTACAGAAGCAAAGTGCGGCTGTAGAACTAATAGTCTAACTGCCTACAGCCTATCCACCTGGGCAGTTACCTATAACCTATGAAAGGCCACCATTTTCTGCCGGCTTTTATCACCATTATCGTTTCATATATCGCGTTCCACATCTATTCGGCCTCCTGGATAGCCAGGAATTTAGCCTTGCCGCCGGCGTCAGCCAGGACCTTAAGGCTGGCCTTTCTGCTGCTGGCCTTTTTCTCTCCTTTCACCATGTTCCTCAGGCGGCATTATATGAGCCCGGCGCTCGACTGGTTTTACGCGGCCGGCTACGCCTGGATGGGTATAATACTGCTTGCAGGCTCCGTGTTCTTTTTAGCCGATATCCTTAACCCGCCGGCCAGGCGCTTTCTTACCCCTTCCGGTTTTCAGAATTTCCGCATAGCGTTCATGGCGGCCCTGGGTCTTATTATAATCTATTCTTTCTACGGCGGATTGAAGACGCCGGTCGTAAAGGAACTGCGCCTGACCGTACCCGGCCTGCCGGCATCGATGGACGGGCTTAAAATAGCGCAGATCTCGGACATGCATATAGATTCCGCCTATAAGCTCAGCAAGCTTTCGAATATTATAGATTTGATAAACGCGCAAACGCCGGACCTGGTGTTCATAACGGGCGATCTGCTGGACCCCGGGCTGGATGGCCCGGCGCAATTACAATTAGGCGTGTTGATGAGGAGGCTTAACCCCCGCCTGGGCGTGTTCGGCGTGCTGGGCAACCATGAATATTATTTCGGCTATGAAAAGTCAGTGGCGGCCTATAAGGACTGCGGAATAAACCTGCTCCGGAACGAGGCCGCGGACGCGCTCGGCGTCAGGGTCATAGGGCTGAGCGACATAACGACCGAAAAGACGACCGAAAAAGAGTTGACGGACCTCCTGGCTAAATATCATACCGGCGGTTTTTCCCTTTTAATGTCCCACCAGCCGCTCATGTTTGAGACCATGGCCCGGGCGGGAGATTTTGTGGTTTTCTCGGGGCATGTCCACCGCGCCCAGATATTCCCCTTCCATATTTTCGTCAGGCTGTGCTATAAATACTTCTACGGACTTTACCGCGTAAACAACTCTTTCATCTATGTGACTTCCGGCGCCGGCGCCTGGGGCCCCCCGATGCGCTTCCTCGCCCCCCCGGAAATACCGGTAATTACGCTAGGGGGGTAGGGGATAGTAGGTAGTAGGTGGTAGGTAGTAGATAGGGAAGGTATTCCTTAAAACCCTACCTACTACCTGCTATCTACCACCTACTATCTGCTTGCTACAGGTATTTCACGGAGTCGGGGCCGCAGTTTAAAAGAAGGTCCAGCGCGGACAGGTCCGGCATAAAACCTTCAAAAGCCTGCGGATAAGGGAGGGGGTTGAAATCCTGCCAGCTAAGCCGTATCCTGCTTTTGACGAACAGCTCCTCGTCCAGGTATTCCCTGGCGCCCGCCCCGGAAAGATATTCATCCGCGCCGGCGGCGGAGCACAGGTCCACAAGCCTTTGGGTGGAGGCGGAAGCCAGTTTAAATTCGGAGGAAAACCGCACCGGAGTTTCAATCCCGAAAGCGTCCTTAAGAAAAGCGACGGTCGCGGACGCCAGTTCCCCGAGCAGGACGTGGTTTTTAGCGTAAAGGGCTTCCAGCGCCGGCAGATACTCTTTCAGGTATTTAGAGCGGGCATAGTTTATTTTTACGGCCCGGAGGTGTTCCCCCCTCCATTCGCGGGTGGAATTTATCTCTACGGTATTTATATTTTGTGAGAACTTGCCCTTCACCATCGCCGGCACGGTCAGGTACTGCCGGCCGTCTTTGGTCCTTATCCTGTTCCTGTTCTGAAACTCGCGCTTTTCATACTGCACATCGTCCAGATAGATGAACAGGTCCGAGCCTTTCATCTTTGAAAAAAATCTCAAGCCCGGCATGTACTGAAGCTGGTGCGCGGAAAGTCTCATTTTTGTGCCTCGATTATAAGCGATGAGCCGGCCAACAGCCGGCCTAAGCTCGCGAAATATAGGACTTGCGCTCCGCAATAGTACAGGGCCTTGGCCAGGCCGGTGAGCGTCGCGCCCAGACGGCCGCCGGTACCGTATGGGTCGCCGGTGGTGGGCTGGGAATTTTTCACTTTAATCTCGCGGAACCCCGCGGCCGCCAGCATCCGGCGCAGACTTTCAGCCGTAAAATTGAAATTATGGATTACGGCCGGCCGCAGCCCCAGCGCGCCAAATATCCGCCTTCCGTCAAGCGCCAGGTGGAAAGCGCCGTTAAATTCCCTGATATAAACCAGGCCGCCCGGTTTAAGCGCGCGGCGGATTTCCGCCAAGGCTTTAAACGGGTCGCCCATCTGGGATAAGACTTCAAAGGCGGTCACGACGTCATACGAAGCGTCCGGCAGCCCCAGTTCTTCAAGCGGCCTGTTATACACTTTAAAACCGGCGGCCAAAGCCGACGAAAACATTTTAGGATCTATCTCAACGCCCTCCGCCTCCCAGCCGCCGTCCCCGGCCAGCCCGAGGAAGGCGCCGTAAGCCGAACCCACGTCCAGCAGCTTCCCGCGGGAAGGGAACCGCTCCGCCAGCGTCCTGAGGCACCGCCGGAACAGGGCCGACTTTCCCCCTCCGTAGATGTTTTTCTCCATCCCCTTTTCATAGACAGGCGCGCCGGAATATT
>JAHJSU010000300.1 GCA_018829985.1 Elusimicrobiota bacterium | reverse complement strand
GTGTAGCGGGCGGATTGCCAGTCGCCTTGTAGCCGCAGGCTTTAGCCTGCGTAAGTGTAGCGGGCGGATTGCCAGTCGCCTTGTAGCCGCAGGCTTTAGCCTGCGTAAGTGTAGCGGGCGGATTGCCAGTCGCCTTGTAGCGTAACTGCTCAGGTAGCGGGATAAAGTTATCAGGAATTTAATCAAAACTGATACTCGCGCAAAGGCGCAAAGACGCAAAGAAAGGATGCATAATACAATTTGTAAATGGCTTATAATTCGGGGTTTGAGCTTTTCTTTGCGCGCTTTGCGGCTTTGCGCGAGACAGGCCTGAGTAGTTACCTTGTAGCCGCAAATCCCCCTTTTAGCAAAGGGGGATTGCGGGGGATTTTCTGATTTCCCGGCAAAGACCTGAGCAGTTAATGATGTTTTGGTAATTTGACCTGCGGGTTAAGATTTTAATAAGATTTTAATCGGAATTTAGAAGGTCAGAAAATATAATATAACCGGATGACATTTAATTTTCAAAAAGATCAAATGGAAAAATTGGGAATAGCCGGGATTTTTTTGTTCGGCTCCCAGGCTAATGGTATTGCCAATAATGTCAGTGATTTTGATTTTGCCGTTTTAGTTAAAAATAAAGAGGCTTTGTATAATAACGTGGAAAAAATAAAATTTACAACGAGCTTTACGATGTTTTTTCCAGCCAGATAAAAAAACTAAAAAATATAGATATAGTTTTTATTGAATTTGCTGATTTGCAGTTCAGACATCGCATTGCTAAAGAAGGCATCTTGATTTACATGGGCGAACAAAAGATAATTTCCGGTTTTTTAGAAAGAACCATGGAACTTTATGCGGACTTTGCGCCTTTTAGAAATGAATTCCATAAGGCTATCCTTCAAAGAATATGATTAAACTTGTGCTGGACAAAGATACTATTCTAAAAAGAATTAATGGCATACAAAATGAAATTAAGGAGTTAGAAAAATAGCGGAAATCCCAT
The DNA here is from genome assembly GCA_018829985.1 of Elusimicrobiota bacterium. GTDB lineage: Bacteria > Elusimicrobiota > Elusimicrobia > Elusimicrobiales > UBA9959 > JAHJSU01. The sequence continues at coordinate 6,203 of JAHJSU010000300.1, read as the reverse complement.
TTAACGAATTTAAAGACGGAGTTGGATTTAAACTGGCACAATTTCATCTTCATAGAGCGCTGGAAGGGGTTTTTCATATCAGCACCCAGATTTTATCAAGAATTCCGGGTGGTCAGGCAGCTGAATATAAGGAAATAGCAAAAAAGATGGGAGAATATGGTATTGTCAGTACGGATTTTGCGAATAAAAATTTTAAAAATATGGCGGGTTATCGTAATAGAATAGTTCATTTTTATGCGGATATAACACCGCAAGAAATCCACACAATTATTCATCAAAACCCGAGCGATTTTGACGTTTTCCTGGCAGGAATAAAAAACGTCCTTAATGAGCCTTCCAGATACGGAATTGCGGAGAAGTGAATCTGAGCATGACGCCCGGGATTATATCCGAACCGGACAAAATCCGTCGGGAGATTTTTGCAGAGGATACGGTGAGCGATGGTAAACCCCGTTAGAGACACCGGGCGCTTCGCGGGAAAAGCCGGCGGCATTAGACCGCCGGCTGAAACTTCGGACTTGTACCCCCGACGGGAGTCGGGGGCTTTCTCTAACGGGGTAAAGTCCGGCAACCGGCGGTACAAGTCGTAGCAGTTTGTTAAAAGCAGATTTTCAGGAGTTATTTTATGCATACTGCACAGGCTTGTAATTGCGCTGTCTTGCCGTAAATGTGGACAGTATGAATAACCCAGCCAAAAAAATCACTGCACTGCACTGCACTGCACTGCACTGCACTGCACTGCACTGCACTGCACTGCACTGCACTGCACTGCACTGCACTGCACTGCACTGCCTTACTAGATAAAGTCTTTTCTTTTTTTAAAAAATCAAAACTTTACCCCGTTAGAAAACCGCCCTGCCTGAAAGGCACGGCGACAGCCGCCGTGGGGCGGCCTATTTCTAACGGGGTGAACCCCGTTGGGAATTTGTCCTCCATCGGGGTTTGTCTTTTTTCTGGCGTCGAAAGCAAGGTAAAGCAGCTCCAGAGCAAGAAGAACACCGCAACGGTGTCCTCAGTCGTGCCCGGCTCCGTGCCTCTGTGGTGAGTAGTTGCGAAAATCCTGTAGTCGCAAGCTTTAGCTTGCGTAAAAAAGGGCTGCGCTGATACGCAGGCTGAAGCCTGCGGCTACAACGGGGTTGCGTTGTTATGCAGGTTATTCTGCGCAGGCATGTAGCCGTCCGCCTAAGGCGGACGTCATTGCGCAGGCAATTTGCGCAGGCTGCCTGTCCGCCGAAGCAGCCTGCCTGCCGGCAGGCAAGGTAGCGGCGAAAAGCCTGCGGCCGCAACAGGCTGCAATGTTAAGAATATCCGGTGATATTATGTCCGCCTGTGAAAAGAGAATAAAAAGGCGCCTGCCGCCTTTTGCGCGGCGGGTATTTAAGCGTTTAAGCAACGTCCCCTTGTCCCAAACGGTCACGGGCTCAAATTATGGATGAAAGGTGATTAAAAAGCGGTGATAATTATGAGAGGTGATTATATTATGAATCAAAGTTTAAGGTTCGAGAAGGGGCAAAATAACCGGGAAATGCGGAAAAAGTATTTTCTTTTTTTTACTCTTTTTTTAACCGGAGCGGCTGTTTTGATTTTGGAAATACTTGGAGCGCGTCTTTTCGGCCCCCATTTCGGCGTAAGCCTTTATATCTGGTCAGCATTGATTACCGTTACTTTGATGGCTCTGGCATTGGGCTATTGGTGGGGTGGATGCATGGCCGATAAAAAACCCGATACAAACCGCCTTTATCTTTTCATTTTTCTGGCGGGGATTTTTATACTGGCTATTCCGCTTTTTTCCCCGGTTTTAATCCGGGCGCTCGGTTTTCTTGAAATAAGGACGAGTATGCTTATATGCGCGATTATTCTTTTCGGTCCGCCATTGGTTCTTCTTGGAATGGTAACGCCGTATGCGGTTAAACTTGCCACGCCGGATTTGGGCGTTTTGGGAAACCGGACGGGCTGTTTATATGCCGTTTCCACGGCCGGCAGCTGTTTTGGGGCGCTTTTGAGCGGGTTTTTTCTGATTCCTTTATTCGGGGTCGGCCGCGTGTTTTATTTTCTGTCTTTGGCGCTTTTTTTGCTCTGGCCGGCGCATCTGTTTTTGTTTGGGAAGCATAAAGTGTTTCGCTCTTTCCATAAGTCGTTTTTCGCTCTTTTTTCTTTACTGGCTGTTTTAATTCTCTCTCTTTCCCAGCCGCGAAATCTGTTCAGCTTAAAAGGGGCTTCATTCATTTATGAAGCCAATTCCTTATACGGCCATATAGGCGTTATGGATATGGGAGATAACAGATGGCTGACGATAGACGGCATTCCCAATTCCGGAATTGATAAACGAAGCGGTTTTTCCATTTATGGCTACACCTATTATTTCGAATTGATGAATTATATACATCCCGAAGCCCGGAACGCTCTTGTCGTCGGTTTGGGGGCCGGAAGCGTTTCAAAAAGATTTATGGATTACGGGTTAAGCGTGGATTCGGTGGAGATTGACCCGAAAGTGGCCGAAGCGGCAAAAAAATATTTCGAATTCAAAACCGGAAAGGGAAATCTTTATATAAAGGATGGCCGCCGATATATTGGTGCGGCCACGAAAAAATATGATTTTGCCGTTCTGGATGCGGCATCCGGCGACCTGCTCCCCGGCCATCTTTTCAGCCTTGAGTCTTTTCGGGATATAAGTAGAGCGCTTAAAGACAACGGCATTCTGGGCGTTAATTATGTCGGCTTTGGAGCGGGGAAAAATTCGCGGCCTTCCTGCTCGATTTATCTCACTCTTCGGGAAATTTTTCCATATGTGAAAGTCTATATGCATAAATCCCGCGGAGAACTCGGGAATATTATTTTTCTGGCTTCGCCTGAGCCGCTCAAATTGCGCCGCTCCCCCGAAACTTGCGATATTCCCGAAATCAGGAAAATATTGGTTGAAATGGCGGAGCGTGAAATTGATTATCGGGATAAAACCGGCAAATGCGGCGGCATTGTCCTGACCGACGATTATAACCCGATTCAGTCCTGGAATTTGAAAGCCGCATTGAAATGGCGCGAAAATGTGCGCAATATCGAATTGTAAATTCACTCCCGAAGCGCAAATGACGCTGCGGGAGCGGGAAGGCGGAAAAAACGCGTTAAAAATTTTATATAGGCGGGTTTTATGATGAACGATTTAATATTAAAAAATAAAAAAAACCGCTTATGCCTTTTCCGGCTTTTATTTTTATTTCTTTTATTCCCCGTTTCAAATGTCCGGGCCGGCGCGCCGGCTTATGTCGGAGATGTGTATATCACCGCTCCTCCCGACGAATCCACGGCGACTCTGCCGACGGCGACCATTCAGGCAAAGGCCTATGAAACCGAAAACGAGCTTACCGAAGTAAGAATCGGCATAGACGACGTCGCTTGCACAAATATGGGCTTGATGACACGGGTAAGCGGCGGCGGAGGGAGCGCGGCTGACCCCGGGGTTTTTGAATATACATGGAATACCGAATCTTGCACGAACGGCAGTCACAATATCTGCGCTCAAGCTTATGATGCTGCCGACGCCAAGTACAAAATTTCCGGCACAAGTGTTGTTTACTGTTACACCCCGCCGGATTTTACGCTTAGCCCGGGCGATATAATATTTAACCCTCTAAGCGCCGGGTTTAATGAAAGCATCCAGATTTCAGCCACGGTGTATAAGACGGGCGGGCCAACCATCGCGGGCGGGGTTACCGTCGGTACGCCGGACGGCGGCGTGGGCAACACGGACGCCTATTTTACAATGCTGGATCTGCTCAAGCCAATAGATGCGGACGGAGTTATCACTGAATGGAAGGTCTGGTTCACGGATATTAATTCCCAGGCGCGGTTGAGGATCTTCAGAGACGACGGCACCAACTATGTTTTTGTCGGTGAATCCCAGCTTGAAACGCCGGTCCCGGACGTGGTAAACACCTATGCCACAAGCATTGCAGTTCAAGCCGGCGACAAGGTGGGATTATATTGGACCCAGGGGTACGTTTACATCGGCTATTATACGGCCGCTTCCGGAATAATGTACATCAATGCGGACCAGACAGGAACCTCGCTCAAAACCGCCTGGACCGCCTACGCCGCCCAGCTGGATCTTGAGGTGTCGGGAGTAACCTATACCGCCGGCACGGTCAAGTTCTACGACAGCGACCCCGACTCCGGAGGCGTACAAATCGGCGCAACCCAGGACATTAATATCCTTAATGATGATTCGCAGACAGTTTCAATTGATTGGAGCACGGATACCGAGAAATACCACGATATTTATGTTTATGTCGACAGGGAAGACCTAGTCGATGAAAGCAACGAGACAAACAACAAAGCTTTTAATGCCGTGCTTGTAAGTTCCGCTCCTGACGCTGTTAAAGACCTTACGGCTGGAGCATCCACCACACTATCAATAAATTTAGACTGGCATGCCACAGGCGACGACGGTTATACCGGGGTTTTGAATAATTCAACTTTTACCGTTCAATACACTTCAGTAACCGCCTGGGCGGAAGGAAACTCCTGGAGCACTAATACCGCCACGGTTCCCGGTTATGTTTATACAACAGAAATAGCCACAACCGGCGTTACTGCAGGCAGTCAACGATTCTACACGCAAACTGTGGAAGTCGGTATGTCGAATACCATATATTATTTCAGGCTCTGGACAAAAGACGATGTGGGGACATATAGCGGCCTTTCAAACGGGGCCACAGCCTCAACACTGGCCGAACCCGTGATCAGCACCCAGATTTACAGTGTTTTTTATACAAGCGTAACGCTTAACTGGCTGCCTCATCCGCTCTCTCCTTCAAGCGCTACCTGCGAAGGTTATAAGCTGCAGGCTTCCACTGCCCCGGATTTTACCGGAGTTGTTTATTCTTCGGTAACTTCATCCGTCAATGTCAGCACTTTAACGCTGGAAGCCCTCGGCACCAATACCACTTATTATTTCAGGGCGGGCAGCTTAAACTGGTATGAAGAACCGAATTATATTCTGGCGGGAAGCACCTGCACGCTGAAGCCTCCGCCGGGCGCCTCTCCGTTTGATCCTGAAATTTCAGCCGTATTTATGTCAAGCATGACTATGACCTGGACATCGGCAAGTTCAGATGACGGCTATCTGGTGCAGGCTTCAACCGCCCTTGATTTTACCGGAACCATCTCTTCCTCCGAAACCGCCGACGGGACATTGGAAACCCTGACCGTGAGCGAGCCTTCATTGGATTCAAATACCACTTATTATCTGCGAGTCGGCGCTTTATGGGGAGAAACAACTTCTTACGCCGCAACCCAGGCCGCGTCAACCCTGGCAAATCCCCTCGCTTCGGCCCAATACCAGGGAGTATTTATCACAAGCGCGGCGGTTTCCTGGCCGGCCCTGCCTGCAAGCCCGCCCGACGCCTCCAGCAAGACCTGCGAAGGCTACCAGGCGCAGGCTTCCACCGCTTCAAATTTCACAGGCGCTGTTTTTTCTTCCTCTACGCTGTCCGCTGTCCTCTCTACGCTTACTGTTTCAGGACTCAGCCCCAATACCACTTATTATTTCAGGGCCGGTCCGCTTAACTGGCAGTCAGTCGCCAATTATCTGATTTTAACCGCAACGCCCACGCTGGTAAGCCCGCCTGGGCAGGCCCTTCCCACCGCTCTTTCAGTTTCAAGCTATTCAATCACCGCTCAATGGACGGCGGGCGACCCCGAAAATCCCAGCGGCACAAATTACACGCTTGAAATGTCTTCAACTGATTTTGAAGCCGGCACTGAAATATTTTCCCAGGATACCACGGATCTTCAGGCGGAGGTTTCGGGCTTAATGGCAAACACCACTTATTATATCAGGCCGAAGGCCGTGAACTGGGCGCTCATAGAATCTTACGGAGTCACTGCTGCAACATCCACACTTACCAGGCTGGTTGAAGGCGCGACATATTATTCTGTCGCTATTACAAGCGTTGTTGTAAATTGGCTTGAGCTTCCGGCAGAGCCTTCAAGCGCGACTTGCAGAGGCTATATCGTGGAGGCTTCAACGGCAAGTGATTTTACCGGAGAAATACTTTCTTCATCAACAATAAACGGAGTCGCCCCGTCAACGCTTACTGTAAAAAATCTTTATTCCGAGACCGAATATTATTTCCGCGCGGGCGCCTATAACTGGAATTTTGTCCCGAATTATGTCTTATTGGGTTCAACAGAAACGAAAACAGCGG
>JAHJSU010000037.1 GCA_018829985.1 Elusimicrobiota bacterium | reverse complement strand
AGGTAAAAAAATGGGAACTTTTAACATTAAATGCATAGCCGGCAATCATACGCACCGCGGCAGAAAGATTGTAATCCCCAGGATATTGGTTGATACCGGCAGTGAACATACATGGATATCAGAAGTCCTGCTTAAAAAGATTGGAGTTGTTTCTGAGAAGAAGGATGTACGGTTTATTATGGCTAATGGTCAGACTGTCAGCCGGGATGTGGGATTTGCCATTATTTATGTCGGTGATGTTTTTACCATTGATGAGGTTGTGTTTGCCCGGACAGGGGACTTGCAATTGTTGGGAGCCCGGAGTTTAAAAGGCCTCAACCTGGTTGTTGATTCCAGAAGAAAAAAACTTGTTGCAGCAGGGCCATTTCCGGCAACATAAAAGGAAATGAAAAAAGATGAGTTTATTATGAGTTGGGGTCAGGTCCTGAAATTTGACATTAGGAGAGAAGAACGGTAAAGCGAGTTGAAAAAATCCCCCTTAATCCCCTCCGCCAAACAACCGGCGGACAGGCTTTTCCAAAAGGGGGAAACAGAGGGGAATGGTGAAAATAGATAAAATGAACGAGCCCTATTAAAAAAATCCCCCTTAATCCCCTCCGCCAAACAACCGGCGGACAGGCTTTTCAAAAAGGGGGAAACAGGGGTGCGGGGTCAGGCGATAAATTATGTTTTATGAAGATGTTTTTAGAAAATTGAGCGAAGAAAAAGTGAGGTACCTGATAATCGGGGGGATTGCTGTGAATCTCTATGGGTTTTCCAGGGTTACGGGTGATTTGGATATAATGCTTGACCTGGACGATAATACCAGCGTTCTGGGCTTTATTAAGGCTGTTAAAGAACTGGGTTTTAAGCCGAAGGTCCCCGTCCGGATTGATGATTTCGCTGATTCATCAAAGAGAAGAAACTGGGTAGAGGAAAAAAACATGAAAGTGTTTTCGGTATATAATCCCGCCAATGAAATTGAACATGTGGATGTTATGGTGGAAAATTTTATTGATTTTGCCGGCGCTTATCGGACAAAAGAGATTATTCCGGCCGGCGGCCTGAAACTGCCGGTTGTATCAATTGACGCTCTGATAAAACTTAAAGGAATTGCGGGCAGGAGGAGGGACGAGATAGACATTGCCGCGCTACAAGAAATAAAGGCTATTAGAAATGAAAAGAATAAGAAATGAGAAGAACGACATGTATGATTTGGCGGACATAAAATCATACATGACAATGCCCGCAAAAGACAAACTTGATTGGTTGCGGGATACAGCCGGTTTTTTGCAAAAAATAACGCCGGCCGGCAGCAAAAAGATCTGGGAAAAGCTGAAAAACAAAGGGTTTTGAAAGATAAGTGGTTAAGTAGTAAGGGTAAGAAGTAAGGAGCAAGTTATAAGAGGCTCTGATAGAGAAAATATGTATCTTAGAACGGCATTAAAATCTTTTGCGCGAAATCTTGTACCGGTCTTACTGGTTACCGGTTACTGGTTACCGGTTACCGGTGTTGCCGCGGAGCTTACCGGGACGACGAAAAAGGTCCAGCGTAACGCCGTCACCATGGGCGGGAAACGCTCCTCGGGCGCTTCGAAGGCTATAAACGCCACGGCGGGCGAGGGCGCGATGTCCACCTCGGCCGGCTCGTCCAGGAAAGTCCGCAAGGGCCACCAGGCCATAAGATACTACCCTGCTACGATACTCAACCTCAGCGCCCAGACGGGAGCCGCGCATGGTGAGGCCAGCCTGGCCTGGACGGCCCCCGGCGCGGACGGGCCGGCGGGAACGGCGTCGGGCTACAGGCTCGCCTATTCAACAGGTCCGATAACCTCCGAGGCCGGTTTTGATGCGGCAACGGGTTACTCCCAGAGCTTTGTGCCGCTCCCGTCCGGCGCGACGGAGAGCCGGGTTTTGAGCGGCCTGCCTACCGGCACGACGGTTTACTTTGCGGTCAAAGGCATAGAGCCCGGCGGCAACAGGGGCCGCATTTCAAACTGCTCCCCGGCGTATGTACTCGCGCCCGCGGGCGTATCCGGAACGGCCGCCTGCGCCGGCACGCAGGGAGGAAAGCTTGTTATCGCGGTTTTTGATTCCACACGGGTTTTCACGACGGCAAACCTCATGGTCTCCACCCAGCTTGCCCTGGCCGGCGGCTACGGCCTCACCGGTATTCAGCCGGGGACCACATTTTTTGTCGCGGGATTTGTCGATGTGAACCAAAGCCTGAAACCTGATACCGGGGAGGACTACGGTTTTTACGGCGGAACCTCTCCCGTATCCCTCAACCTGGCCTCGGGGCAGTCCGAGACGGGAGTCAATTTTGAGATCTTAGCAGCCTCCACCGCGCAGCTGGGCACGATAGCCGGCAATATCTCCTACGCGGGCGCGCAATCCGGGTT
>JAHJSU010000299.1 GCA_018829985.1 Elusimicrobiota bacterium | reverse complement strand
GTGTTTGAGGAAGAATTTCCACCAGTTGCCATTATGAAGAAGAATGGTTTTCAGCTTGATACCGGAAACGTGTTCCATGGGAATAGTATAACCAAAGAAAACTCAAAAGGAAAGTTGCCCCCGAAGGGGGCCTAATTTAAGGAGGCGTACCTTATATATGTCCTGCAGCGGTATTCCAATAAGGCTGCCGAGCGGGCGGGAACGCCTAAAAAAATATATCTGGTGGATAACGGCTATGTGGCGGCCGCCGGGGTGCAATTCTCTCCCGACCGGGGGCGGCTTATGGAGAATCTGATTTTCGGCGAGCTGCTGAAGGCGGGGCGCAAGCCCAACAAGGATCTGTTTTATTATAAAACGCGCAACGGGCATGAGGTTGATTTTATAACCAGAAAAGGCCGGGCAGTGGATTCCTTAATTCAGGCGGCATACAACCTTGACGCACCGGGGACAAAAGAACGGGAAGTAAAGGCGCTTATAGAGGCCGGCGGGGAACTGCGGTGCGATAATCTATCGGTTATAACCTGGGACCATGAAGAAATTGTGAAAGCGCGCGGCAAAGAAATACATTTTATTCCCCTGTGGAAATGGCTGGCCCACAGGTGAAATTAAAGGAGTTATGTATAACAAAAGCCGATGGAGGCAAAGTCTGCCCGCTCAAAAATCATCCCGGCCGGCGCGGATATTATTTATGGGAGGCTCAGTAACGTGAGGTTTTCTTTGCGGTTGCCGGCTTTGAACGAGCTGCCGCCTGTGACGAAGGCGCTGGTGATGGCGTGTTTCGGCGGCTGGGTGCTTGAAATAGCGTTCGGCAGGGCGCTGAATCATTATCTGGGCCTTGTGCCGTTCAAAGTCATGGGGTCGGGCTGGCTCTGGCAGATATTTACCTATATACTTATACATGCCGGGTTCTGGCATTTCTTTTTTAACGCTTTCATGCTCTGGTTCCTGGGCCCGGCGCTTGAGCCTGTTATGGGCTCAAAGAAGTATCTCATTTATTTTATCTTCTGCGGCGCCGCGTCGGGACTGGTTACCGCGCTTGTGTCTCCGGCTTCGGTCACGCCGGTCGTGGGCGCTTCCGGCGCGATCTACGGGCTTTTATACGCTTTCGCCGCGCTGTATCCGGACCAGATCGTGTATCTGTACTTCTTTTTCCCGATGAGCGCCCGGCAGCTTGTCTTTTTCCTGGCCGGGCTTTCCCTTGTGCTGAGCTTTACGGCCGCCAATTCGGGGGTGGCCAACTTCACGCATTTAAGCGGGCTTATAGCCGGCTGGCTTTATTTCAAAGCCCCGGGCTGGCTGGAAAAAGTCACCAGTCACCGGTCACCAGTCACAAGTCGCTGGTCACAGGTCATAAGTCACATGTCACCGGTCACCAGTCACCGGTCACCAGTCACCAGGGAAGAACCCGCGGATGCCGAGGTGGACGCGATACTTGATAAAATATCCAGGAAAGGCGAGGGCGCCTTAAGCCGCAGGGAAAGGGATATACTTGCCGAATACGCGAAAAGGAGAGGGGGAAGGGCGTAAAGATGAGGGATGAGGGATGAGGGATGAGGGATGAGGGATGAGGGATGAGGGATGAGGGATGAGGGATGAGGGAATATGGGAAATAATATAAAGGAAAAGAAAGGGTTCAAGGAATTCTGCCGGAAATTCAGGAATATAAAGGGGAAAACGATAATAGGTTTGACCGGGGCGCTAGGCTCCGGAAAGAGCGCCGCGCTCGGGTTCTTCAGGGACTGCGGCGCTTTCTGCGTGTCCACCGACGCGCTGGCAAAAGAAGTATTGACATCCGGGGCCTGTTATAATAGAATTTTAACTAGGTTCGGTCCCAGGGTATTCCTTAAAGACGGTTCAATAGCCAGAAATAAACTCGCTGAAGAAGTTTTTTCTGATACGGCCAAAAGAAAACGGCTGGAAAATATACTCCACCCCGAAATACTTAAAAAAACACTCTCTTTAATCAAAAAATCCCATGAAAAGATAATCGTAGTAGAAGTTCCGCTGTTGTTTGAGACAGGCCTTGAGGGATGCTTTGACCTGACAATATGCGTGGACGCCTCCGGGGACTTAAGAATGAGGCGGGCCGTCCGAAAGGGCTGGAACCCGGGCGAAATGAAAGCGCGTAGCGCCGCCCAGCTGCCGGCGGGGGAAAAAGCGGCCCGCGCGGACATAGTGGCGGCGAACGACGGTTCCCTGAAAGACCTGAGGAACAAAATAAGGCGGATTTACGATTTCTTAAACGCGGCAAAACTGGGAAACTGGAGAAAAAATGAAAGAAGATAATAATGAAAGGAATCACAGGGCCAATTTGGCTTACGCGGGAAAAGGGCGCCAGGGCGCCTTAGGCGGACAGGGACCGGCGAACGGCCAGGTATCCCAGGACACAAGGAGAAATAACACGATGGAAAACACCAATACTAATCAGACCGCGGGCCCCAATCAGAGCGGCCAGGCAAAGATGGATACGGCCGTGCTTTCAAAGATGACCGTGGCCGAACTGCTTAAGATCGCCGACCAGTTCAAACTTGAGGGCGTATCGGGCATGCGCAAGCAGGAACTGATAGGCAAGCTTATGGAGGCCCAGGCCAAGCAGAACGGCATAGTCAGAGGCACGGGGGTGCTGGAAATATTGCCGGACGGCTTCGGCTTCCTGCGTTCGCAGGAATACGACTATCTTTCAAGCCATGAAGACATCTATGTTTCCCCGTCCCAGATAAAGAAATTAGGGCTTCGCAAAGGCGACACGGTCTCGGGCCTTATCCGGCCGCCCAAGGAAGGCGAGAGGTTTTTCGCGCTTCTGCAGGTGAAGACCGTCAACGGCATAGAGATAGAAAAGATCGGCCACCGGTCGCTTTTTGACAATCTGACGCCGCTTCACCCCAAACAACGCTTTTTTCTTGAAACGACCCAGACCGACATGACCGCGCGCGTCATAGATCTGATCTCCCCCATAGGCAAAGGGCAGAGGGCGATGATAGTCGCCGCGCCGAAGACCGGCAAGACCATGATACTCCAGCGCATAGCCAACTCGCTTACCACCAACCATCCGGATATAGAACTGATCGTCCTTCTGATAGACGAGCGTCCCGAAGAAGTCACCGACATGAAAAGGTCGGTCAAAGGCGAAGTCATAGCCTCCACTTTCGACGAACCGGCCGACCGCCACGTGCAGGTGGCCGAGATCGTGCTTGAAAAAGCCAAACGCCTGACCGAGCACGGTAAAGACGTGGTCATCCTTCTGGACTCCGTCACCCGGCTTGCCCGCGCCTACAACACCATTTCTCCTTCAAGCGGCAGGGTGCTCTCCGGGGGCCTGGAATCCACTTCGCTCCAGCGGCCGAAACGCTTCTTCGGCGCGGCCCGCAAGATAGAAGAGGGCGGTTCGCTGACCATTATAGCCACGGCGCTGGTGGAGACCGGCAGCCGCATGGACGACGTGATATTCGAGGAATTCAAGGGAACGGGCAACTCGGAAATATATCTGGACCGCAAGCTTTCGGACCGCAGGATCTTCCCGGCGATAGACATCAACAGGACGTCCACCCGTAAAGAGGAACTCCTTATGAGCGAGGACGAGCTTAATAAAGTGTGGATACTCCGCAAGGTTCTGGCGCCTTTATCGTCCGTGGACGCCATGGAGCTCCTGCACACCAAGCTTTCGGCCACCAAGTCCAACAAGGACTTCCTGAAGTCCATGGAAATGGCGGGCATGTAAAAGGCAGTCACAAGACACAAGTCACAGGTCACAAGTATTTAAGGTCTTGCTGAAATTAATGGTTTTCATAATAGTTCCGGCTTGTGACATGTAACCTGAGACTTGTGACTTCTTACTGGAGGTTATTTTGCAGCCGGTCAGAAAAGGATATCTTATCGGTCTTGCGGCGGCGCTGTCTGTCTGGGCGCTTTCCGCCTCCCAGGCCTTAAGCGGCGCGCCGGGAATAGATTACGCGCGCCTGTCCGTCCTGACGCCCCCCGGCCCGGCTGAGCCGCCGCCCGAGGCTTTCCAGAAGATACCGCGCCTTATCCACGCCAGGCACAGGATAGCCAGGGGCGAGGATATCAGGGCCATCGCCTCCCGTTACGGCACGGATGTACGCTCGCTGCAGAGCACGAATCGCAACGAATTTATCTTCCTTTCCAAAGGCGGGTACATCCGCGTGCATAACGGCCGCGGACTTCTCCACGAAGTGACCGTGGACGGCGAAACACTGGACGGGATAGCCAGACGTTTTAAGAGCAAAGACTCGGAACTCCAGGCTTTTAAGATCGGGATAGTCAAGGATAACGGCCTGCCGCCTTCCGCCCTGCTTGTGTCGCACAAATTCAAAAAAGGCGATCGTCTCCAGATTCCCGGCGTCTATATCAACCTGGACGCCTACCGCCTGCCGTTTAACGGCAGAGGGGTGAGAATAAGTTCCAGCTTCGGCATGCGCTACCATCCCATACTTAAACGCAGGATATTCCACAATGGCTGCGACATCCCCATGCCCATAGGCACGCCGGTCTATCCTTCACGGTCAGGCGCGGTGATTTTCTCCGGCTGGAAGGAAGGCTACGGCAATGCCGTTGAATTAAGGCATAAAGACGGCTCCATAACGCGCTACGGGCATCTCTCAAAAGTGCTGGTAGCGGTGGGCGCGAAAGTGCAGAAATCAAAGAATATGCTGGGCCGCGTGGGCTCCAGCGGCCTGTCCACCGGGCCGCATCTCCATTTTGAGATACTAACGCCTTCCGGCAGGTCCATCAATCCGATGAAGAAGATAGGCAAGAGATAAAAATAGGGTAGAGGGTAGAGGGGGGAGAGTTCAAAATACAAATAATACAAATATGGTAACTGCTCAGGTTCACAGTTCAGGGGTTCAACGGTTCAGAGGTTGGCCGTCTGAGGAGCATAGTTCTTGTTACGGCACTGGCATAGCCTTGAAAAACGTCTATGCAAAGAATAACCGTGAACCCTGAACCGTGAACCTCCGACAACCTGAGTAGTTACCAAATATGATATAATTTACAGAGAAACCAGTTTTTAAGGACATAGAATATGAAAACCGATATTCATCCCAGATATAATTTATGCGAAGTGGTCTGCATATGCGGCAACTCTTTCCAGACCCGCTCCACCAGGCCGGCTATAAAAGTGGACATATGCAGCGTCTGCCATCCTTTCTACACCGGCAAGCAGAAATTGCTTGATACGGCCGGCCGGGTGGAGAAATTCAATAAGAAGTTTTCCGCCACCGGCGGCAAGATGGTTACGCGCAAGCCCAAAGCTTCCGTAAAGACCTTAGTGGCGCCCAAGCATAAGAAAAAGGTGCTTTCCTCGGCGCCCAGGGCAAAAACCGCCAAGGCGGCCAAAGCGGAGGCGAAAGCGGAAAAGAAAGCAGAAACAAAGTAGCGCCGTTTCCCGAAGCAGGCAAAACATGTTTTACAGGTTTGCCTGCTTTTTTTTAGGGAACGAATAACACGAATAGGGGACGAATAACGCGAATTGATGTGTAATATTCGTGTTGTTCGCTGTTGTTTATTCGCACAATTCACCATCAATTATGCATGAAAAAGAACTTGAGCGCATGACGGCCGAACTGGCCGATACCGAAGCGCGGCTGGCTTGCGGGGGCTTGAGGCCGGAAGAGATAGAGGCCCTTTCGCGGAAACACTCCCGCCTTAAAACCATCGTCGACACCAAGCGGGAGCTGGACGCCGCCCGCGCCGAGCTCGCCCAGACCCAGAGCATGCTTACCGACACGGACCCCGTCATAGCGGAACTGGCAAGGCTTGAATTCGAACCGCTGAAGTCCAAAGCCGAAGCTCTGGAAAGAAAGCTGGAGTTCTTCATCCTGCCTCCGGACCCGCAGGATTCAAAGAACATTTTCATGGAAATACGCGCCGGCGTGGGCGGGGACGAATCCGCCCTTTTTGCGGCGGACCTGCTCAGGATCTACACCAAATTCGCCGCCTCCATGAGCTGGAAAGCCGAATTGCGCGACCTTACCTCAACCGGCCTTAAAGGCATAAAGAACGCGGTTTTATACATAGAAGGCGCCAACGCCTACGCCTGGCTTAAATACGAGGGCGGCGTGCACCGCGTGCAGCGGGTGCCGCTGACCGAGGCCTCCGGCCGCATACACACCTCAACCGTGACGGTGGCAATAATGCCGGAGACGGACGAGGTGGAAATAAAAATAGAAGCCAAAGACCTCAAAATAGACACCTACCGGGCCGGCGGCGCCGGCGGTCAGAACGTCAACAAGGTGGAGACCGCCGTCCGCATCACGCATCTCCCGAGCGGTATAGTGGTGCAGTGCCAGGCTGAGCGTTCCCAGGGCCAGAACAGGCAGAAAGCCATGCAGCTGCTGGCGGCGAAGCTGGCTATCGCCGCCAGTGAATCACAGAATGCGTCCCTGGCCGGCGAGCGGAAGAAGCAGGTCGGCACCGGCGGACGCTGCGAGAAAATAAGGACCTATAATTTTCCGCGGAACCGCGTGACCGACCACCGCGTCCAGCTGTCCTGGCATAACATGGACGAAATAATGGAAGGCGGGATAAAAGGCGTGCTTGAAGACGTGAAATTGAATATCGGCGGGAAAAAAGCCGATGCCCGCCCCGCCGGTTCTTTAGCCGAAAGTGAAAATGACGATTAACAGGATTACGACGAAGACTTTGCTGGCCGAGGGTACGGCGCGGCTTGCGGCCGCCGGAATAGCCGAAGC
This sequence comes from Elusimicrobiota bacterium, assembly GCA_018829985.1. Lineage (GTDB taxonomy): Bacteria > Elusimicrobiota > Elusimicrobia > Elusimicrobiales > UBA9959 > JAHJSU01. Next base: position 5,057 of record JAHJSU010000299.1, on the reverse strand, counting down.
GGGGCTTAACTGCGCCTGGCTGCTGGCGCACGCGCTGGGAACGGACAGGCTCTCCATGCTTGCCGACGGCGGGACGCCGGCGCCGCCCCGGGCGGCCGGGGACTTTAAAAAACTTTTGGCGCGCAAGGCCCGGGGCGAGCCGCTGGCTTATATACTCGGTTCACAGCCTTTCTGCGGCCTGTCCCTGAAAGTGGATCCGCGGGTGCTGGTTCCCAGGCCGGAGACCGAAGAGCTGGTGGGCCTGGCCGCGGATTTTATACTTAAGCGTCACAAGGACGGCGCGCCCTTCGGCTCCGCTCAGGGCGGGCCGGAGATACTTGATTTCGGCGCCGGTTCCGGCGCCATAGCGCTGGCGCTGGCTTTTCGTTTCCCCAAAGCCTCGGTCACGGCGGCTGAAAAATCAAAGGACGCTTTAGCCTGCGCCAAAGAGAACGCCGCTGCCCACGGTCTTGCAAATCGGATAAGATTTTTACGGGCCTCTTCGATCAATACTTGCGCAGGTGTCGTATCAGGTACAGCAGGTAGAGGTAAAGGCATAGGTAAAGTAACCGCAACTTCTTACTCTGCCTTTACCTCCACCTCTACCTGTTGTTATGGCCCTCAGACGACCAAAGGCGCAAAAGGCCCTTTTGACGTGATAGTTTCAAATCCCCCCTATATCCCCACGGGGGTCATAGGCGGGCTGGATAAAGAGGCGCTCTCCGAGCCCTTCATCGCTTTGGACGGAGGTCCGGACGGGCTTAAAGTGGTCAGGTCCATGATAAGCCAGGCGCCGGAAGCGCTTAAAAAGGGCGGAGCGCTGTTCCTTGAACTGGGAGAAGCTCAAGGGCCCCAGGCGCTTAACCTGTTTAACGGCCGGTTCTGGCGGGAGAAAAAGCTCTTCAAGGACTTAAACGGCAGAAAGAGGTTTGTGCGGGCGATAAAAAGATGATCATAGCGCAAGGCGCTATGATCTCCATAAAGGGTTCTTTTTATGATAAACAAAAAATATATCCGCCGCCTCTTTTTTTTTGACATGCGGCCGCTTTTCTGTTTCCGGCATACGGCATATGGCATACGGCGTATGGCCGCCGTTCTGTTTCTGGCCTACGGCCTATGGCTTATGGCATAATTTTTATTTACAAAAAACTATTAGGGAGCAATTATTACATGGATAATTTTATAATACACGGTCCAAAATCTTTGCGCGGCGAAGTGAAGATAAGCGGGTCCAAGAACGCGGCGCTGCCCATACTTGCCGCCACCATGCTTACGCGGGAAAAATGCGAGATAAAGAACGTCCCCGACCTGAGGGACGTCAAATCCACTTTTGAACTGCTCAATTACATGGGCAAGAAATGCTTTTTCGGGTTTAACGCCTTCAGCGTGGAAGAGGCTTCAGCCCTGAAGCATCACGCGCCCTACGATCTGGTCAGGAGGATGCGCGCGTCCGTACTGGTAGCGGGGCCGCTGCTCGCCAGATTTAAAAAAGTCAGGTTCTCGCTGCCAGGCGGCTGTTCAATAGGAGTGCGGCCCATAGACATACATCTTGAGGCTTTCCAGAAACTGGGAGCGGAAGTGTCTTATGAACGGGGCGATGTCATAGTGAGCGCCGGGAAACTTAAAAGCGCCAGGCTGAAGTTTCGTTTCCCCAGCGTCGGCGCCACCGAGAATCTGATGATGTGCGCCGCGCTCATAAAAGGGACCACGGTGCTTGAAAACTGCGCCCGGGAACCGGAAATCGCGGACCTGGCCGGAGCGCTCCGCTGCATGGGAGCCGAAGTAGAAGGGGAAAGCACCGCCACAATAAAAATATGCGGCAGGGACGTTTTGAAAGGGCTTAAATATTCCGTTATGCCTGACAGGATAGAAACGGGGACCTTTATGCTGATAGCCGCCGCGGCCGGAGGCAAACTGACGCTTTTAAACACCGATATCAGGCTGGTGAAATCCGTCGCGCGCGGGCTTGAAAAAGCCGGCGTAAAGATCTCCCCCCCCGGCGGCCGGGGGGGGGGAATAACCGTGGAAACCGATGGCTTAAGGCCCAGACCGGTCAGCGTGGAGACCAAACCCTATCCCGGATTTCCCACGGACCTGCAGGCGCCATGGATGGCGTTCATGGCCCGCGCCAAAGGCGAAAGCCTGATACACGAAGAGATCTTTGAGAACAGGTTTATGCATGCCGCCGAACTTATGCGCATGGGCGCGGATATTACCGTCACCGACCGGAAAGCCGTCATCAGGGGCGTGGAACGGCTTCTGGGGGCCCCGGTAATAGCCTCGGATATCAGAGCCGGAGCCGCGCTTATAGTGGCTGCGGCCGCGGCCAAAGGCGTAACGGTGATCGGAAGGATATATCATATAGACCGGGGTTACGAAAAAATAGAGGACAAGCTTCGTCTGGCGGGCATGAAGATAGAGCGCGTTAAAGCATAGCGGCAAGGCCGTTGTCACAAGTCACCAGACACAAGTCACAAGTTTTTAAGGTCTTACCGAACTTGATAATTTTTATGCAGTTCTGGCTTGTGACCTGTGACTTGTGACTTGAAACTGTTTATGATGACTTTTGAAGAGGCGGAAAAAATACTGCTGGCCAGGCAGGATTTCGTGAAGAAAGACGGCCTTACACGGGTTTTTGCCTGTCTTTCCAGGCTTGGCGATCCCCATGAAAAAATAAAAACGATACACGTGGCCGGGACCAACGGCAAGGGCTCCGTATGCGCGCTTTTTGATTCGGTGCTCCGGGCGGCCGGCTGCAAGACGGGGCTTTTTATCAGTCCGCACCTGATACGCCTGACGGAGCGCATATGCGTAAGCGGTTCTGAGATAAGCCGCGAAGAATTCGGCGGGATTTTCGAGGAAGTGTTTAAAGCCGGGCCCGACCTGAGTTTTTTTGAACTGCTGACATGCATGGCGTTCCTTTACTTTAAAAGGGCCGGGACCGAGATAGCCGTCATAGAAGTGGGTATAGGCGGGCGTTATGACACCACCAATGTGCTGGCGCGCCCCGAACTTTCCGTCATAACCTCGGTGGATTACGACCATCAAAAATACCTTGGCGGCGCCATAGCCGAAATAGCCGGCCAGAAAGCCGGCATCATCAAGAAAGGCGGGGTGTGCCTGGCGCCGCTGCTCCCGGAGGAGGCCAGGGGGCCTGTTATGAAAGAGGCGCAGGAGAAACTGGCCCAAATACATTTTATGGCGCCGGTCTTTGATATAGCCGGTTACGACTGGAAGAGCGGCACGATGGCGCTTAAAAATAAGAAAACCGGAGCCGTATTTAAACTGGGCATAATAGGCGCCGCGCAAAATTCAAACGCCACGCTGGTTTATGAGGGCGTTGGTATCCTGAACAGCGCCGGATTTAAAATAAGCCGTAAACATATAGCCGAAGGTTTCGCCCGGGTGGACTGGCCGGGAAGGTTTCAGCTCTTAAGTGCGGCTCCGGGCGCGGGCGGATCCGGAGAAACCGTTTATATCCTGGACGGGGCCCATAACGAGGAGGCGGTAAGGTCTTTTACGCGCACTTTTGAGGCCTCGCCCTTTAAGACAGAGGATACGGCCTTTGTTATGGGTATTTTAAACGACAAGGAGTATGCCGCGATTCTGCGGCTGCTGGCCCCTTACGCGGCCAGGACCGTATTTACCATGCCGCAGTCCGAGAGGGCGGTAAGCCCCTACGCGCTGGCTGACGAATACTCAAAGATAAGGCCGGATGCGGATATAGAAGTACAGGAAGATATAGAGGCGGCTTTGATCTCGGCCGGCAGATCCGGCGCCGTCGCGGTGCTGGGTTCGTTCTACCTGGTGGGGGCGGCGCTGAAGATATTAAAGAAAGTAGGTAGTAGGTGGTAGATAGTAGATAGGGTGTGGAGTTCCTTAAAACCTACCTGCTACATACTACCTACCACCTGCTAATCTAAGGAGTTAACATGAAAGGCCTCGGCATAGACATAGGCGGCACCAATACGAAGATAGTCGTCATAAACGGCCGCGGGCGCCTTCTGCACGAAGAAAGGTTCCACACCCTGGGCGAAAGCGGCGGCTACGGCGATTTCATGAACAGGCTGACGGGCTGCGTCAGGAGGCTTAATAAAATATGGCGGCCGGGGTCCGTCGGCATAGGCGCGGCCGGGGATGTGGACCCGCAAAAAGGCCTGATACGTTTTTCGCCGAACCTGGAAAAGTGGCGCTACGCTCCCATAACCGGCCCCCTTAATAAGTTGACAGGGGTCCCCTGCACGCTCGAGAACGACGCGAATATGGCCGCCTGGGGCGCGTACGAGCTGGAACTGAAGAAAAAATACGCCAATGTGCTTGCCGTAACGCTCGGCACGGGCATAGGCGGAGGATTGATTCTGGACGGCAGGCTTTATCACGGGGCCACCGGCTCAGCCGGGGAAATAGGCCATAACAAAATAAAACCGGGCGGTGAGCGCTGCCACTGCGGGGCGCAAGGATGTCTGGAAGCCTGCTGCGGCAGTTACGCCATAATGCGCGACGCGCGCAAGGCCATAAAGAACGCCGGGGCTTTTGTAAGGAAATACGCCGCTCCGGGCCGCGAAAGGCTCAATACCATTTGCCTGACGAGGGCCGCTGACCGGGGGCATAAGACGGCGCTGCGTATATGGCGGGAGATGGGGGAGAATCTCGGGCGGGGACTGGCCGACGCCATACTTCTCTTTAATCCGGACTGCGTGATGCTGACAGGGGGGGTCTCAAGGGCTTCCCGGCACTTCCTCGGCCCGCTTAAAAAAGTGTTCGCGGCGCAGCAGATAAAGACGCCTTTTCAAAAGGTCAGGCTCCGGGTGGCTAAGAACGCGGATCTCGGAGTATTCGGGGCGGCGCTTTTCGGCATGGAGCGGGTTAACAACAGGCAAAGGCGGCGATAGTAACCACTCAGCTATTAGAATATAGAACGCGGATAACGCTGATTTTTAGTAACTACTCAGGTCGCTATGAGATGGCGGAATAGAATATAGAACGCTGATAACGCTGATTTTTAGTAATTACTCAGCCACTAAGACACCAAGGCACAAAGAAAGTTTATGGATCAAACGGTTTGTTGTCTGATTTCT
>JAHJSU010000298.1 GCA_018829985.1 Elusimicrobiota bacterium | reverse complement strand
AGCCAACCGTTAGCCAAGGGCAAGGGTGTCCATCGCGAGGTGGAATCTGAAGGAAGCCGGAGGCAAAGTCCCGGCCCGAGGAACACGAACCGCAAGAGAGGCCTGACAAGCCGGACGAGTTTGCTGTGCAAAACAAAGTCCAAATCTATCCGAGGCTTGTCGGGTATATGCGGCGGGTATATGGGATGAAAGCGTGCGAGCTTACCCGCGGAGGTCTGACAGCAGGCCGCAGAGATGAACTTTAAAGCGGCAAGCCGTGCGGCAACGCGCGGGTGAACTGTCAGAAGTCAGCAGAGGCCATAGTATCCCGTTTTCTTTTCAACGGGAAAAGGGCTGAACATCAGAGGTTCTGGAAACTTGAAAGACTCGTAAGGGAAGCGATGAAAGCAGAAAACTTCGGAAATGAGGGCTGGCCGCAGGAAGCAGGGGTGGAACCCCGACATAATGCGGGAGCGCAGAGTGGCCCTTCGGCGTCTGAAAGTGGAAAGGACGATAGCGAAAGGAAAGCGGAAAGATTGCTTGAAGCGATTGTAAGCAGGGAGAACCTGAACCTTGCCTACAAAAGAGTAAAAGCGAACGGCGGCAGTCATGGGGTGGACGGCATGACGACAGAAGAATTGTTGCCATACCTGAAACAACATGGCGCGGCGTTGCGGCAATCAATCCTTGAAGGGGCGTATAACCCCCAGGCCGTGCGGCGGGTGGAAATACCAAAACCCGACGGCGGAACGCGGCAGCTTGGGATACCGACCGTGGTTGACCGGTGGATAGAGCAGGCGATAGCGCAGACGCTTAATAGTGTCTTTGACAAAGACTTCTCGGAGAACAGCTACGGCTTTCGTCCGGGAAGAAGCGCACACATGGCGATAAAAGCGGCACGGAAACATATTGAGGCCGGGGGGCAGTGGGTAGTAGACCTTGACCTTGAAAAGTTCTTTGACCGCGTGAACCATGACAAACTGATGTCGCTGGTGGCGCGGAAGGTCAAAGACAAGCGGGTGCTAAAGCTCATCAGGAAATATCTTGAATCCGGGGTATTAATGAACGGAATCAAGGTAAAGAATGAGGAGGGAACGCCGCAGGGTGGCCCTTTAAGCCCGTTACTTGCGAATATTATGCTTGACGAACTTGACAAGGAATTGGAGAGGCGCGGGCATAGGTTCTGCCGGTATGCCGATGACTGCAACATCTATGTCAAAAGCAGGAAGGCGGGCGCGCGAGTGATGGAGAGCGTAACCCGCTATATTGAGCGGGTGCTAAAGCTGAAAGTAAACCGGAAGAAAAGCGCGGTGGACAAACCCTGCGGAAGAAAGTTTCTGGGATTTACCTTCTACATGAAAGAGGGGAAATCACGGAACTTTATTCATGCCAAAAGCATTCAGCGATTCAAGGAGAAAGTAAGGGAAATCACGTCAAGGAGCAACGGGCGTGGCATGGTATGGCGGCGGGAGGGGTTAACGCGGCTTATGATAGGCTGGGTTAACTATTTTCGCATAGCCGACATGCAAAATACTGCGCGTAGCCTTGACGGCTGGACACGGCGGCGGATACGCATGTGCTACTGGAAACAGTGGAAGAAAATTAAGACAAAACACGACAATCTCGTCAGGTTGGGTCTTGATACTTCAAAAGCATGGGCATACGCCAATAGCCGCAAGGACTATTGGCGTATCAGCGGCAGTGTCTTCCTTAACCACGCCTTATCCAATGAATGTCTTGAAGAACTGGGATTCCCAAGCCTAAGCAGGCGGCTTTCTTTGGCGTATTAAGCTTTGATGAACCGCCGTATACCGAACGGTACGTACGGTGGTGTGGGAGGACGGCGGATGAATTAATCATCCGCCTCCTACCCGATAAAAATACGTGAAAAATACGGAGAACCTGAGCAGTTACAAAGGATGAAGGATAAGGGATAAAGGCTAAAGGACGGAAAAATTCCTTATTCTCCGCTGTTTTCCTTTATCCTTCAGCCTTTATCCTTTAGCCTTCCGAAAATTGTATTGCAATTTTCGGATCACACCGGGTTTGGGATGTCTATGAATTCGGTTTTGAGCCTGAATCTGGAGCGGAGAAGTTTTTCCAAAGCCCGGACGCCGGCCTTTTCTGTGTTGTAATGCCCGGCCGAGATGAAATTGGTCCCGTTTTCCCGCGCCATCTCCTGGACGAATTCCGAAACCTCGCCCGTTATGTAAAGGTCCAGGCCGGAGTCGACGGTCTGCTCGAACATGCGCTGGGCGCCGCCGGAGATGACGCCCAGGGTCTTTATTTTTTTCTTCCCGAAATTGAACGAAAGGATATTTGAATCCAATTCGGCGCGCAGGGTCCTTGTTAGTTCCGGCAGCGGTTTCGGCCTGGCGAAAGCGCCTTTAAAGCCGATGAGCTCTCCGTCATAGGCGCCGAAAGGTTTTAAACCGCCGGCGCCCAGCATTTTCATTATCCGCGCGTTGTTGCCTATAACGGGGTGTTTGTCCAAAGGCAGATGCCAGGCGGCCAGCGTGATGCCGTTCTTTAACAGTAAATTTATTTTTTCCCTGAATGGCCCTTTGATTATATCGGCTTTGCCCCACAGAAGCCCGTGATGAACCACGAGCATATCGGCTTCGGCCGCCGCCGCGCGTTTTATGAATTCAAGCGAGGCGGAGACGCCGAAAACTATTTTACCGACTTCGGCGCCGCCCTGCACCTGCAGGCCGTTCTGCGCGGCGTCCTTGATGTTTTTGTCGTCCAGATAGCCGTTTATGAAGTCAATTATTTTATCCCTGTGCATATAAGGCCCCTTAACCCGAAAAATTCGTCCGCTATTTCCTGCCTGCCGGCAGGCAGGCAGCGGGCGTCCGCCTAAGGCGGACGAATTTTTCGGAGGCGACTAGGCAACCCGGCTACTGGGCAACTAGGTTTTTAGTTTTTCCTAATTGCCTAATCACCTGATTGCCCAGGCGCCTACTTTTGGCGCGGTCTTACGGCGTAGTAGTAGCCGTTCGAGAAATCTTCCGCGATAAAATCCGAGATCGAATAGAGCTTGCCTTTACGAGCCAGCATGAAGGCGGCGTAACCCCAGTTGGCGGGATTGCCTTTAAGGAGGGCGCCGGGTATGCTGACGGTCACGGCCCCGTTTTTGATTTCGGGCCGGAAACTTTGCATTTTCCGCGGGCCTTTCGGCGTAACCGCATAAAGAACGGCCTTTTGAGGGTCCACTGCAAGCGCGTATTCCCAGGCGTCGTCCGGAAATATCCTGATGTCGCGGCCGTTCAGCGGCCTGGTGGAGCCCGCCCGCGGCCTGTGGTTGATGTCTATGTAGAGGTCAAAGCATGCGTGCGCGAACCCTCCCGGCTCGGAGGCTGAGAGGATGAGTTCCAGCGGAGCGAAAGAGAAGGTTACGCCGTTGTCGGACCAGTAAGCTTCAAAGCCGTTCAGTTTCCATATCTTATAGGGGTCGTAGGTTTTAGCGAGGCCGGGCGTATCGGCCGGCGGAACGGGCTGCTTTGAGACGTTTTTTACCGTAAACCCGGCCGAGCTTTTTACGACCGCTATCAGGTCCTCGTCCCCGGCTTGCCCGGTAAGGTCGGCCAGCGAGGAGAAAAGCCAGCCCGGCAGGGTCTTATTCATCATCCGGTAGGAGTTGCCGAGGGCGTTCTGGATCTCTATCTCGGTTTCTTTTACCGCTTCGGGATCTTCGTCGCAGAGCTTTAACAGCCTTGGCCCCGACTCCACGGAAAAATACTCGGTGAAAGCGTTTTTAGCGGCCTTGTAATCGCCCTGCTTGGAATTCAGGTGGAGCATAAGGTCGGCGCGGGTCCTCGCGAAAGCGGCGAGCGTCCCCGCCTGTATCTTTCTGGCGGCCCAGGGCGTGTAATCTTCGCTCCACGGCCTGGTCATTTTCAGCGCGTCGCTTACGCCCACCGTGGTGGAAACCGCCGTTTTCAGCGCTTCGGAGACCGTCAGATAGTTGGAATGAAGGCCGGAGTTGAGCGCTGCCAGAAGCTGCGCGCGCGTCTCGTTCTGCCGGGTCCGGTCCAGGGTCTCGTCAAAAACGGTGAAGAAGTCCGCGCCCGCCGGGGCGGCGGTGGAATAGAACGAGAAAGGCGCCAGAAACACGCCGTCCACTTTAAGCGCGGTGAAGGCGGCCGTGGAGACCAGCGGCCCTGAAGCCAGCCAACTGAAGCCAAGAGCTTTAGCCAGCGGTATATACCCGGCGATAGTTCCGCCCGGGCTTACGGCCAGGCCTTCCGGCGGTCTTTTGAAGTTCTTCGCGAAAGCGTCCCCGGCGTCGCTTAAGCGGAGCGCCAGGAAATAGGGGTCGTTTGAGAACGCGGCGCTTGAGGGTTTGTCCTGCCACAAGACGGACTCTTCTTTTGGATAATAAAAAAGCGGGAGCACCGGATCCCCCGCCGCTCTGGCGGCCAGTTCCAGGCGCCCGGCGTCCCGGAGGTCCTTTATTTTCTCCGCCAGCGCCGGCGGAGCTTCGCTCAGCGCCGCCGTGAGTTTAATGTCCGTGTCGGTTTCGAGCTTTAACAGGACATCGTCTATATTAGAATGTTCGCGCGGTATCCACAGTATCGCCAGGCCGGCATGCAAACTGCAGGGGACAGCGTATAGCGTATAGAGGACAGCGAACAGCGAAATAAGGAAAAACCGCCGGATAGTCGCCATATTATTTATCGTCTTCAACTGACCGCTGAGAAATATCTTCCCTCGTACCCGCTAGTCCCTAACCCCTAGCCCCTGACCCCTGTTCGCTGCCCGCTATTTTACGGTCAGGACGGAAACTTTCCTGTCGCCCAACGCCGCCGTCTCGGGGTTCATCGGGTCAAGTATAGTTTGGCCGTCTATATTATAAAGGTAGTGATAGACGCCCGGCGGAAGCGGCACTATGGTCGCCCACAGGTTTTTATCTTTTTTGACGAGTATCAGCGCGTCCGGGTTCCATTTATTAAAATCTCCCTCCACTTTAACCGCTTTAACGCTTTGAGAGTTGGTTATTTTGATCGTGAATTTCACAAAATGCAGTTCCGGCTGCGGCATTTCCGCCGTCTGTCCCGGGATCCTGCCGTGCATGGGGGGGAGTTGGGCGGTTTTTGACGGTTTTATGGCGGCGACGCTCCAATGCCCCATGAAATTGAAGTATTTTTTCACTGCGCTGTTGAAGATAACGGTGGGCACGCTGATGAGGCAGAGCGCGATCAGGGACAGTATGATGAGCGCCGTTTTTCTTTCGACTATCATATTTTTTTCCTTCTAGTCTAATCCGGGTCGTATCCTGATCTCAGCTCCGAGTTCTCCGGCCAGGGCTTTAATTTTTTCAAGGTCCGCGCCGATGCCGTCTATGGCGGTTACCACTGTTTCCGGCAGGACCCGCGCGGCTTCCCTTACGAAAGCGAGCGCGCTTTCAAAGCCTTTTCGGGCGTATTCGGGCCCGGGCCGCATCAGGGCCAGCCACTGGACCGGATCGGTCGTGTTTAAACTGACGTGCGCGGAATCTATCAGGCCTTTAAGCTCCGGCACGATATCGCGGCCGTTTATGAGGCTGCCCAAACCGTTGGTGTTGAGCCTGATGCGCAGATCGTCCGGCACGGGACGGAGTCCGCCGGTTTTAACGGCCCTGGCTGTTTCGATCAGCGCCTCAAGGCGCATGGTCGGTTCACCGTAGCCGCAGAATACCAGCTCGTCAAAAGGTTCTTGGAGCCACGCTTCTTTTATGAGCCCGGTAAAAGCGCCGGCGTCCGGTTCCGCGCCGCCGAGGTCCAGATCGCTGCCGCGATAAACCATCTTCCATTTGCTTTTTATGCAGAAAACGCAGGCTGTCGGGCAGCGGTTGGTCAGGTTGACATAAAGTTTCGTTTTATATCTGTAGATAAGCGTCAGCATGGCAACATCCATGGATATCATTCTATCATTAATACGGGGCTGCTGAAAAAGTCAGCAGCCCCTTGATTACGGTGATTTTAAAATACGATGACAGCGATACTTCATTTGGGATAGTTCATCACTAAAAATTTTAATAGCGCCCAACGCTTTCAAAAGCGCGTCCGGCCCTGATGCTGGAGCGCGGAGTCAGGTTTGAGATAGAGAAAATATTGAAGTTCGGATAACGGTTACCGGTGGACTAATTATCTGAATTTTAATAATATATACAAGCCGGTTTTTTGGCTTTCTTTTTTTAATATAATTAGTGGAGAATCAATATGGAGAATCAATATGAGTTCGCATCCAAACCAGATAACTTTCGGCACGGACGGTTTCCGGGGCATTATATCAAGGGATTTCACTTATGACGCCGTCCGCAAAATAGCCCAGGGCCTGGCGGACTATATAGCCTATAAACACATGCGCGTGACGGAAAAGCCGCACGTGTTCGTCGGCTATGACCGGCGCTTCATGTCGGATCGCTTCGCCGCCGCGGCGGCCGAGATACTTGCGGCCAACGGCATAACGGCCGTGGTTTCCGCCGAGCCTTTGCCCACGCCCGCGGTAAGCTGCCTTACCGTCTCTAAATTCGGCCTGGGCGTTATTATTACGGCGAGCCATAATAAATATTTTTATAACGGCGTCAAAATAAAGCAGAACGGGCGCTCGGCCCCCCCTTCGGTGACGGCGGAGCTTGAGAATTATATTTCCAAGGCCGTGCCCATGAAATACGACGGCGCGCCTGTGGTGAAAAGATCTTTCAAAAAGAGCTACCTGGATTATCTTAATTCAAAGGCGCGGATAGGCCCGCTCCTGTCAAAGCTTCCGGGGCCGGTGGTTATTGATTTTATGTACGGCGCGGGAGCTGAGGTGGCCGACGATATTTTTAACTCAAAGAACATCATAAAAATACGCGCCGGCTGCGACCCGCTTTTCGGCGGCATAACCCCGGAACCTGTCGAGAAAAATCTGGCCGAACTGATAGATACGGTCAGAAAAAAAGGCGCGCTGATGGGCTTTGCTCTGGACGGCGACGCCGACCGCTTCGCCCTGGTCAGCGATAAAGGCCGGTATATGACCCCGTGTCAGATAGCGCCGATGCTGCTTGACTACCTTTTGAAGCGCAATACTCCCAAAGGCAAGGTGGCCCAGGCCGTCTCCATGGGGTATCTGACCAGGCGCATCGCCAAGGCCGCCGGCCTGCTTTTTGAGGAAACGCCGGTCGGGTTTAAGTACATAGCGGAGAAAATGATCTCGGAAGACGTCTTTTTCGGCGCGGAGGAGTCGGGCGGGTATGCCTGGAAAGGCAATATCCCCGAACGCGACGGCATTTTGACCGGTTTGATGTTCCTTGAGATGACGATGAAGACCAAAAAAACGGCGTCCGAACTCTATAAGGACATCGAAACCAAATACGGCAAATCGGTCTTTATACGGAAAGACGCGAAACTTGACAAAACCATCCCCAATAAACATTCTTTCGCGGTGAAGCTGAAGAAAAAACTGCCCAAGACCATTATCGGCAGGAAAGTGCTGGACACGAACACCATAGACGGCTTTAAGATTATTCTGGATAACGACAGTTGGCTGCTTATGAGGCCCTCGGGCACCGAACCGCTCTTGAGAACTTACGCCGAAACCGAGTCCCAGGAAAACACCGGCAAATTACTGGAATTCGCGGCCAGGCTTATGGAACACTAGCGGAAATTGGTATAATTGATAATGCGGATAATGCGGAACGGACAATACAAGTCGAGAAAAATTAATAAGTAAAGGTTTTGAGGGGCTAAGGGTAAAAATATTTTTTCACCCTAAAACCCTTCGGTTCACGAGGAGAATAAACCATGAACTTTACCGGCAAAAGATTTGTGACATCGGAGTCGGTGACGGAAGGGCATCCCGACAAGGTGTGCGACCAGATCTCCGACGCGGTATTGGACGAGATAATGAGAAAAGACCCCGCGGGCCGCGTAGCCTGCGAGACCTTTATCACCCGCGGCATGGTGGTTGTCGGCGGAGAGATCACGACCAAGACCTATGTGGACATCGACACGCTGGCCCGCCAGGTCATCAAGGAAATAGGCTATACCCATTCGAAATACGGTTTTAACCATGAGACCTGCGCGGTCATCAACGTTATAGGCCGCCAGTCTCCCGATATAGCGCAGGGTGTGGACGTCGGCGGCGCCGGCGACCAGGGCCTGATGGTCGGCTACGCCACGGACGAGACTCCCGAGCTTATGCCGCTGCCGCTGATGCTCGCGCAGAAACTGGCCATGAGGCTGTCGGAAGTCCGCAAGAAGAATATCCTCCCCTATCTGGGCCCGGACGGCAAATCGCAGGTTACCGTGGAATACCGCGACGGCAAACCCGCGCGCATCGAGACCATCGTGATCTCCTCCCAGCACACCGAGGAGATCCTGGATAAATCCGGCCGTCAGATAACCGAGCGGTCCAGAAAAGAGATCATAGACGCGGTCATCATGCACATCGTAGACAAGAGGATGATAGACAAGAACACCAAATTCCTGATCAACCCGACCGGCAAGTTCGTGGTCGGCGGCCCCCAGTCCGATACCGGCGTGACCGGCCGCAAGATCATCGTGGATACCTACGGCGGCGCGGCGCCGCACGGCGGCGGCGCTTTCTCCGGCAAGGACCCGACCAAGGTGGACCGCTCCGCCGCCTATATGGCGCGCTGCGCGGCCAAGAACATAGTCGCGGCTAAACTGGCCAAAGAGTGCACCGTCCAGGTCGCCTACGCCATCGGCGTGGCGGAGCCGGTGGGCCTGTATGTGGATACGCACGGCACCGGCGTCATAGCCGATGAAAAGCTCGGTTCCATAATCCGGTCTACCTTCGACTTCACCCCCAAAGGCATTATAAAGAACCTCAAACTGCGCGCGCCCGTCTTCAGAAAGACGGCCGCTTACGGCCATTTCGGCCGCAGCGGTTTCGAGTGGGAAAAGACCGACGCCGTCGAGATACTGAAGAAAAAAGCCGCCGGCGCCCCTAAGACCAAGTGCGCCTGCTGCCCCTAAAAGGATGGGAGTAGAGGGTCTAAGGTTTTGAGGGGTTAAGGGTAACGATAAAATTCTTCACCCTGAAAACCTGGGACCCTTAGACCCTAATACCCTTCGGTTCATAAGGAGACCGCCATGACCATGACCGTTGCAAAAAGAAAAAACACTATGAAAGACTACGATATCAAAAATATAGCTCTTGCCGCCGCCGGCAAGAATAAAATCGAATGGGCCGCGAAGGATATGCCGGTTTTAAAACTCATAGCCGCCCGGTTTGAGAAAGAAAAGCCGCTTGCCGGACTTAAAGTGGGCGCCTGCCTGCATGTGACCAGCGAAACGGCGAACCTTATGATAACGCTTAAAAAGGGCGGCGCCGACGCGGCGCTTTGCGCGTCCAATCCTTTGAGCACCCAGGATGAGGTGGCGGCCAGTCTCGTCAAGCATTACGGCGTAAAGGTCTATGCCATCAAAGGCGAGGACAAGAAGACCTATTACGGCCATATCATGAGCGTGATCGATTTCGCGCCGCATATCACCATGGACGACGGCGCCGACGTGATCTCCACCGTGCACCAGAACTGGGATAACAGGAAGTCGAAGATCCTGGGCGGCACCGAGGAGACCACCACCGGCGTCATCCGCCTTAAAGCGATGGAGCGCGACGGCGCCTTAAGATATCCCATCATAGCGGTGAACGACGCGCTTACAAAGCACATGTTCGATAACCGCTACGGCACCGGCCAGTCCACTCTGGACGGTATAATCCGCTCGACCAACATGCTGTTCGCCGGCAGGATCGTCGTAGTGGCCGGCTACGGCTGGTGCGGACGGGGCGTGGCGATGAAGGCTCACGGCCTTGGCGCCAAAGTGATAGTTACCGAAGTGGACCACGTGAAGGCCCTTGAAGCCGCGATGGACGGTTTTTATGTCATGAGCATGGATTCGGCGGCCAGGCTCGGGGACCTCTTCATAACTTTGACCGGCGATATCAATGTTATAGACGCGCGGCACTTTAAGCTGATGAAAGACGGGGCTATCGTCGCCAATTCCGGGCATTTCAACGTGGAAATAAACATCGAGGCCCTGAAAGCCATGGCCAAGAGCACCCGGGAGGTGCGCCCTTACGTGCAGGAATATGTTCTGGCGGGCGGCAAAAAGGTCCACCTGCTGGCTGAGGGGCGGCTTATCAACCTGGCGGCCGCGGACGGGCATCCGGCGAGCGTTATGGATATGTCTTTCGCCAATCAGTCGCTTTCGGCCGAGTACATAGCCAGGCACGCAGGCGAGCTGGATAAGCGGGTTTATTCCGTGCCCAGGGAGCTGGACCGCGAGATCGCGCGGCTTAAACTGGCGGCTATGGGGATTAAGATAGATAAACTCACTCCGCAGCAGGAAAAATATCTTTCCAGCTGGCAGGAAGGGACTTAATAAGGCTAAAGGATGAAGGCTGAAGGATAAAGGAAAAACAGCGGAAAACAAATAAATTATCCGGTCCTTTAGCCTTAATCCTTTATCCTTCCAGAAAACTTCAACTAAAGTTTTCTGGTTATAACGGGGGGAGGTTTTATGAAAGCACTTATAGTTGAAGATAACGCATTGACGAGGCTCACGATCCGGGCGCTTTTGGAAAAAACGGGACATGAAGTGGCGGGCGAGGCTGAAAACGGCGCCGAAGCGGTTAAAGTCGCCGCCGAACTGCGGCCGGATGTCGTCTTTCTGGATATCATTCTGCCGGGAAAATCGGGCCTGGAGATACTTTCCGATCTCAGGGCGGAAAACCCCGGGCTCAAAGTGGTCATTATCACGGCGGTCGTGCAGAAAGAGCTGGATAAACAACTTTCCGACAAAGGCGTGAGCGCGATACTCCACAAGCCTTTCTCATATGAGGAGTTTAAGGAAGTTATCAAACAGCTGGCGTGAACTTATGGATGACAAAGCGAGCGGACTACTGGAGCAGCTGGCGGTTTTAAGCCTTGAAAAATGCCTGGCCAGGCTTTCAAAGGTTTCCGCCGGGACCTGGCGCATGGAGTCGGCCGGGGTCTCCCGGGAGACGCTTGAGGACGCCGTCAAACGGCACGGCTTCAGGAACTCCAAGGCGGCGGCCGTCTATTTTAACGTCACAGGCGAATTCCCTTTCGTCGCCTTGATGCTCTTTGAGCCGGACGATATAGAACTCGTTTCAAAATGCTTTCTCGCCATCGGCCTAAAAAGGCTGGTGGATCCTTTCCCCAAGGCCCCGGGCATCACGCAGCCCCAAGAGATGATGCTGCTGGAACTCGGCAATATCATCCTTAATTCCTTTGTGAGCGCCGTATCCGAAGGGTTAAAGAAAATCATCATGCCCTCTGTCCCCCAATATATACAGGGAGACGCGCAGCGCCTGGTTGGCGAGCTCGGAACCATAGCGGACTTGAAGCAGAATTTCCGGATAATAACGCTCGCACTGGATATTCAGTGCGGCAAGGACGTCAGCAAGAGCACGGTGTTCGGCATAATTCCTGAAAAGCTGGCTAACGAACTGGAGCGGAGGTATAACAGCGGTAACCAGTAATGGCAGTAATCAGTACCGCATAGTAACCGGTTACCGGTGACTGAATACCGGATACCGCAGTAAACCGGTAACCGAATACCGGATACCGCAGTTATCCGTAACAGTTTAGTCAAACCGAAGGTAGTTGCAGAGCTTGCTCTGCGAGCAATAGGCAAAGCAAGCTTTGCCACTACATATTTT
>JAHJSU010000297.1 GCA_018829985.1 Elusimicrobiota bacterium | reverse complement strand
GCGGAGATAGAACCTAACGCGAAGACCTTTAAAAAAGCGCTTTATTCTCCGACGACCGCGACTGTCGACCCTGTTGAAATCTGCGCCTCCCTTAAAGACCGGCTTTTAGGTTCGGGGGTGCGGATATTATTTTCGGAAGGCTACAGGGAACTTGCCGGAGCCAATACCGTTAAAACCTCCAAAGGCCGCCTTATAGAGGCCGCTCATCTGGTCAATTCCGCCGGACTTTACGCGGACAGGATAGCCGGGGATTTTGGTTTCTCAAAGAAGTACGTTATAATCCCGTTCAAAGGCGTCTATCTGAAATATTCCGGCGCGGACGCGCCGCTGAAGGTGAACGTGTATCCGGTCCCCAGTCTTAAAAATCCTTTTTTAGGCGTCCATTACACGGTGGCCGTCGACGGGCATGTTAAGCTCGGCCCGACGGCGATCCCCGCTTTCTGGCGCGAGAACTATGCCGGCTTTGACAATTTCAGCCTGGCCGAGGCGCTGGAAATCGTCGGGTATGAGAGCTCGCTTTTTTTTCGGAACTCCTTCGGTTTTCGGAGCCTGGCATTTGAAGAAATCCGAAAATACTACAGGCCTTTTTTCACGGGTTTGGGCCTGAAACTGGTGAAGAAGCTCGATACCGCGGGCTTCGACCAGTGGACCAGACCCGGGATACGGGCGCAGCTCCTGGATACCGGAACTTTTGAATTGGTCCAGGATTTTGTTGTGGAGGGGGACAAGTTCAGCACGCACATCCTGAATGCCGTCAGTCCGGCTTTTACCGGAAGCTTCCCGTTTGCGGAATGGATACTGGAAAATCATCTTGCCCCGAAAAACCCGGCTGAAGGTGGAGTTCATTGACAAATCCGCGCATAAACCAACCGGGTTGCAGCTCGTTTGAGGGCCACAGGCTGGTATTGGAATTATGAGCCGGAAGTCGAAGAGGGCTGCAATCCCCTGAACTTCAGCCCTTGTACAGCAATTTAATATATAATCTGTAGAGCAGGGAATTGCCCCTAGCGGTAATCCGCAGGAACGGTAACCCGGAGGCGACATGTCCGATTTATTCAAGCCGGCGCTCATTTCGATAATTATCGGTGTTTTCCCGGCCGTATCCTGCGCCCAAACGCCTTCAACAAGCCCCGCGGCCGAACCGCCGAAGGATGCCGGTCTGCCCGTTAAAAGCGCGGCCACGCTTGGCGCGGCGGAACTGAACGGCTATAAACTGGCCGTTTGGGGAATGTCAAAAAAGGAAGTCAAGGCCGGCCTGCATAGTGGTTTCATGCGCACCGACCCTAACAATTACCTGGCGGAACTGCCGTGGGAAATTTTACATCTCGCCGGCATTTCCGAATCCGATCCCGACGATCTGCTGGGCGATGAGCTGGAATGGTTTTACGGCGAGCATCAGGACGCGGTGCTTGGATTTTACAAAAACCGTTTTTTCTTTTACACAAGCAGCCTTAATGAAATTCTGCCGGTTTCGGAGTATGAACAAAAGATAACGGCCAACCACGGCAGGAATTCGCGCGCCGTCGCGTTTCAAAACACCGATCCCGCGGAGAACGCGGTAACAGGCGACTATAACATGAAGCTCTGGGATAAAAAGAAAACCACGATCATTCTCGGCGTCGAAAAGCTGTTCCCGGGAGCGGAGCCGGAAACCAATTATGAGATCACCTACCTGAGCCCGGATATTTTCAAGGAATTCAAAAGCGATTTCGCGCGCGCCCTGGAACAAAAGAACGAAGCGGAAAGGAAACGAAGCGAACAGCTGTTTCAGGAGCAGAGAAAAAACGCGCTTGAAGTGATCCAATAAACGATGTGCTTTAGACCGGCCGGGGAAGCTCCCGCGCGCGTTTACCGGAAAAATCCGGACCGGAAAACAGGAGGGGATACAATGCCGACGACCCTCATACATATCATCTGGCTCACGTGCCTGTTGACCGCGAACGCTTTTGCGGAAAATCTCCACTGCGTTTCATACAACCGGAATTCCCTGTCGGGCGTGCGGACATACACCGACTGCTCGGATAATCCCTATGCGCTGCCGGGCAATGACGGGATCTCCTGGTTCTACAACAGCAGCCGGATGGACAACTTCTTCCGGCAAAAAAAAGCGGAAAAAATATATACCAGGGAATTTCTGCTGCGCACCGGCATAACGCCGGGGGAAGCGGATAAAATAATAGCGTACAAGGACCGGACAAGCGCCTCCCCCGCGGAGAACGAGGCGATAAACCCGGAAAAAGTTAATTTCAATATCCTGGAACTTGCAGCCAGCGAGCTTTTTGTGTATTCCTCAACCGGGCAGCAAAAGAACCTGATCGATTCTTACTATGATTCCCTCATGTCGCCGAAGCACATCTCCGCGAAGACCACTCCGGAGCAAAAAGCGGAGTTAAAACAACGGCTGGCAAAATTGACAACCGGCCTCTCAACTCTGAGGGCGCTTCTGAAAGTCATCCTGTCCTATGAAAATTTCAGCTGGGGGGCGTCCGCCGCCGACGTGAAGAAACTGGACGCGGATATAGCGGCTATGGAGCCGAATCTTTACGGATTTTCAAGGGAAATATCCGGCGCGCAGGCAAAAATCGGTTTCCGCTTCATGCGGGACAAGCTGATCTCAATTACCATGTCCTTTAAACCGCTCAATATTTCGCGGGTAGAACTGGAGCAATTGAGGCTGCTTATCAGTGAAAGCTGCGGCTGGCCTTCCGACTGTAAATCCCTGAACGGGGGGGATTTGACTTGCGCGTGGTCGGCCAAGTCCGGAATACGGATAAATATTTCAAGCCTCCCGCACGCCGGCAGCACGAAGGAGCTGAACATCTCATTGAGCTCGCAAAAATTAATGGATGAGCTTCTGGGCGATAAAAAAGGAGCCGCTCAGTAACCCGAAAATTGCCCGCC
This sequence comes from Elusimicrobiota bacterium, assembly GCA_018829985.1. Taxonomy (GTDB): domain Bacteria; phylum Elusimicrobiota; class Elusimicrobia; order Elusimicrobiales; family UBA9959; genus JAHJSU01. Next base: position 36,038 of record JAHJSU010000297.1, on the reverse strand, counting down.
TGCCAAGTGTTCCATGTCTTCAGTTTATCAGCAATTTGGCGGGCAGGCAGTTAAAATCGCTTACCTCAGACAGATATCCATAGCAATTTTCGGAAGGCTAAAGGATAAAGGCTGAAGGATGAAGGAAAAGACACAGCGGCTCCAAAAAGATTTTTCTATCCTTAAGCCCTTATCCTTCATCCCTCATCCTTCCCGGAAAATTTAACAAAATTTTCCGGGCTAGGGTTTGGCCGGCGGTGGATTTTTAAGAAAGAGCCGGCCGCAGCCGGCATAACTGTAGTTCCGGCGCGCCCGGTCCAGCACGCCGGCCGGGAGAGTATTGAAATAGGCGCCCCAGACAAGCCCTTTGCAGCGGGGATCCGCCAGCGCCAGCCCGATCTCTTTTTCAAGGCGGCCCGGATCGAGCATGGCGCGCACTTCGTCATGCAGAAACCAGAAGTAATAGGCGTGGGGACGGTAAAACGACTCGCCCGTCCATACGTCGAACACCCTGTCCTGGGGAGCGGTCCGGCTCATCACGCACGCAATGCCTTCTATCTGAGTTGCGTTGGTGTCCCGCAGCGAACCGAGCTGGTTCCGGAACGACGGAACCAGGGAAATACAAAGGCCGAGGGCCAGCGCCGCCCGCGCGGCACGGCCGCGGATCCCGCCCGACAGCCGGCCCAGGGCTCCCGCCGCGAAAAAACAAAGGAGCGGGGCCGTCAGCAGGTAGTACTGCGCGTAAACAACGGGCAAGAGGACCGCCCCGGCGGCGGCCGCGCCAAGCGCGCAAACTTTCACGGTTTCCTTTCTGCATATAAAAGCCCCGAACAGACCTAACGACCAGACCGCGGCATTTTCCCTGAAAGAGGGAAGCCAGAAAACCGTAAAAGGGAATCCGGCGCGGAACCGGCGGTTGAAAGCATAGAAGCATTCGTAAAAGGCCCGGCCGCCGTCTGTTGCCAGGAAATAAAGCGCCAGCCCGGCGAAGGGAACGGCCGCCCCAAGAAAAAAGCAGGCCCACCGCCGCAGAAGGTCCTTCCAGGCCGATCCCGGCACAGCGCCCTGCCCGGCCACGTCGCTTATGAGCCAGCCGATGACAAGCCCCGCGGCCGGATACGCTATTTTCGGCGTGAAGAAGAAGGCCAGCCCCAGAAGGAACCCCGCCGCCAGCCGCATCTTTAGAGAGGAGGCGCCGCCGGAAGCGCACAGCAGGGCCAGACTAAGCAGCGCCATGGCGGGGACATCGGGCCGGACTTCGAGGGATTTGTCCGCGAACGTCGTGAATGAGCACAGCAGCAAAACGGGCAGCGCGCGCGCCAGAAGACCGCGGCCCGGCGCCGTCATGTTCCACAGGACCTTCATTGTCGCCGCCGTCAGCGCGAGCATAAACAGGCGCGCGGCCCATACGGCGCGGATAGGATCATGAATTAACGCCGTCAGAGGGGCGAGCAGAAAAGGGAAAAGCGGGCCGTGATGCTCAAAGAAATCCCGGAAAGGGACCTGGCCGCGGGCGACCAGCCAGGCGCCGTGGAGATGCTCAAGCTCGTCCATGTCAAAAACGCGGTCCCGGATAAGCAAAAGCCGGAGCGCCAGCCAGGCGGCCCCGAAAAGCAGCAGCCCCGCCGCGACCCGGCGTTCGTCAGACCCGGCAGATTCGATGATTTTCATTAATTTTGGGTTATTAATTAACGCCCTTCGGGCGAACCTTCCGATATTCACCGCAGAGGCGCAGAGGTCGCAGAGAAATATTTCTCACACAAAGGCACAAAGCCACAAAGATTTATTTTCCGGCATTTCTTCGTGCCTTCGTGTCTTTGTGTGATTTTATTCTCATTCCTCTCTGCGTACTCTGCGCCTCTGCGGTGAAATCAGCCCAAAAAGGAAATTCCTATAGTATTTAATTATTCCACGGTGGAACAGATTGCGTAGGCCGTTATGCTGCCGGTGGTGTCGTTGTAGTCGCAGATCCAGGCCGTATCGCTGGATGGATATGTTTCCATCACGAAAAGTCCTAACGTGTTGGAGCACCCGCCGCCCAGAACCAGCTTCCCGGCCGTACAGCTCGCAGTGCACGGGGCGACACCCACCGCGCAGGTGTTGCTTATCCACTCCCGCGAGGCCGCGAAACCGGTCGCCTTTACTTTGCCGTTAACCTCCAGCCTTTCAGCCGGAGAAGCCGTCCCTATCCCCACCTTGCCATTGGTGGTAACGACCAGCGAGTAGTAGTTGGAATCGGCGATTGTGGAGACGAGAAGCGCGTAGGAATCGGCGTTTGAAGTATTGATCACGGTAACGCTTGAGCCCGTTACCGTAAGCGCTCCGTTTACGTCAAGCGTGACGGTAGGAGCGGCAATTCCGATTCCCACCTTGCCGTCCATCTTAACGACCAGCTTGGAAACGCCCACGTTTAAAATATCGGAGGTACCCGCCACGTTCAGCGTGCCCGTAATGGTAAGCGACGACCTGAATACGGCGCCGCCCGCCTGGTATATCCGCAGCGCCTCATCGCCGCCCGTCATATTGATGGCGCCTGTCCTGTATTGCAAGTCATAGCCGCCTGGCAAGGTGCTGGTGATGAATCCTAGAACGCCTTTGCGTGTTGAAGCGTACCTCTCATCCCACTTTATATATGTAGCGCCGGAGTCCGGTTGCAGATCCAGAAACGCGCCTACATAGCCGTCATCGTAATCGCCACTACGGCCTATCCGTATGCCCTTTATCGTATGGAGCATGACATCCGTGTCCGGGGTATTCACGCCTATGCCTACCCTGCCCGCAGGGGTCACCACCATGTCATAATAATTGCCGGTAATGGAATTATTGGTGCCTATGACGACGGTATAGTCATCGTCGGTCCATTCCCCGACTTTAAGCATGGCGAAGTGGCTGCCTATGCCCTTGTCGCCGGGCAGGGTAAGGGAGGAAATGTCGATACCGCCGTACAGTTTCCCGTACATGTCCCCGTACACGTCCCCGTAAAATCCGCCCCCGGCCGTGATGCTTGAAACAGCCAGGATGCCGCCGGCGACGACCAGTTTATGGGACACATTAGTGGTGGAAATGCCGACCGCCGATGAAGTTGTGCTGACATAAAGCGCCGGCGCGGCCAAATTCAGGCCGACCAGCATATTCGCATTGATATGCAGGCTCTCATCGGGGGCGCTGATTCCGATCCCGAATTTCCAGTTGCCTATATCATCGGATGTTATGCGGAAAACTTCCGCCCCGTTGCTGGCGGGATCGGAAGCGGCCGCCCTATAGAGAAAATCCCTCGTGCCGGCCGGAAAACCGAGCACGCCCTGGAGGCCGCCGGGAGCAAGAGAAGCGTCGGACCACCTTATATAGCCGGACCCCCCTAATGTGTTTATGCGGATATTGGCCGAGCCGGCCGGGTTTATGATCTGCATCTCCTTATAGACGTCCAGGTAGGAAGCCGGAAGTGCGACATGAACGCCCACACGGCCCTGGTTGTCCACGAGAAGAGCGTAGGAATCGGGAGCCGTGGCCGTAGAGGCGATAAAAACGTAGGTATCGGAAGGGGAAGTATTGATCACGGTGACGCTTGAATCCGTTACGGTAAGGTCGCCGTTGAGGACAAGCGGCCCGGTCATAGTATCCCCGGTTTTAGAAACTTTGCCGGTATCGGTGCCGAGTACATTCGTGAGCTGTGAGCCGTTGCCGATAAAATACGGCGCCGTCACCGCGCCGGCAGAAACCATGATGCCGCCGGTGCGCACCAGTATACTTGAAGCGGTCTCAATGCTGTACTTGTCCCCCGGAAATCCCCAGCCCCCGGTAAAAGTGGCGGTTGTAGCGGTGATACTGTTAAACAGGTTTATGGAATCCGCGCTTAACGGTCCCGGAGTATAAAAACCGCCCTCGGCGGTTATGCTTGAAACCGCCATAATATCGCCTTCCACCCGCAATTTATGGGTCATGTTGTTTGTTCCCACGCCTACGCTGCCGCCCGTGGAAACATAAAGGTGCCAGGCCGTCATCGCGGCGTCGGTGGTGACGGCAAGGGAATAGGGGGCGGCGGCGGTGTTGGTGGTTATTATGGTCACGCTTGAACCTGAGATTATCAATTGTCCGCTCATGGTATCGCCGGTCTTTAAGACTTTAGAGTTATCCTCGGAGATCACGCCGGTCAGTTGGGAGCCGTCGCCGATAATTTTGCTCCCGCCGCCTAACCAGACATGGGTGCTGACGTATAAGCCGCCCCACCTGCCGGCGGGTGTCGAAGAGGACGTGGTGGAGGATATTTCCACATTGGTCGTGAACTCCAGCCGCCTCCCGACAATGCCGATCGCGTCGTTCACGATCAAGCGCGCGCCGGAGACGGAGCTGTACTGCGGGCTGGAAATGTAAAGCGTGCCGGTCATGTTATCGCCTCGCTTGCTCACCTTGGTTGAATCGTTGACCGAGGTGAGATTCGCGCCGTTGCCGTGGAAATAATTGCCGTAGACGTTGCCCTGGCCCGTCACATTGAAAACTTTGGTGGAACCGGCGTCTATTCTGAAGACATCCCCTGTTTCGCCGGGCCCGGTTGAGATATGGAGCTTTGCCTGGGGATTGTTCGTGGAGATGCCGATATTGCCATACTCGTAATTGTAGAGGTCTTTGGGACCGTCTGCCGTGTACCACTTAGTGATGCCCGACGCTGTGATCTGCACCGAGCCGTCCGGGAACCTGAATCCGCAGGTATAGTTATTGGGGTCGAAGCCGCAGACCGGCCAGTCCCCTTTGCTTTCCACCACGCCACTTACGCTTAACTGCATTCCGGGGGAGATACTGCCTACCGAGATGCCGCCAAGCACGAAAAGATTGGAGGAAACGGTCACAGCCCCGTTCGTGCTCTCGTCCTGCGCCCCTATTATATCCACCTTGAAAGGGGGGGTGCCGCCCGGCGAAAAAGCGGGGCCCGCCGATGCCGTGGAAGCGTAAAGCGAGTTAAAAGCGAAAGGCGCTGCCTGAAGACGCACCCTGGGCAGCATGGCTTCATAAGTGCCTGCGCAGTCCCCGTCAAAATCCACCTGTATTTCAAGCCAGAGGCCCAGGTTTTGGAAGATATCAGCCGGAATGCCGCCGGAGGTAGCGGAGCCGATCTCCACATCATAGCGGCCTCTTGAGACCGGCACATTGCAGCGGCTCTCGGTAAATAACGCCGAACCGCCGTTTAAAACGTCATAGATCGCGAACTTCATGTCCTGCGGAGAATCCACGGCCAGATTCGTGGTTTTGCTGACCAGGAAACCCTGATAGTTTATGCTCTGGTTTATGGCGGCGGAGGCAGGGGTTAGCGTATAGGGGTTAGGGGATAGGGAAAAAACAGCCAACGCAAACAACAGTGGTTTTTTCCACCGGTATGATTTAAATTCTGTTGAAAATTTCATAAAAATCCTCCGCTATGCTCTGCTCCCCACCCTAGCCCCTAGCCCCTAGCCCCTAGCCCCTAGCCCCTACTTTATCACCGCGACCGTGCCGTTATACACCTTGCCCCCGGACTCCAGCTGGTAGATATAGACTCCGCCGGGCACAATCTGGCCGCCGCTTTTGGCGTCCCAGACCAGGGAATTGCTTACGGGTCCGGTGGGGGTCATCTTCGCGACCAAAGCCCCTTTCATATCGTAGATACGCCCTTTGACGCCGGAATCCATCGGACTGTCGAAAACGAATACCATATTATCATTTTTGCCGTCGCTATTGGGAGTGATCAGCCTGTTGGAAAGTCCCGCCCTGTCCGCGGAGAAAGAGACGGAGCGTTCAACGGACCGGAGCTGGTATTTTCCGAGCATTGTGGTCTTGAGTTCCACATTTTTATCCGTTTCATTCACCTTGCCGTAAAACTGAAGCCATTTGGCGCCGTTGTAATAATAAAGGCTCAAGGCCGCGGCGTTTGAACCGGCTGGGACGACGGCGCCGCCGGTGCTGTAATATATCTTCAAGATCGCCGGTTTGGAGAGTTTGAATTGCTCGTCCCTTTCTATCCCGCCCTTGTAGGCGGAAAATTCGACCGATTTTACCACCCGGCCGCCCAGGTCTTCCGCGTGAGAGGTTATCTCCACGGTATAAATGCTCATCGGGTCCGGGTTCGCGCTGTCGGAGACAAAATCGCCAAGTCCGTCGCCGGGGATCTCAAGGAGGCTGGTATTGTCGGCCGCTATAAAATAAAGCGAGGCGCCGGTAATGCCCTGGGTATATGACGGGGCGGAAAATCCGGCCTGATTAAGGGCCTTTACATGGTAAAAATACTGCTGGCCTGCCTCAGCGGTGTTGTCGGTCCAGTGGAAGGTATCGGACGATAATTCCGGACCAAGCGGGAACCAGTCCGCGTTGGCCGGCGCCGTGGCCCGGAAAACCTGATAGGCTTTTATCTCATACGGGTAGACCGGGTTGAAGCGGTCATTGAACGGCATCCGGTTGGCAAAACCGACCGGAGCTATCCAGGACAGGGTAACAGAGGTCGGGTGGGCAGTTACCTTGAAATTCATGGGCACCAGGGGGACCACAGCGAACACGCAGGCTATATTGGACAGCTCGGAACGCAGGAGTTGGTCGTTTACGCTCTCAATAGCGAAGTAATAAGTGGTGCCGGTGTTGAACCCTTCGATGATGCGCGTATCCCGGACGCCGACGGCCAGCGGAGTCCAGTTCTGGGACACGTCCTGGGCCGAGGCAAAAGCCGCATCCGTGAACATGTACGCGGCGCTGGTGTAGCGCAGGAGATATCCTTCAATCGCGCCGGTATTGCGGTACCAGTTGGCCACAGGCGCCGTCCAGGTGATGCGCAGGCTGTAGCTTGAAATGGAGACCAGCGCCAGGTCGTTTACGGGGGAGGGCTGGGGGTAAAACGCCAGTATGCCGCTTCTGCCCGAAAATGCGCCGGCCTGCGCCGTTGAAACGGCCGTTTCCTGCACGTTGCCGTTATGCTCGAAACTGGGCGAATAACTATATTTCGTCCCATAGGAAAAGCCGCCGTTCACGTCCGAGAAATGAGCGCTCTCCACCCTGGCGCCGAAGGCAGGGTATAGGGTATAGGGGCTAGGGGCCAGGGTAACGGCGAACAGACCCGCCAAAACCGCTATTGCCTTTTTGCTATGCCTCAGAATATTCATAAATCCGTTCTTCCCTTTCCACCCTTAAACCCTTAGCCCCTAAAACCCTCAGACCCGTAAACCTTGCCTTATATACTTTGTATTATACTCCTCAATTGCGACTGAATTATTGCGGATTCGTGACAATCGGCTATAAAAGTGAGACGGAACAAATCATATTTCCGTAATAAAATAGTCATAATTAAAAGGTAAGATTGTGGCGAGTAGATGGAAAGCTAGCGTAGTGTCCCATAAGTTTCTTACGGTAGCCGCAGGCTTTAGCCTGCGTAAAACAGCGCAACCTAAAGGTTGCGGCTACAAAAGCGGGGAGCCATTGTAAAGAGGCGTTAGGGATACTACACTGGCATTGCGCATGCCAGCCTCCTGGCATAACAGTATATGAAAAAACATCTGACGCCCTTTTTGATCCCGCCGGCAATGCTTGCGGCGCTTTTTTTGTCGGTTACGACGTTGGAGAAGAACGCCGGAGCCGCCGGGACCCTGGGGAATTCGGCCGCGCTGAACAGGACCGTGACTCCCAACAGCGACAAGAAAAACGATACTTTTATTTTCAAGTGTTATAACCCCAGGGATTTTCACATAACAGCGTCCATTTACGGGCTGCGCGGCGAGAGATTAGCTTCCATGCGGCTCAAGGCTATCGTATTCGAAACACCTCGTCTTTACTATTATCTTGAATGGGATCCCAACTCCGGCGGCAGGGCGCCGGGCGGAATCTACATATATGAAGTGATCGTTAACGATAAGACCTATAAAGGCCTGGTGGTGGTTGTAAGATAGGGTATAGGGGAAAGGGGCTAGGGGCTAGGGGCTAGGGGCTAGGGTGGGGAGCAGAGTATAGCGGAGCTTTATGAAATTTTCGGCAAAATTAAAATCGTACCGGCGGAAAAAATCGCTGTTGTTTGCGTTGGCTGTTTTTTCCCTATCCCCTAGCCCCTATACGCTAGCCCCTGTTTTTGCGGCTTTTGAAGATCTGGGCGTAGGCGCGCGAGTACCCGGCATGGGCAACGCCTTTGTGGCCATAGCCGACGATGCCAGTTCGGTCTATTACAACCCGGCGGGCCTCGCCTTTGTGGAAAGGCCGAAAGTGATGGCCTCGCATTCCATGCTCTATTCAGGCTTAGACGACGGCTCAAACCTGGGGCTTACAAATCTGGTTATAGCCGCTCCCATATGGGGCGGCCGCCTGGGCACGGCGGGCTTTTTGTGGAGCCAGTTTTCGCTGTCCGGCGTATACACTGAAAGCGCCCTCCAGGCCTCATACGGTTTCAGATTGCCGAAAAACACACCATTTGAAAAATTCGCGGCCGGCGCCTCCGTCAAATATCTGACCCATTCCTTTTCAAGGCTGGACGAATCCTATAACGCCATGGACGGGATCTACGCCACGGGTGAAGGGGACCCGGTGCTTATGGGGAAAAACTCAAAATCCGCGATTGATATAGACGCGGGCCTTGTGTATAACCTCACAAAAAGATACACCATCGGCGCGGCGGTGATGAACATAAGGCAGGCCGACGTGGGTTTTGCTTCCGCGGACCCGGTCCCCATGAAAATGAGGTTGGGGGGCTCCTATAAAAGCCTGTGGATGATTATGACGGCCGAGGCAAGAATGCAAAAAGGCCCGGCCGGCAAGCTGGACAAGGATTTTATTTTCGCGGCTGAAAAAGTTTTTCCGAGCCTTGACAGGGGGGATGTGGGAATAAGGGCGTCCCTTGGCGCCGGGGACAGGGATTTCAGGCAGGTGACGGCCGGGCTGTCCTACAAAATAAACAAAATCCAGTTCGATTACGGATTTTCAATACCGCTCGGCACGGTCCGCGGCACCGTCGGCAACCATAGGCTGGCCCTGGCCTACCATTTCGGTTCGCTTACCTCCGACGAGCAGCATGCCGCGCAGCTTCTCGGCGAGTATAAACAACTGAGAGAAAGCCCGGACTACTCCGGCTTGCGGAACACCATGAACCTGAACGACCCGCGCCTTAAGGACGTCAAGGCCCTGGTAAACCAGGAAAAATATTACGCGGCGAACAGGACGCTGATGGACAAGGCGAACGACCTGCTGCCCAACGCCTCCGTGATCAACCTGGTGAAACGCATGGGGCTGGTGGCGGCCTTCTATCCCTCAATACCTAAAGACGCGGCGCAACGCACCCCGGGGGAGCAAATGCTGTCGGCCGGGATACAGCACTTTTTAAGGGGCTACGACGCCAAAGCCGTCAGACTGCTGGCTTTCTCCCAGGGGGAAAGTCCCCGGGACACCGCATTATCCAATTTCCTGGACAAGGTGGAGGAAACCTCCCGTATAAAAGCCGACAGGGTCCCACCGGGCTTCAACCGCGGGTATGTGGAATATAAACTCCAGGAATCGGACGCGCTCTACGCCGCCAAAAAATACGACGACGCTTTGATCAAGCTGCAGGAGATCTTGGAATTCGATCCCGGGAATATTCTCGTACTTAAAAAAACAGGCTCCTGCAACTATCTGCTGGGCAACTACGCCCAGGCCCGCAAGAACTGGGAAACCGCCGTTAAAAAGGAAACCGACCCGGCGGAAAAGGAAAAACTGACAAAAATGGTCAGCGAAGCCGGAAAGAAGGCCCCGGGCCAGGGAGCCTGGGAACCCGAGGGCATGGAAACCGGGAACCTACGGGGCGGAGAGGCCCTGGCGGCGCCGGCCGCCGCGGCTGAAAAACCGGCCACGGGCTCCGGCAACGCCAGGGAAATAGAGAAGCTTTACCGGACAGGGGCGGATTACTACACCAAGGGAGATTACGGCAAAGCAGCCGACAATTTCAGAAAGATACTGACACTGGACCCGGAAAACTCACAGGCAAAAAAAGCCCTGGAACGCATCATAAGGCTGTCGCGGTAGAACAGCAGAAATCAGAGGACAGAGGTAAGAAGTCAGAGGCAAGAGATGATTCTTCCGTAAAAAGTCAATTTTGCTCAAAAATCGCCTTTGTAGCCGCAGGCTTCAGCCTGCGTTCTCGTCGGGGAATAGCTTACTGTTTTTCGCAGGCTAAAGCCTGCGGCTACCATTTAGGGCTTTTTACGGGAGAATCAAGAGATAAGACGTCAGAGGTCAGAAGGCAGAGGTCAGAAAGCGAAAAAGAGGGAAAAAATCTGACTTCTGATTTCTGTCTTCTGACTTCTTAAGATGTATCTTAAATCATGAAGCTCTACCATAAACTGAACGCGGCGCTGGTGATAACCGCCCTGCTTTCGGCGGGCCTGCTCTCTTTCATATTTTTCCGCTTCCAGCGCAGCGGCATCATCGCCAATGAACTCCAGAAAATAAGTCTTACCGCCCAGGGAGTGAAAAATATCCTGGCCGAAGCGAACCTTGCCCGCGATCCGCTGATGCTGGTGGACTATCTTTCAAATCTTTACGCTTATCATCCCGAGATCGCCGCGATCGAGACTTTTAACGGCAAGTCCTGGCAGCCCGTCAGGCCCCGGGCCGCGAAAGCCGCCCGCGCCGGTTACCCTCATCCCTCATCCCTCATCCCTTCCGCCACACAGCACGGCGGACCCCCGCCAATACAACCCGGCGGGCACAGCGCCGGACTGTTTGGCGGGCATCCCTCGAAAGACGGCCCTCCGGAGGAATTCAGGGCCGGAGATTACGGGGCAAGGCTTTATCTTTCCCGCAAATACCTGCTTCAGGAACGCTCCAGGCTTCTGGCTGAACTTTTAAGACGCCTGCTATACTCGCTCGCCGCCGCGGTATGCGTTTCCGCGCTGCTGGCCCTCGTCTTGAACTTTCACCTTACCAGACGGCTCAGAGCCCTCTCCGCCGAGACAAAAGTCCTGGGCGAGGGCCGCTTCGGGCATAAGGTGGATATTTCAGGTTCGGACGAGATAGCCCAGCTTGCCGCGAATTTCAACGCCATGTCCCAGAAACTGCTGGAGCTTGAGACCATAAAAAAAGATTTTACCGCTTCCGTGACCCATGAACTGCGCTCCCCGCTGGGGGCCATAGAAAGCCACGTGTCGCTTCTGCTCCGGACACGCAGGCCTAAAGCGGAAAAGGAAAGTCTTGAGCGCATAAAGGCCAACGCCGGGCGGCTGGCTAATTTCGTTACCAGCCTGCTGGACCTGGCGAAAATAGAGCGGGGAAAGATGGATCTGCACAAGACCCGGGCGGATCCCTGCGCTCTGGCGCGCGACGTAACGGCCTTCTTTAAACCGAAAGCGGCGGAAAACGGGCTTACGCTTGATATAGCGGCCGAACCCGGCCGCCCCATAAGCCTGGACAGGGAGCTCCTCGCGCATGTATTCACGAATCTGATCTCGAACGCCATAAAATTCACTCCGGCAGGCGGCAGAATAACGGTCAGCGCGGGTTTTTCCCCGGATGGAAAGATCTTCCGGGCCCGCGTAACGGACTCCGGACGCGGCATACCCCCTGAGGACCGCGGGAAACTGTTTTCTGTTTTCGGCCAGGCCTCATCCGTCGACGCCGCCGGGGGCACGGGGCTCGGCCTGGCGCTGGCCAAAGGCATCATAGACATGCACAAAGGGCGCATCGGCTTTGATTCGGAACCGGGCGCCGGCTCCGACTTCTGGTTTGAGATACCGGCTAACCCGTCCGCCTACGGCGGACGGGAAGGATAAAGGATGAAGGCTTAAGGATGAGGGAAAGAAACAGAAAAATAAAAGATTTTTCCGTCCTTTAGCCTTTATCCTTTAGCCTTGAGCCTTTCCGGATAATTCTCATTCCTGTAATAACTTTGTAATCTATATGGTTTAAAATTATATACAGCCGCAATATTTATGGTTAAAAGATACTTATTGGCGTTTATCGTTACGGCCGCTTTTCTGGGCGCGCCCCGCGCCCAGCAGATGCCGCCTGCGCCCGGCGCCGAAGAGGCGGAGATCTCGGCGCGCATGCAGGAAGACCTTTCCCGCCTTCTTGCCCAGCTGGTCGGCAAAGAGAAAAGCCGGGCATTCGTAAACGTGGAGGGGGAATCGGTTTTAAAGAGCAGGACCGAATCCGGCACCCCGCCGGAAGCCGTGCTGTCGCTCCCCGGCTACGCCCAGGTCTCCATCCTTGAAAAGACCGGGGAATACATAAAGCAGCAGAAAGCGGAAACGCAGCACACCACGGAATTCAGGATAAAGAAGATAAGCGTATCCGTCATCTTTGACAGAAGCGTGCCCGACGCCCAGGCCAACGCCGTGAAACTTCTGGTCTCCGATATCCTCCGGCTGAACGCTGCCAGGGGGGACAGCCTGATCATGGCCAGGGCCGATATGCTTCCCTGGTGGAAAAACCTTTTGGATGCTCCCGACAGCCGCCGGGTTCTCCTTATCGCCGGTTTGGCCGCGGTCGTAATTTTGATCGTTCTGCTGTCAGCCTACGCTCTGGGAGGGAAACTCCTGTCGGATTTCTTTGATTACGCGCGCGTAAATGCCCTCGCAAGCCAGCCCCTGGCCGGCGGGCCCGGCATGGGCGGCGGAGCCGGGGCCGGCGGGGAAGGCCCGGAAGGTGAATACCCCGAGATAATAGACGTGGAAGCCGGGGCGGCGGGCGCGGGGCTTTTGACGGTCCAGTCGGCCTTCGATTTTATAGAAAAGCTCCCGCCGAAGGAAACGGCCGAACTGCTGGGTGAAGAAACCGACGAGGACGCCGCGGTGGTTATCGCCAACATGGCCGATAAAAAGCCTCACATTTCGTCCAAGATACTCCTTGCCTTTGACCCCGTAAAGAGGCAGATGGTCACCTCTAAAATGGTGGCGCTTAAAGCCGTGGAACCGGAAAAACTCATGGAGATAGAAAACAATTTGCGCTTAAAACTTGAGAAATCGCTTAAGGGGGCGGAGAAACTCGGCCGGCTCCTTAGCCTGGTGGACGAAGCGGACCGGTCCGAGATCATGGACAACCTGGCCCGCGTCGACGCGGCCGGCGCGGGGAAGCTCAGGGACTCGCTGGTTACATTCGACGATATCTGCAGACTTGACGACAAGAACCTGAGACCCGTCGTCATATCCATGCCCTACAAGGACTGGGCGGCGGCGCTCCAGGGCGCGCCTGAAGCCTCCGTCACGAACGTGCTCAAACTGTTCCCCGACGATATAAAGCTTATCGTAAAAGACCTGCTTACGACCGTCCAGGAGAAAGACGTCGTCATCAATTCACGGGCCAGGGTAATCTCGGCCGCCCTTGATTTAAGCGGTAAAGGCAAGATAGAAGTCAAAAGGGAAAGCGTCTAGGGAATAGGGGCTAGACGCAAGTATATATATGGACGTTGAAAATAGCAAAGCGCCGGAAATCTACGCGGAGATAGACTATCTCTGGACGGCCATGAAGGCCGCGCAGGAGGAGTCCATCAAGCTCACCGACGCTTACGCCGTAAATAAACGCGACGCCGACGCCCTGAAAAGCAGGCTGGCCCACCTTGAAAACGGCCTCCGGGAAGGCGCCAAAAGGGAACAGGCCTTAAAAGAGGAAATATCTTCTTTAAAAGGGAAACTAGACCGCGACGCCGCGACCCTTAAGGAAGCCCTGGCCTCGGCGCGCGAGGCCCGGAGACTCCAGGAAGAGGTGAACAGTTTCCGGAACCTGATGGCCGAGACCGAAAATCTGCACGCCCTGAAGGAAAGCCGGCTGGAAACGCTCAGCGAAAGGCTGAGAGGCGCGGGAGAGCGCCTGGCGGAAAAAGAAAAGCTTATAGGAGAACTGTCCGGCAAGATAAACGGGCTTAAGGCCCTGCCGGAGATAAGCGCGGCCTTATTGCGCGACAGCGCCGCGGCCGGCAGGGAACCAGCGGTCTTTGAAGACCTGCTGGCCCGGCTTGGAAGCGAAGCCGCGCGAAACGCCGGGCTCTCGGACGAACTGGCGAAAATAAAGGCCGAAGCCGAAAGCGCCGGCGAAAAAAACCGCGGCCTGGAAAAAATAAAAGACGGTCTTGAGACGGAACTGGAACTTCAGAAGCGCAAAGTCCAGGCCCTGTCCGCCGAGCTTGGCCAATCCGCCGGCAGGCTGGAGATCTCCGCCCGGGAGAAGCGGAAATTTGAACAGGACCTGGGCGCCCTGACGGCCGCGCGCGCGGACCTTGAAGAAAAGCTCTCGGCGATGGCGCTTGAGCGCGAAAAGCTCCAAAAAGAAATGAGCGGCAAAGACGCCAGGATCGCCGACCTTGCGCTGTCTTTGCAGAACGCCGCTTTAAAGACCGGGGAACAGAAACAGAATTTTACGGGCGCGGTGAGAACCGTCTTTGACCTGCAGTCGAACCTGGCGAATCTGAGAGGAACCCTGAAACAAAGCCGCCTGGACAACGATGAGCTGACCGGAGCGCTTGAAACCAAAAAGGCCGAAACGGAAAAGCTGAATGCCCTTATCCGCGAAGGCAGTGCGGACGTAAGGCAGGAGCGCGAAATAAACAAGCGCTCGCTCGTTAAAATAAAGGCCCTTGAGAACGAGGCCCAGACCCTGAAAGCCAGGATCGCCGGGGCCGAAGAGTACGCGGGCTCCATCCTGAAAAAACTTGAAGAGCGCGAAAAATACGTGGACACCCTGAAAAAAGAGCTGGCCAAGATACCCGCCCTTGAAGTTGAAGCGGACAAGCTGAAAAAACACAATCTCACGCTCTCCGGCTTCATACGGACCGAGCAGGCCGAGTTCACCGGAAAAATAGTGAGAAGCTTTTCTAAAATAGCCGGCGATCTCAAACTTTTCAACGTCCGTCTTTCAGCCGTCCAGGCGAAGCATCTGTCCCCGACCCTTAAAAACCTGTACGGCGAGGTGAACCTGCTGAAAGCCTGGCAGACCTATATGGAGGAGGGGGAATTCGAGAAGGAGGACGCCGATCTTAAACAGCTCGTCAGCGACACCCTTGTCCCGTGGGAAAAAGCTTTCAACGGCAAGAAGCTGGGGTTCGCCGCCTACATCGGCGCGACCCGGGCGCGCTCAAATATAAGCCCGGAAAAGATCAAAATGGCCTTATACCAGCTGATCAAAAACGCGTATGAAAACCTGCCCCCGGGTTCCTCGCTGAAGGTAGTTTTTGGGTTGAGCGGGGACGGGAAATACGCGTCCATAAAATTTGACGACACCGGCCCCGGCCTGCCCCAAAGCGTGCTGGAGCGGCTTTTTGCGCCCTTTAACACCTCTAAAAAAGACCGGGTCGGCCTGGGACTGGCCCTGGTGAACCGCATAGCGCGCCTGCACGGCGGCGAGTTCGCGGCAGCCAATAAAAAAGACCGGGGCCTGCTCGCCGAATTAAGGCTCCCCCTGTCCGACGAACACGGCGAACCCCCGCTGAAATAAACCCGATCTGCGCCCGCTCATTAATGATTTGCCGGAGCCTGTCCGGGAATTTTTCGGCAATGCTTCCGCTGTCAGGCGGGAAAATGCCTGGCAAAATTAGTTAGTTGCTCCTGAAAAAGTCGCAACTAATTTATAGTTAGTCCTTAGTTTTTTCAGGACTAACTGGTTATCTATAAGTAACAGTTTAGCCTTGTGTTTGCAGAGGGCAGCGGATAGTGTTGTCGTCCCCGAAATCCGTAATCGGGGACCCATTGTTTTGGACCCCCGACGACAAATATCGGGGGGGACAAGATGTCTGACTAAACTGTTACCCCTATTCTGGTTTGAAGATGTAGCCTATGCCGAAGACGGTGGAGATGGTTACGCCCGAGCCCTTGAGCTTTTTGCGCAGGACCTCGATGCGTTTGTCCACCGACCGCAGGTTCACGCCGAGATCCGCCTTCCAGACCTGCTGGATCAAAGTGCCCCTCCCGACAACCCTGCCCGCATTGCCCGCGAAATAAAGCAGCATATCGAACTCAAGCGAAGTTAAAGGCAGCTCGCGCCCTTTCAGCACGACCGTCCGTGAAACGGTGGAAATCCCCAAAGCCCCTATTTTAAGCGGCGCCTCGGCTTCCGGCCCGGCGCCGGAGCGCGCCTGGCGGTTCGCGAGCAGATTGAGAAGCCGCGGCCCCATCAGCCCGGCGTCCCTGGGCAGGACAAAATATTCATCGGCGCCGGTTTCAAAACCGGAGGCGATCTCGCGGGAAGTCCTTGGAGCGGCGGAAACAGCGGCTATCAGCATAGCGGCTGCGCCCGGGTTCCGCCTTAAGACCAGTATAAGGTCCGCCCCGCTTATCTCAGGGCACTCCATGTCTATAACCGCCAGCTCGGGCGCGCGCCGCAGGACCGCCCCGATAAAACTTGACGCGGTCTTATATAAGACCGCGTCCGGCAGGGCCGCGGCAATGAGCCGGCCTATCTCAGGCCGGAGGGAAAGCGCCGCAACTTGTGTTTTTTTACGCGGAGGCATTTATTTATTTTTGTAACAGCTCAGGTTGTCAGGTTCAGGGTTCAGGGTTCAGGGTTATTTTTTTTTATTCTTGTGTTCCCTGGTTTTCAACCGTTGAACCGCTGAACTGTGAACCTGGAACCTGGGTAGTTACTTATTTTTTAAGATGTTTTTTGACCGTCTGTATAAGCCGGTCGGGATCAAAAGGCTTGATTATGTATTCCGCCGCGCCCTCCTGGAGCGCTTTTTTCACAAGGTCAAGTTCCGACCTGACGGTGAAAAGCAGTACCGGTATCCCGGCCGTGGAGGGGTCTTTTTTAAGCCGGCGGTTCACGTCCAGGCCGCTGATATCCGGCAGGCCTATGTCCAGGACTATGAGCGCGGGTTTATCCGCGACGGCTTTGCGAAGCCCCTCGGCGCCGGTGGCGGCCTTCAGCACGGAATAGCCCTCGGACCCTAAAATAGCGGCGGCGATATTAAGGTAATCGGATTCGTCGTCAACCACGAGGATTTTATGAGGCATAAATCAGAGGTCAGAGGTCAGAAGACAGAGGTCAGAAAGCGAAAAAGAGGGAAAAAATCTGACTTCTGATTTCTGACATCTGACTTCCATAATTGATTCTTCCGTAAAAAGTCAATTTTGCTCAAAAATCGCCTTTGTAGCCGTCCGCCTAAGGCGGACGTTCTCGTCGGGGAACGGCTTACTGTTTTTCGTCCGCCTAAGGCGGACGGCTGCCATTTAGGACTTTTTACGAGAGAATCATAATTTACTTCTTCAGCAGGGGCGCTACTTTAGCCTGTATCAGGGAAAGGTCGGCGGTTTTGCTTAAAAATTCCCGGCAGTTGGATTCCTGCCTGAAAAGTTCTTTCATGTTCCCGTCAAAATAAGTGCCGGTGATCACTATGACCGGGATTATCCTGGTCTCGTCGTCGGTCTGGAGTTCCCTCAGGACCTCTATGCCGCCGGTGTCGGGCATCATTACGTCCAGCAGTATTATATCCGGTTTTATGGTTTTTGCCTTTGTCAGGCCTTCCCGGCCGTTGTTGGCCAGCTCAACCGTGTAACCGAGGTCCGTAAAATAACAAGATATCATGGTCTGAAACTCAACATTATCGTCTATTATCAGCATCTTAGACATCAAACCCCTCCCATTACTTGCGCAGGTGTCCGCCTTAGGCGGATGTGCCTCAGACGGCCATTACTCGCGCGAAGCTTCAATTATACAATTATAGCAATAAACAAAAATAAACGCTTCCAAATCAAGCCTTTTCGGCCCCGGCTCGTTTGACGCCGGCATCTCCGGGCTTGCCCTCATCCGGGGGGGAAAGCTTCTTTGACACGGTAAATATGAATTTACTGCCCTTGCCCACTTCGGATTCCACCCAGATCCCGCCCTGGTGAAGCTCCACGGTCATCTTGCACATAGCAAGGCCCAGCCCGAAGCCCTGGCTCTTATGCTCCTCCATCTGGGAATATTTTTCAAAGATCGTGTCCTTTTTATCGGCCGGAATGCCCACGCCGGTGTCTTGGACCCAGAAAAACACTTTCTCCGCGTCCTGAGCGGTTCCCAGCGTGATGCTGCCTCCGCTCGGGGTGAACTTCAAAGAATTTCCGACCAGGTTGGTTATGATCCTTTCAAGAAGCGCGGCATCCCCGTAAAACTCGAGGTTTTCGGCCGACGGCGCCGTCGCCATCTTTATGTTCTTGGGGGTGGCCACCGGCTCATGGTTATCCCTGATGCGGGTTATAAGGTCGTTGGCCGAGATCTTGTCTATCTGCAGCGCCATGGTGCCGTGCTGAAGCTTGGTGGTATTAAGGATGTCGTCTATCATGCCGCGCAGTCTTCTGGAGGAATAAAGCATGCTCTTGAAATACTTGTCGGTA
The DNA here is from genome assembly GCA_018829985.1 of Elusimicrobiota bacterium. GTDB lineage: Bacteria > Elusimicrobiota > Elusimicrobia > Elusimicrobiales > UBA9959 > JAHJSU01. The sequence goes on along the minus strand of JAHJSU010000297.1, from coordinate 17,790 downwards.
TTAGGCGAAGCGGGTACTTTTCTCATCAGCATTTCCACGTAACCCTGTATGGTCGCCAGCGGCGCCCGCATGTCGTGGGTTATCATGTGGAAAAAGTCCTCTTTGGCCTTCTCAAGCTCTTTTTCGTTGGTTATATCGCGCATTATTATGACGCGGCCCGGGCGCTTAAGGGTGGCCAGCAGGAACTGGTTGGTGATGATCCGGTAACTGTTCACCAGCGGGGGGCTGGCGCCGGGAACCGGGGCGTCCATTTCGGCCTTTACGAATTTTTCCTTGGACGCCAGCAGGCCGGAGAATTGGGCAAAGAACGCTTCGTTCTTTATGGAACGCGGCAGCACGACGTCGGCGGAGATCCTGGCGATGCCCAGAAGCTTCAGCGCGGTCTGGTTGGAGTAGATGAGCCCGCCCCTGTCGTCCACGAGTATAACGCCGTCGGTTATCGTGTCTATAAGGGCCTGCGCCTTGTTTTTCTCTTCCACGATCTGGTTCAGCTGGAAAGCGCGGTAGGCCTGCAGTTCAAGCATAAGCCGGTTCAGGATGCCCACAAGACTCTTTATTTCCGGCCAGCCTTCCGCCGGGATGACTTCGTCGAGATGCTTGTCTTTAAGGAATTTCTTGACGCCGTTGACCATATTGTTTATCGGCCGGATAATGCGGTTTGAGATCAGCATCACCACCACAATGGTCGTGGCGAAAGTGCCCACGGCGAATAAGGCGAAAACATAAATGGATTTTTTCTGCTGGCCGAAAAGCTCGTCCTCGCTCTGGATGGAAAGGGCGGCCCATTTAATGTTTTCCACCGCTGAATAAGCGCCGGCGTACGATTCCCCATTCACGATAAAGCCGTTGATGGTGCCGTTGCGGCCGCCGTTCCTGAAGAAAAGGCGCAAAGCCGCGGCGTCGAACTTCTGGCGGTCCACCCGCTGGCACGGCAGGGGCTGTCCGCGACTGTCGGTGATGATGACTTCCCCGGTCCTGCCGATCTTCTGCGAGTTGAGCTTGGAAAAAAGCTTGTCAAGGGAAAAATGAAAGACCACCACCCGGCCGTCCACCATGGGATAGGCCAGCGGGAAATATGCGCGGGATTTCAGGCACAGGACTTTGCCGGGCGCGATTATCCCGGACTCGCGCACCTGTTTCACCAGAGCGTCCTGATAAGAGGCCAGGGGCCTGTCGGCTTTAACCTTCTCGCTCTGCAGAAAGTAGAGCTCTTTATTATCCGGCGCCAGCACGCTCAGCGACATTATTTCCGAGTTTATCCGCGTCGCCTGATGTATGATCTTTATATCGTCCACTTTTTTCGCCAGCGGATGCTCCACTTCGTAGAGGAAAGCGAGGTCCCTGTTGGTGCCGGCCAGCCATTCGTCTATATTGGCCGCCGTCAGGCTGGAGATGCCTTTATGAAGGTCGTAGTAGCTGGTAACGCTGGAATTATACTGGTAAATGTTCCATGCCACCGACAGGAGCAGCGGGATGACCGCTATCATCAGCAATATAATAAAAAAACGGGTGGTAAGCTTCATGTGTTTACGGTACTGCCTGAGAAGTCAGAAGTCAGATTTGCGTGGAGTTCCTTATAAATTCTGACCTCTGTCCTCTGACCCCTGTCCTTTGACCTCTGTCTTCTGACTTCTTGCCGCACTATATCTCATGCCTTATGATGTTCACCTCTATGCGCCGGTTGGAGGAACGGCCCTCCGGCGTTTCATTTGATTTTACAGGCTTGAATTCGCCGTACCCGACGGCCGAAAGTTTTTCAGGGGCTATCCCCTGCTCAAGAAAATACTTCAGCACGGAAAAAGCGCGCGCGGCGGAAAGTTCCCAGTTGGACTTGAACCCGGCGCGTTTGCCCAGCGGCCTGTTGTCGGTGTGGCCCTCTATCTGTACGGGATTGGGCAGCTGGTTGAAAACCTCAACCAACATTTTAAGGTGCCTAGAAGACGAAGGCTTAAGACGGTCGCTCCCCGGCTCGAACAGGATAGGGTCCGAGAAATTTATGGTTATCTTATTCGCCGAGATCTCCACCTGGGCTATCTGCTGTATGCCCTCCTTGGGGTCAAAAAGCTTCTTGGTGATTTTGGTGTCCAGGCCGAACTCCTCCTCGACGGCTTTCTTCATGAACTGGGGAGTGATATCTTTGGTGCTGTAAAAAGCGAACAGTATCATAAAGAAGATCATCAGATAGCTCATCAGGTCGCCGTAGGTTATAGCCCACAAAGCGCCGCGGTTAAGCTCGTCTTCCAGTTCGCCTTCTCTTTCGTAAAAGCGCATAAGTTAAAAAGCAGCGTATAGCGTGTAGGGGCGAGCGTCTAGGGATGTATTCCCCTAGCCCCTAGCCCCTAGCCCCTAGCCCCTAGCCCCTAGCCCCTAGCCCCTTATCATTTTTTCGGGGCCGGGGCTTTGGCCGCCGCTTCAAGCTGATAGCCGCGCAGATGCATCTCTATCAAATGGGGGGTCTTGCCGGACATGATGTCGATAACGCCTTCAAGCAGCAGCTGCAGCACCAGGGTCTCGTCCATGGCCCTGAGGCGTATTTTATTGGCCACGGGCACGAAAACGAGATTTGAAAGGGCGATGCCGAAAAACGCCGAACTGATGGCCGTCGCCATGGATTTACCGATCATCGACGGGTCGGAGATATTGCCTAAAGTCTGGATGATGCCGAAAAGCGTGCCGATAAGACCGAACATCGGAGACAAGACGCCCATGGTGCGGTAGAAGTTGGAATCTTCCTGTATGTTCAGCCGCCGGCGCCGTATTTCCTCTTCAAGTATGCTCCTGGTTTCCTGCGATTGGGCGCTGACCATGGCGACGCTTACGGCTCTTTTAAGGAAACCGCCGGCAAAACGGCCGTCCACATTAGTAAGCGCCATTATGCCGCCCTGCTTCTGGGCGGTATCGCTTAACTGGACCACGGTCCGCACGCACTCTTCCACGCCGGGCATTGAGTGTTTCAGGAAGATATCGCCAAAGGCTTTGATGCCTGTCAGGAACCGCTTATATGAGGTATTAACGATCGTGGCGGCGATAGTCCCGCCCAGCACGATCACGATGCCGTGCAGGTTCAGCAGCTTATCGGCTATGCCTGAGGTGCCTATACCCCATATCATGACAAAGGCGCCCAGCGTAAAACCGATTACCGTCATTCTATCCATGATTTTCCCTCGGTTCGCGCAAAAATGTTCCTGTTACTTATATAAAGTATATGCGGCGCATGTTACATAATCGTTACGGAACTATAATATAATACAATATAATGTAAGCTCCGCATTTTTTCGGGAGCCGGGCCAAAGTGCGGGGTAAGCGGGTAAAATTTTATGGATACTCTTAACGCTATCAGTCCCCTGGACGGCAGATACAGCTCTCTCTCGGCGCCGCTGGCCGCATATTTCAGCGAGAGAGCGCTCCAGCGCCACCGGCTGGAAGTGGAAATTCTCTACTTTTCCCTGTTGTGCGGCTATCCGAAGACCGGCATCAGGCGGCTGTCAAAAAAAGAACTGGCCGTTCTCACCGCTCTTAAAGACCTTTCCGCCGGCGGGGCGCGAAGGATAAAAGCCCTTGAGGCGCGAACCAGGCACGATGTGAAAGCGGCGGAATATTTCATAAAGGAAAGGCTCTCGCGCACCACGCTTAAAGACCTCGCTGAATTCGTCCATTTCGCCCTTACCTCGGAAGATATAAACAATTTCGCCTACGCTCTTATGCTGTCGCGCGCCTTAAGCGCCGTAATGCTGCCGGCCCTGAAAGAGCTGCTCTCGGAGCTCAAACTCCGGGCAAAGCTCTACGGCGAAGTCCCGCTGCTCGCGCGCACCCACGGCCAGCCCGCCGTCGGCACCACTTTCGGCAAGGAATTCGCCGTTTTCGCGGCCCGGCTTCAGAAACAGATAACAACGCTTGAGAGGTCGGAGATCTCGGTCAAATTTTCGGGCGCAGCGGGCAATTACAACGCCCACCTGGCGGCTTATCCGGCAATAGACTGGCCGGCTTTTTCGGCAAAGATGACCGCCGCTGCCAATAAAGGGCTCGCGATAAAACTGGTCTTAAATCCGGCCGCCACCCAGATAGAGCCGCACGACACCTACGCCGAGCTTTTTGACGCGTTAAGAAGGGCCAACACGGTGCTGCTGGACCTTGCGCAGGACATGTGGCGCTACATCAGCTCGGACCTGGTTATCCAGAAAAACATGGCGGGCGAAACGGGCTCCTCCACGATGCCGCAGAAAATAAACCCCATACAGTTCGAGAACGCGGAGGGCAACCTCGGCCTTGCGAACGCCCTGCTTTCTTTCTTTTCGGCCAAACTGCCGGTCTCGCGGCTTCAGCGCGACCTCTCCGATTCCACCGTGGAACGCAATTTCGGGGCGGCCTTCGCGCACAGTTTCATCGCCTGGCGCTCGCTCGCGGAGGGCTTGCGGCGTTCGGAAGTAAACGCCGGCGCCTCCGCCGAAGAGCTTGAAAACCACCCGGAAATCTACGCCGAAGCTTTGCAGACGGTTCTGAGGCGCGAAGATTTTAAAAACCCGTATGAAGCCCTCAAAAAATTTACGCGCGGCCGCAAGATCACGCGCGCGGACCTTGAAAATTTTATAGGCCGGCTGACGGTAAAGGAAAAAGTTAAAAAGGAGCTTTTGGCGCTTATCGCCAAACCCTATACCGGCCTCGCGGCAAAAATAGCCCGGAAAATAGGAAGGGGTTAAGGGTTTTAGGGGCGAAGGGTTTAAGGGAACGATTTCTTAATATTTCCCATCCCTTAAACCCTAAAGACCTTAACACCTAAAACCCTTTCCCCTTGCGGAGGACACATGCCGGTTGACATAATCGTGGGCGGCCAGGCCGGAGACGAAGGCAAGGGCAAGATCTGCGCCTACCTGGCCTGCAAAGGCAATTACCAGTACGCCATAAAGGTGGGCGGCCCCAATGCCGGACATACGGTTTTTTACAAGGACCGTATCTACGCGCTCAAATCGATACCGGCCGGTTTCGTAAATAAAAAGACCAAACTGGTCCTCGGCGCCGGCACTTATATAATAACCGACTGGCTTTTAAGGGAAATGGCCGAAACCGGCTCAGGCGGCCGCCTGATCATAGACCCGAACGCCGTGGTGATCACTCCGCGGCAGATGGAAAAGGAACGGGACGACGTCCGCATGATGAAGAGCATCGGCAGCGTGGGCACGGGCCTTGGCGAAGCCGTAAAGGCGCGCATCGAAAGAAAGCCGATAAGATTCGCGAAGGACGAACCCAGGCTCAAAGCCTATATCAGGGAAGTGACCGGCCTTCTTAATAAATCCCTGCAGAGGGGCGCTGATATACTTCTGGAGGGCACCCAGGGCATGAAGCTCTCTCTGCTGCACGGTGAATACCCTTATGTCACCTCAAGGGACACCACCGCCTCCACGTTCCTGGCCGAGGCGGGACTGGGCCCGAAATATGTGCGCGACGTTTACGCCATCTTCAAGCCTTATGTGAGCAGGGTGGGCCCGGGCCCGCTTGAGAGCGAGGTTAAAGACGAGGCGGCGCTGAGCGTTCATCATACCAAGGGCCGGGAAGTGGGCTCGGTGAGCGGGCGTTTAAGGCGCATAGGCGTCTTTGAGGAGCGCACGGCCTTCAGGACCATCTCCATAAATTCCGCCACCAAACTGGCGGTAACCCATATAGACACCTTTGAAGGCAACGCCGCCGCCAGAACGCCGGCGCAGTTCACGCCGGAGGCTAAAGCTTTTATTAAAAAAATAAAAGCCCTTTCAGACATCTACCCGTATCCCAGACTTGCCCTTATTTCCTACGGCCCGGGACTGCTGGATGTGATAGACCTGAGACGGGGCAGCTAGACGGCTGGACAGCGGGGCAGCTAGACAGCCAGATCAGCTGGACAGCGAGACAGCTAGGCAGCTAGGCAGCCAGACAGCCCAGCCGTCCAGCCGTCCAGCTGTCTAGCCGTTAAATAAGGAGGCAATCATGGATTATTTACTGACCGAACAGCAGGTGATGATACGCGATCTCGCCAAAAAGATAGCCGACGAGAAGATAAAGCCGGTCGCGGCTCATTACGACGAGACCGAGGAGTTCGCCTGGCCGATAATGAAAATCCTGGCCGACAGCGATCTTTTCGGGATATATATACCGGAACAATACGGCGGCCTGGGCGGCGGCGTTATGGATATGTGCCTCGTAACCGAGGAACTGTCCCGGGCCTGCGCGGGCATAGCGCTCGGATACGGGGGAACGGGCCTGGGGACGTTCCCGATACTGCTGTACGGCTCGGACGAGCAGAAGAAGAAATTCCTGCCCGACATCGCCCAAGGGAAACGGCTCGCCGCGTTCTGCATAACCGAAGCCGGAGCCGGCTCCGACGCCGGCTCGATAAAGACAACCGCCAGGAAAGAGGGCGACCGCTACATATTGAACGGGACCAAGCAGTGGATAACGAACGCGGGAGAGGCCGAAGTATACACGGTCATAGCGCTCACCGACAAAGCCAGGGGCGCCAGAGGCGCCAGCGCTTTCATCGTCGAAAAGGGCGCAAAAGGCATGGACTTCGGCAAGAAGGAGAAGAAGCTGGGAATACGCGCCTCGGCCACGCGGGAGGTCATCTTCACCGACTGCGAAGTCCCCGCCGGAAACCTGATCTCCAAAGAGGGCATGGGATTCATCATAGCCATGAAAACGCTGGACAGCGCCAGGCCCGGGGTGGGCGCGCAGGCGGTCGGCATCGCGCAGGGCGCGCTGGATTACGCCGTCGAATACGCCAGGACGCGCGTCCAGTTCGACCAGCCCATTTCTAATTTTCAGGGCATCCAGCACATGCTGGCCGATATGGGCACGCAGGTGGAGGCGGCGCGCGCGCTGGTCTACGCGACGGCCCGCATGATAGACTCGGGCGCCAAGTCCGTGGCGAAGGAGTCCGCGATGTCGAAGCTTTTCGCCAGCGACGCCGCGATGAAGGTCGCCACCGACGCGGTCCAGATCTTCGGCGGCTACGGCTACATGAGGGAATATCCGGTGGAAAAATATCTGCGCGACGCCAAGATCACGCAGATTTACGAGGGCACGAACCAGATCCAGCGCAACATCATAGCGGCCAATATGATAAAAGAGAGCCTGAAGAAATAGAACTGCGCGGGTTGACAGGTTCAGGGTTCACGGTTCAAGGTTATCTTTTGCAGATTATGAATCCGAGAACGGCAGCGCGAATGCGCCTGGGTTATCCATAGACATCTGGGAGTTTAACCGTTGAACCGCTGAACCTTTGAACAGTGAACCTGGGCGGCCACATAAATAACATGCACATAATCGTCTGCATAAAACAGGTGCCGAACACCACGGACGTCAGGATAGATCCGCTGACGAACACGCTTATCCGGGAAGGGGTGGAAAGCGTCATAAACCCGTTCGACGCTTACGCGATAGAGGAAGCCGTCCGCCTGAAGGAGCGTCTCGGCGGAAAGGTCACGGTCCTCACGATGGGCCCTCCGCAGGCCGAGAGCGCGCTGAGGGAGGCGGTTTCGCTGGGCTGCGACGAGGCCGTCCTGCTGAGCGACAGGAAATTTGCCGGCTCAGATACCTGGGCCACCAGCTACACGCTCGCGGCCGCGATACGGAAGATCGGCGCTTTTGACGTGATCCTATGCGGTAAACAGGCCTCCGACGGAGATACCGCGCAGGTCGGCCCCGGGATCTCCACCCACCTCGACATTCCGCAGGTTACCTATGTAAAAAAGATAGCGGAGATATCCGCTGACAAGGCCTTGGTGGAGCGCATGACCGAAGAGGGCTACGACACGGTGGAAACCCCGCTCCCATGCCTGCTCACAGTGGTCAAAGAGATAAATACGCCGCGCCTGCCGTCATTAAAGGGCATGATGAGGGCAAAGTCCGTGAAAATAACAAAATGGACAGCGGATGACATTGGGGCGGAGCCGGAGTCATTGGGGCTGGACGGCTCCCCCACGCGGGTGATCAAGATCTTTACGCCCGAGCCGAGAAAAGGCGGCGAACTGCTCAAAGGCGACACGGCGGACGTTGCCGCGGAGCTGGTTGAATTATTGAAGGACATAGCGGCGTAAAAGAAAGGGTATAGGGTATAGGCTTCTGATTCTACCCTCTACCCTATCCCCTCTACCCTTCTTATCTTATGGCCGGCTCAATAACCATCTTCCTTGACAAGTGCAACGGCTGCACGCTCTGCGTGGAGGCGTGCCCGTTTGACGCCATACACATAGCCAACAAAAAGGCCGTAATAGACATGGCCAAGTGCACTTTCTGCGGCGCGTGCGTGGAGAGCTGCGAGTTCAACGCCATAGAGCTGAAGGAAGACGCGTGTGTAAAACAAGACCTTTCCCGCTACAAGGACGTCTGGGTTTTCTGCGAGCAGAAAAAGGGCGTCATACAATCCATCTCCTTTGAGCTTCTCGGCGAGGGGAGAAAGCTCGCCGACAAGCTGGGCGTCAAGCTCTGCGCGGTCCTGCTGGGAAGCGCCGTAGAGTCCAGGATAGCGGAGCTCTCGGAGCGCGGAGCGGAGAAGATCTATTTCGTGGACCATCCCGCGCTGGCCGCTTTCCAGGACGACCCGTACACGGAAGTCCTTGTGAAACTCGCCCAGGAATACGCGCCGGAGATAATCCTTTGCGGCGCTACCACCATCGGCAGAAGCCTGGTGTCGCGCGTCGCGGTCAGGATAAACGCCGGGCTCACCGCCGACTGCACCGGTTTGGACATAGACGAAAAGGAACGGCTCCTGCTGCAGACGCGCCCGGCGTTCGGCGGCAACATCATGGCCACCATCATAACGCCGAACCACAGGCCGCAGATGGCCACGGTCCGGCACAAGGTCATGAAAGAGGCCGCCACAGACAAATCCCGCACAGCCGAAGTTATAAGGAAAAGCTACCCGGAAGAAGTGATGAAGTCGCGCACCCGGCTGGCGGGCATCGTGGCGGAAATAGAAGAGACGGTGAACCTGGCGGAGGCCGACATCGTCGTGTCCGGCGGCCGGGGATTGGGTGGGCCGGAAAATTTCGCGATGATACGGGAGCTGGCCAAGACGCTTAACGCGGCGGTCGGGGCGTCAAGGGCGGCCGTTGACGCGGACTGGATACCGTATTCGCACCAGGTGGGACAGACCGGAAAGACGGTTTGTCCGAAGCTCTATATCGCCTGCGGCATTTCGGGGCAGATCCAGCATCTGATAGGGATGCAGTCCTCCAAGGTCATCGTGGCGATAAACAAGGACCCGGACGCGCCCATTTTTAAAATAGCCACCTACGGCATAATAGGCGACCTCTTCCAGGTCGTCCCCGCCCTGACCAAAGAATTCAAACGCGTCCTTAACCGATAAATCGGAACTACCGACGCTTATCTAAGAGGAGCCGGCAAATTTTTCGCGCGTTCCAAGGGTTTTTAAGACAATTTGGGGCTCTTCCGGGTTTAGCATGGGTGACAACTGTGAGCTCATGGCTGGATAGTGCGGATTAATGCTGAATAAACCACTAAGCGCACAAAGATAAAGCTTTCCGTCTTCCCCGTCCGCCTTAGGCGGATAGGCGGGGAACCATTAGAGAAGAAGAATTTACTGGATTCCCGCCAACAGCCTGCGGGAATGACAAGGCTATGCCAGTGCCGTATCAAGGGCTATGCCTATCAGACGGCCAACTTTGTGTCCTTTGTGGTTAATCTGTAGTGCGGACCCACGGAAAACCCGGAAGAGCCACAATTCTGAAAGTATGCCAGATGTTGTGTTTTTTGTTATACTTATATCATAGTTAAAAGGCTCGCTGTTTGAGCCAAAAGTATTTTGGATAGCCTTATCTAAGGAGCCAAAGGCTCCTCACACGTTCGAGTAGGAATAAGGCTGCCGTCATTGCGGGCGGCAGCTTAGTCCCTATTCGCTCGAACGTATAGGGCTGGGTTGTCGCCCCTTTTTTTGGGGAGGGGTGACAAAAAAACACACGAGGGATGAAAAATATAGTTAACCGCAACTTGTCGGTGAGTCCGGATTTTAATGCCGGATTGGGACTGTCTCATTGCATAATATCCATCAAGTTTATTGATAAGGCCAGCGTAATCACACAGTTGGATATTTTTGACGCCCTCAAAAAGCTGGGAACTTTCAGAGTTCAAGATCAAAAAAAACATGTTTATATTCTTGATTTTAAATCTGAATTTGCAAAGGGCAAAATGGAAAAGCGATTGAAAGAACTTGCAGGTCCGGACAGACTGTTTGATTACACAATAGAAGAGGTGCGGGTTTGACCTGATACAAAATGGCGGAGAACGGAAATCTGTCCCCCGGGAATAAACTCATTCTCATAGTGGATGACGACGATGCCGTCAGGGATTTGTTGGAATTCATGGTGATAAAGGAAGGCTTCAGGGTTGAAAAAGTTTCGGACGGCGGGCAGGCGCTGAAAAAGGCGCAGGAACTGATGCCGGACCTTATACTGCTGGACCTCATGCTTCCGCACTACGGCGGTTTCGAGATATTGCGCCAGCTACAGGCAGAGGGAATCTCCGGTATTCCTATAATTGTTGTTTCCGGCCGTTACATGGATCGTTCCACTTCCGAGATGATAAGGCAGGAGTCCAATGTTGTGGATTTTCTGGAAAAGCCTGTAAATCCTGCGGTGTTGGCAGCTTTGCTTCACAAGACTTTGAAAACCTGCCCGCCGCGTTGGAACACACCCGAATCAAAAGAAGGGTGATGGCGGTGTTTTTAAAACGCATATTAAGTCCCGCCATAACGGTTTTTGTCTGCGGGTGATCGCATAAGTTCAGAGTATACTGTCGTACCTATGGTCTACGGTGTTGTGCTCTGGTACATGGCCTGCCGGCGGGCGGAAACTTTGTTTCGGAAAATAACATGGACAGACTTTATAAAATATTGCTTATAGAAGATGACCCATGCGTGCTGGAATTCCTGGAAACCTGTTTTAACTGCGAACTATCCGCCGCCGGTTCCATAAAAGAGGCCCGGGAAAAGCTGAAAAAAAGCAGGCCTGACCTCGTGATACTGGACCGGATGCTCCCCGACGGCGACGGCATATGGCTGTGCGAAGATATCCGGAATGACCCGAAACGCCGATCCCTGCCCGTGCTTATACTGACCTGCAAAGCCGAGACCGGAGATAAAGTGCTGGGGCTTAAACTGGGCGCCGACGATTACCTGACAAAACCTTACGAGCTGGACGAACTGAAAGCCAGGGTGGAGGCATTGTTTAGAAGGACCAAAAAGCTTCGCCGCGGGAGACACATACAAAAATCCTTATGGAAATACTAGCCTATGGCTGTGCCGTATCAAGGCCTATGGCCATCAAACGGCCTAAAACGGCCATAGGCTTTATGCCATAAGCATTTAAGGGATAAGATATCATATGACGTCCTCAAGCCATATAAACAAGGAAAAAGAGCAGCCTGTTTCAGGGCACGGGCAATCCCTGCCAGAGAATTACGGCGAAACGGAAGCCGCGCTGCTTCCGCGCGATCCTAACTGGATGTTTACCTACTGGGAAATAACAGACAATTCCAGAGCCCGGCTTCGCAAAGAACATGGACAGGATGTTTTTGAAAAGAGCAAGCCGGTCATAAGAGTCTACGATATGGCCGGCGTAACCGACCCCAAGCAGTCGCCGCATTATTTCGACGTACCGATAACGCTGGACGCAAGGAACTGGTACATCAACGTCCAGGAGCCGGGCGGAAGCCACTGTTGTGAGATAGGTTTAATCCTTCCGGACGGCCGCTTCGCGGCGATAGTCCGGACCAACGTGGTAACCCTTCCGACCGGCGGGGTTTCTGAGATCACGGATGAAAAGTGGCTATCCGTTTCCGGCGATTTTGATAAACTCCTTCAGCTTTCCGGCGTGGAATACATAGGCAAAGGCTCCGGCGAAGTGGCCAAGTCGCTGGCGCAACGCTGGGAGATGCTGCGCACGGTGTTCTCCCGCGCCTCCTCCTGGGGCGTTAGTTCCATGTCCTCGCAGGCCCGGCAGCAGCAAAAGCCGGCCGAAAAGAAGTTCTGGCTGGTTGCCGACTGCGAACTAATACTTTACGGAGCCACCGAACCGGACGCCCGCGTAACCGTTTTAAACCGTAAAATCAATTTAAACCCCGACGGCACTTTCTCCATGCGTTTCGCGCTGCCCGACGGCGGCATGGAATTGCCGATAAAGGCCCAATCTAAGGACGAAACCGATTCAAGAGAGATAGATATAAAAGTTACCAGGGCGACAATCACCGATGGAAAATAACGGAAAAGACCGCCCCGACTGCGGAAATCCCAGGGATAAACTGATACTCATTGTTGGTAATGATGAATCAATATCGGACTGGCTTTATTATATAGTGAGCAAGGAGGGTTTTAAAATTGAACAGGCGGACGACGGGGAAGAGGCCCTTGATAAAGCCAGGCTCCTGCGTCCCGGGCTGATACTTCTTGACCTGATGCTGCCGAAATTCGGCGGCATTGAAATTTTACGCAAACTCCAGGAAGACGATACCGCCGGTATCCCCATAGTGATAGTAAGCGATCGCCGCCTGGACCGCGACACTTTAGAAACGCTGAAGCGGGAGCCGAACGTGGAAAATTTTGTGGACAAGCTGGTAAGGCCCGAGGTCCTTGCCGCGCTCCTGCACGATCTCCTTAGAACGCGCCCGCCCGTTAAGGAGGAAAACAGGGGAAAATAGAAAAAGGGCGGCGACAATTTACTATGCTGTAATGATTACAAGGAGGGCACAAGAACATGGGAATAAATGAGATGATAGGGCTGGGAAGAAAAAAGAAGACCGTGACACAGGGGAGCGTGGACGCGGTAAAGACCGGCGAGGTTTGCGTCATATTAGATCACCCGCAACAGGGTGAGAAGATTACCGCGCCGCACTACACATTCCGTGTAGGGACATTCGGAGATATTAAGCGGGTGGAAATCTCGATTAATAAAGGGCCCTGGCAAGCCTGCCGGCATTCGGTAGGCTACTGGTGGTATGACTGGTCAGGCTATAAGGGAGGGCGATACCAAGCCGTGGTCAAGGCATGGACTAAAGACGGCCAGATGCTTACTTGCGAGCTGTGTGATTTTCAGGTGGTTGGGGAAAAACGGAAGACGACCAAAAACGCCTAAAATTAATCCATAGGACAAAGGCCACACTTTTATCCCGTGATACTGTCCGACATAAGGCTTTCATAGCGCCGAAGGCCGTGGCGGTGGTGGGGGGATTTTGGTAAAAGATAAAATGAACGAGCCAGCGACCCAGTAAGTTATAATAACGCGGGTTACTCCGGGGAACCGGAGCCTATCCGCATATAACACGGGTAACACGGGGACGTAGCGTAGTTAGTGATTCCGCTGAAAAACCCCCTGTTTTAAAAATAGTGAAAAATCGCTCAAAATATTTCTCTCCAGGATCGCGTACAAACGATTTTTATTCAGTGGGTAAAGTGTTTTGATGGTCATTTTCAAAGTTGATTTTTAGCCGGAGGGGGTTTTTCAGCGGAATCAGTTAGTTAACTATTGACGCGCCTTCGCCTGACAACTAAGCTTCCCATTCCCGCGTACCGTTGGCGGGAATCCATAAATTCACGAATCACTGTTTTTTAAATGGATCCCCGCTTATCCGCCTAAGGCGGACGGGGATGACAGCTTTTTTCTTTTTCGCTCCCAATCTTGCGCGTTTTGCGCCTTTTTGCGGCCAGACCGACTAAATGTTTCTGTGGTATGACTGTGCGTGTACGATTATGGGACACTACCGATTTATTTGTTAAGTGCGCGTTTAAATTCTTTAGTTTTGATGCGGGAAGGCCTCGTCCCCGCCTTAGCTGCGCCTCCACCCGTCTTCCGTTTAAAAAATACGCCCTCGCTCTTATTCAAAGCGCGCGGTTTTCCCTTTGGAGTAATGACCAGATTAAAATTGGCGCTTTTATCTGTAATCGGCCCATAAAGCTTCGCACATTCCGCGGAACGGGGAATATTCACCGCCGGATATTTTCCCGTGTGGAAAATCATGATTTTTATATGAGGCCAGCGGCCGTCGGCCACCTCGCTGGAAAGAGCGCAGAACGCCGTCATATAATCGCCGAAATCATCATCCGAAAAATCCCAGAGATGCATTCTTTCAAGGCCGTCTCCCTCCCGGTTGGCTGCCAATGGGGACTTTTCGGGCACCGGCATCTTATCGAGCTCATTTAAAAGATACGCCATGACTTTGGCCTTGCTCTCCGCGGTATCCGCACCCTTAAATTGCCGGGGGAGCCCCGGCCAACTCACGGTATAGATATTTTCTTTTTTGGGAACCTCTCCAATGAGGCCTTTTTCTTTGAGTACCTGAAGGCCTTTCAGAATAGCCTCCGGAGAATGAGAGCGGGCGGTGATAATAGTCGTATGTCTGCGTTTCTCCGGATCCCGCATGGCCGCACAAAACGCGTTCCAGCCGGGAGCTTTCCATTTCTCTGTGCGATCTTTTAATGCGTTCTCGATTTGGGTCTTAAAAAGGCCGGCGCCGGCAGGTCCCGAATCATCAAATTCGGCCAAACCGGTCTTAGTATCCAAAACATAATCTTTCCACTCGTCTTCTTTTCCGAGTTTTTGACGCACAACCGCCCAATAAGCCGTTGAGACACCCTTCTTGTGCCCCGTTTTGGTGTTCGTTAGATAGATTCGGGCTCCTGTTGAAAAAATATTGTCATCAAAATCGAAATTATAGGCCTGAATCCCCGTTTCCCTGGACGCAGGCATATCCGCACGGGTTTGCGGAATAAAAGGCGGGCTTTCGGCGGTCACGGCGGCGTGTGAAGCCGATAAAGAAGCTAAAAACGCGGCCAGGAATAGAAGCGGACGTCTGCTATCACCGACCTCCATACGTATACCCCCCGTGTTTCTGCATGAATTTATTGAGCCGACTGCTTTTTTGATTACAGCCTTTAACACGCCGGTTCGGCAAATAAAACAGCCGTCGGTACCGGCGGCGCAATTATGCGGATAAAAAGGTTTAACCCCGGCCTGATTTCCGGTAAACTTCCGCGCGGCGGCCTGTTTTAGCATATGGACGCCCCTTCCCCTGAAATAAAGGAGGAGCTCCCCCTTTTACCTTTTACTTTGAAGCAATTTTGACCACTGTGGCCACAAGATTTGAGATTCCCTTTTCCAGTTCGGTGATGCACTGTGCCAGCATATATGCCGGAGTGGACACGAAAAGATTTTTTTCATCCACGCAGATATCTGTAACCTGACAGGAAACGTGTTTGGCTCCCATTTTTTCAAGTTTGGCGGCCGTATTAGAATCCGTGCCGATGGTAAGTTTGGGTTTTACGCCCGGGTCGCCTCTGAAAACCGCGGCGCAGATGACAGGCGCAATGCAAATAAATCCAACAGGTTTGCCTGCTTTGTGCATGTCGTAAATCAGTCTTGAAACGTCAGGATTGACCGTGCAATTTTCACCATTGACTGCAAAATCGCAGAGATTTTTGGCGGCCCCGTATCCCCCGGGAAATATAAGAGCGTCCAAGTCCTTTTCTCTGGCTTCTTTTATGTCATTTATATTCCCCCTGGATATGCGCGCAGATTCCGCTAATACATTTCTTTTTTCCGGGGAAGTTTCATCTGTCGGATGATTGATGACATCCAGCTGATTCACATCGGGCGCCATAAACACCGGGTCTGCTGAGTTTTTTCTCACAGCAAGCAGTGTCAGCACGGATTCGTGAATTTCAGAGCCGTCTTTCACTCCGCAACCGGATAGTACTATTCCTATTTTCATATATTCTCCCTCCTCTTTTTTATTTCCCGGTTTTATGAAAGAAGTCTGTCAATATTGTCCCGTAATGCTTATTTGCAGGAAACATAGGAGATTAGCGTAAGTTAAACCTTTAAACCACCTTCCTACTTTTGCCGGATTCGCGTACTAAAGGATATAATACAATACTAGGAGCCTGTCCGACATAGGGCTTCCGAACGTAAAAGAATTTGCAATACCTGCGCAGGCGCCGTATCAAGAGTTAAGTGATTGAAGGTAACTACTCAGGTCGCTATGAGATGGCGGAATAGAATATAGAACGCTGATAGCGCTGATTTTTAGTAATTACTCAGCCACTAAGACACCAAGGCACAAAGAAAGTTTATGGATCAAACGGTTTGTTGTCTGATTTCTTTCGTGTCTTTGTGACTTTGTGGCTGAGTAGTAACGATTGAAGATTAAAAATTAAAGATTGAAGATTGTCTTCTAATCTGGAATCTTGACATTTTATGGACTGACACGCCCAACCCGTCCGGATATCATCCGCCGAATCGGGGCCGTGCCGCAAATTTTAACAAGCGCGCTTCGATCCTGGGGGCGGGGAATATCTTATAAGTTTTTCCGGTGAGCTTTTCCAGAAGAAGATGCGCCGGGCACTTTTGGGTATCGTTGCTAAATCCGCGGCCCAAAGGCTATAATACAATTCCAAGTAAAAGCCATGAAAATGTTTTTTGTTTTATTTTTATCGATTTTTTCGGTCCGCGCCTGGGCCGGGCCCGTGAACGAAGGGATCTTCGGGCCGGACCGGCTTAACCATGTGCTTGGACAGGACGGCGTGACGCCTATACCGATAAAGCTGCGGGACGGGACCCAGGCCTGTCTCTGGACCTTCGGCGACACCATCCTGGGCGGCTGGAAAGGCTCCGTGGTCACCACCGCGACCGTTGATTTCAACGCCGCGGCGGATATGAACGCCATGCCTTCCAACACGCTGGCGCTCACGCCGGCCCCGTCTTCCGCCAATTACAGAAATCTTGATTTCACCTTTTACGCGCCGGACGGGAAGATACGGGAATTCATCGGCTACAGGGAAGGCGAAAACCCGCTGGTAAAAAGAATGTGGGCGGACGACGGCATACAGCTGGACGATCTTATATACGTCTATTACATGGACGTGGAACTGGACAAGAACGTCCCGGGCGGCTTCTCGTTCAAAGGCATGGGCCTGGCAAGGTCCGCGCTGCCGCTTAAAGCAGAACCGGGAATGCTGGCGTTTAAACGGATAAACGCCTTTAAGGCCGAAGGCGTGGTCATAGGCGACAGCGTGATAGCCGTGGGCGAATATCTTTACCTCCTGGGCCGGGCGTCAAAGATGAACGACGGCAGACTGACCTCGCTTACGCTGCTGCGCGTAAAGCCGGCGGATATAGAAAGCCTGTCCCGCTATGAATACCTTACGCAGGCCGGGGAGTGGAGCGGAAAGGAACGAGGGGCTTTTTTCGAGGATGTCAGCGGGGAGGCGTCCCTTGTCTATGACGCCTTCAAAAAGGTTTTCAGGATAATATATATGAGTTTCGATTCACAGGAGATCAAGACCGCTGAATTCAGGGATTTCAAGGCATTCGCGAAAGCGCCGGAAGCGGCGCCGCTCTACAAGCCGCCCGCTAAAAAGGACACATTGTATTACTCGGCCAAAGAGATCTTCTCGGACAGGAACTATTTCCACCTGATCTACATTGACCCGTCGATCTACCAGCCCATCCTGGTTAAAATAGAAAGATAGGCAATTAGGAAAAACCAGCCTATGCCTGTGCCGTAACAAGGGCAATGCCCATTGGACGGCCTAAGAGCCTAATAGCCGGGTTGCCTGGCAGCCTCCAAAAAATTCGTCCGCTATTTCAGCGGGCATCCCCCCTAAGCTTGATTCTCCCGTAAAAAGTCGATTTTGCTCAAAAATCGCCTTTGTAGCCGCAGGCTTTCCGCCACACAACTTCGGCGGACCCGCCGGTTGTTTGGCGGGCAGCCTGCGTCCGCCTTAGGCGGATGGCTTACTGTTTTTCGCAGGCT